>JBGPKX010000008.1:0-33785 GCA_041486185.1 Bryobacteraceae bacterium | reverse complement strand
GTGGCCGTCGATGGCGGACCCCAATCCGTCACCAGTATGGGCTCCCAAACGACAAAGACCCGCAAATGCGGATTGTGCGCCAGACTCAGCGCGGATTGAATGGCGGAGGCCCCCCGCAAACATGCCGCTCACGTCGGCGAGAGCAGCACGAGAACGCGCGGACCTGTCGCTGCCGCGCGGAACTGCTGTTCGAATGCCGCCTGATCGAGATTCACCAGCGGCGCCTGTCCCGCCGGTGTATGGCCCGGAATGTACCGTAAGTATGCCGCCGCGACGGCCAGCGCCAGAAGCAGTAACGCCAGAACAACAGTTTTTTTCTTCACTTCACACTCCCCGATCCCAGACGGTCCGCGAGAAAGCCGGCGATCACCTGCGGAAACAACAGCATCAACAAAACCAGCGCCGCCGATGTCCAAAGTAACGCGATGCTGACCGGGTTCCGGCGCAGCGAGCAGTGTGAACGCCCATACGCTTGCACGAAGCCGAGAATCAGCGCCGCAATCGAGACACCGAACAGCCAGGGCCGCAATGGGTCGAGGATGCGCCCTGCGCTCGCGGTTCCCGCAGCCACCAGAAACGTTCCCACGGGCAGGCAGCAGCTCACCGCGGCCACCAGACTGCCGATCGCCGCAATGGCTGACACCACTGGCCCGCGCGATTGCCCCATGAGTCGATTTTACATGCCGCCCGCAGCCCGAGACGTACACCCATGCACTACAATAAAGTCGTGGCATCGGATGCTCGGCTCGAACTCGCGGTCTCCCGTTTGAATGAAGTCCGCTACGAAATCGCAAAGGTTATTGTAGGGCAACAGGATGTGGTCGAAGGCGTACTCATTTGCCTGATCGCTGCGGGCCATGTGCTGCTCGAAGGCGTGCCCGGCCTGGGCAAGACGACCCTGCTGCGCACCATGGCGCGCGCACTGCAATTGAAGTATTCGCGCATCCAGTTCACGCCGGACTTGATGCCCGCCGATATCGTGGGCAGCATGATTATCGAGACCGGCGATCACGGCTCGAAATCGCTGCGCTTCCAGCCGGGACCGATCTTCGCGCATCTGGTTCTGGCCGACGAGATCAACCGCGCCACGCCGAAAACGCAGTCGGCCCTGCTCGAAGCCATGCAGGAGCGGACGGTTACCAGCGGCAATACCACGCACGAACTGGAAGCTCCGTTCCTGGTGATGGCCACGCAGAATCCCATCGAGATGGAAGGGACCTATCCCCTGCCCGAGGCGCAGCTCGACCGATTCCTGATGAAGATTCTGGTGCGCTATCCGTCGCGCGACGAGCTGAACATGATCGTGGAGCGCACCATCCAGCACCAGGATGAACAGGTCAGGCCGGCGCTCGACCGCGATCAGATTCTCGAAGTGCGCTCGGTGTGCCGCGAGGTGCTGGTGGCGCCGCACGTCCAGGAGTTCGCCATTCAACTGGTAATGGCTACGCAACCGGAGCAGGCGGAAGCGCACGAGCTTGCGAGGAAATATATCCGCTACGGCAGCTCGCCGCGTGGCGCACAGGCGCTGGTGGAATGCGGACGCGTGCGTGCGCTTATGCGCGGCCGCTATCATTTGAGTGTGGAGGACATCGACGCCGTGGCCGCCGCCGTCCTGCGTCACCGCATCATTCTCAACTTCGATGCCCACGCCGAAGGGCAGACCCCCGACTCTATCCTGACAGCCATTATCCGCGGGGTGGCGGAACACGCCTCCGCGGCGTAGGCCCGCCATGGCTTCCACTCCTCTGCTCGAACGCCAGTTTCTGGAGAAACTGGAGCGTTTGACGATTCACTGGGAGAAATCGTTCAACGGCCTGGTGGGCGGTCACAATAGCTCGCGTTTCGCCGGCGGCGGCCAGGAGTTTCTGGACCATCGTCATTTCCATCACGGCGACGATCTGCGTGCCGTCAACTGGCGCGCCTATCTGCGGCTCGAGAAGTTGTTTCTCAAAATGTTTCAGGTGGAGCCGCGCGTGCCCGTGCGCATGCTGCTCGATACCAGCGAGTCGATGAACTCCGAAGCAGGATTCAAGTTCGATTACGCGCGCAAGTTGGCCGCGGCGCTTTGTTACGTGGGTCTGGTCCGGTTGGATACCATCGCGCTCCAGCCGTTCAGCTCGCGGTTAGGTGAAGGCATCCGATGCGGCGGCGGACGCCACCGCTTCAGCCCGGTGGTGGATTACCTCACCGAGCTGAAGACCCAGGGGCGCACCAATTATCTCGAAGTGGTTCGCCAGTTCATCTCGACGCATCCGCAGCGCGGCCTGCTGGTCATCATTTCCGACTTCCTGGATGACGCCGGCTGCGCGAAGCCGCTGCAGTACCTGGCGGATTTCGGCCACGAGCTGCTGCTCGTTCAGGTCTGGTCCGAGGACGACCGCACACCGCCATGGACAGGCGAGCTCGATCTGGTAGACGCGGAGACCGAGGCGCGCCTGCAGTTGCAGTTCGATGAGGCCGCGTGCAACTCGTATACGCGTGCCTTCGATGCCTATGCCGACGAGCTGCAGCAGATCGCCATTCGCAACAGCGGACGTTATGTGGGCGTGTCCACGGGAATGCCCATTGAGGACATTATCTTTGGCTCGCTGGTGCGCTCGCGAGTGATTGCCTGATGTATTTCCTGAATTTATCGCTCGCCCAGTTCCTGGCCCTGTTCGGGACCATCTCCGTCACCATCGTGCTGCTTTACCTGCTGGGCCGCTCGCGCCGCAGACAGGTGGTGGCCACGCTGCGCTTCTGGGTGGCGGCGGAGCAACCTGCCGTGGTGCAAAAGCGAAAGAAAATTCAACAGCCGCTCTCGCTCATCCTGCAACTGTTGAGCATGCTGTTGCTGCTTCTGGCCATCGCGCAGTTGCGGCTTGGTACGCCGCTGGCTACCCCCCGCGATCATGTCCTGATTCTCGACACTTCGGCCTGGATGTCGGCCCGTGCCGGCAACCGGACGCTGATGGACGAAGCTCGGGAGAAGGCCAGAGCGTACTTGAAATCCGTGCCCGCGTCGGATCGCGTGATGTTGGTGCGCGCCGATGCGCTGACTACCCCGGGGACGGCCTTCGAATCGAACCGCGTCAAATTGGAGCAGGCCATCGCGCAGTCTAAGCCGGGCGCAACCGCTTTGAACCTGGACCATGCTTTGGCGTTCGCCCGTCAGGAACAGACGCTCGGCTCGCATCGCATCGGTGAGATCGTCTACGTGGGGCCGGGACGCGTTGCCGCCGAGCCGCATCCGCTCGCCGCGTCTCCACCCAACAATTTGCGCGTATTGCCGGTAGCGGATTCGGTGGAGAACTGCGGGCTGCGAAAAATCGGCGTGCGCCGATCCACAAAAGACCCCGACGTCTGGGACATCTTCGCTTCCGTTCGCAACTATGGCGCGTCGCCCAAAATTGTGACGGTGGCGCTCCGCTTCGGAGGCTCCCCCGCGGGCGCGCACAGGCTCACCGTTCCGCCAGGCGCCGAGCGCGAAACCACGTTCGAGTACCGCACGCGCGCGGCCGGCCTGCTCGAAGCCGATCTCCTTCCGCGCGACGGTTTTCCCGCCGATGATCACGCCGTGCTCGAGCTTCCGCCGCAGCCAAGCTTGACCCTAACGGTCTACTCAGACGAACCCGACCTGCTCCGCGCTACGTTCTCTGCCATTCCGCGCGTGCACGCAATTTTCCGGCCGGTGAGCGAATATCGCACCGACCCTGCCGGCGGACTGGTGATTCTGGACCGTTTTCGGCCTCCGCAGCCGCCGGCCTCGAATGCCATCTGGATCCAGCCGCCCGAAGACGCTTCCCCCATTCCGATTCGCGCCAAGCTCGAAGCCGTTCCCTTCGAGCGGTGGTGTGCCGATAACCCGCTCTGCGCCGGCCTGCGCACCAAAGATTTGCGGCTCGCCGCCACATACGTTTTCGAAGCTGCGCCGGATGACGTAAAGATCGGCCAGGTACAGAACGGACCGGTCATCGTGGCGCGCCCCGGTAAGAACAAGATCGTAGTCTTCGGCTTCCATCCCGCTCTTTCGGATTTGCGTTACGAGCTGGCCACGCCGCTGCTGTTCGGCAACATTCTGCGCTGGATGGCGCCGGAGCTCTTCAGGCGTTCGGCAGTAGCGGCGGAGAGCGCCGGAACCGTGACCACGGAAATCGATCCGGACATCCGTCCCGAGGAAGTTCGCGTGCTGCAACAGGACGGAACGCCGGTGCCATTTACAACCCGCGGCCACACCCTGCGCTTCTTCTCCGGGACGCCCGGAACCGTGCGCGTGCTGGCCGCCGATCGTGAAACCGTGTACTCGTTGACGCTGCCCGAACTCTGGGACGCGAAATGGGACTTCCCGCCGGGCACGAAACACGGCATTCCGGCTTTCCTTGAAACAGCGGGACTTTCGAGGGATTTGTGGCAGGCACTGGCCATCTTAGGCGGGATGGGTCTGCTGGTGGAATGGCTGCTGTTTGGCCGCGCTGAGGGCCGCATGCGCCGTCTCCGCGCGCGAATCGCCATCCTCCGGCCGGGCGTAAAGAAGGCGTCGTGACCCTATGAACTTCGATCGCGCCTGGGTTTTAGTTTTGGCTCTTGTGCCCTTGGCATGGGCTTTCCGCGAGTGGAAGGCCACCGTGCGCCGTGGCGGACTCCTGCTCAAGACCGGCGCGTTTCTCGCCATCATCCTGGCCCTCGCCCAGCCGCGTCTCACATTCTTCGATACCAAGGTGGCGGTAGCGGTGCTGGCCGATACCTCGCGCAGCGTCACTCCGCAAGATCTGGAACGCGCCTCCGCGCTGGCCACCGAGATCGAGCGCGCGCGCGGCCGCCACTGGACGGAAGTGATCCCGTTCGCGCGCTCGGCGCGCAAGGTGGCTCCGCAGGAGGGCGGAAAATCCTGGAAACTCCAATACACCGCGGGCGATGCCGGCCGTGGCACCGATCTCGAAGCCGCCATCCGCGAAGCCATCGGCACGCTGCCCGCCGGTATGGTGCGCCGCGTCGTGCTGATCTCGGATGGCAATGAGAATCTCGGCAGCGTGGCGCGGGCCGCCTGGCAGGCGCAGCAGCTTGGAATTCCCATCGATACGTACGCTCTGGCGGGCACTCCCCCGCCGGATCTTCGCGTGGAATCCGTCAGCCTGCCGATGCTAGTGTTCAGCGGCGAGCGCTTTCCCGTGGATGTAACGGTAAACGCCCCGCGACGCGCCGCCGCCCGGGTCGAAATAACCGCCGAGGGCAAGACGCTGGGCCTGAGCGAAGTCACTCTCGAGCCTGGCGAGAATCACTTGCGTGTGCGCGCCAGTGTGACCGCCACCGGCGCCGTCGATCTGGCGGGCAAAATCAGCGGGGCGGGCCTCGGTCAAGCCCGCTTCGATCAGGCCGTCACCATCCGCCAGCCGCGCGCGTTGCTCATCACCCGCGATCCCGCCGGCACCGAAGGGCACTTGCAAAAAACGCTCGAATCCAGCCAGTTCGCAGTACAGCTTGCGGGCGACGTCCCGGAAAAATTCGATGAGTACCAGCTGGTCATTTTTAACAATTGGGACCTGGAATCCATACCCCAGGCGCGCAAACAAGATCTCGAAAAATTCGTTCAGGAAGGCGGCGGGTTGCTGTGGATTGCGGGCGAGCGTAACATCTACGTGGAGAACAAGCGGCCCGACGATCCGCTCGACCGCGCGCTGCCCGCCAAGCTCGCTCCGCCGCGCACACCCGAGGGCACCTGCGTCATCCTCATCATCGATAAGTCATCCTCCATGGAAGGCAAGAAGATGGAGCTGGCGCGCCAGGCGGCCATTGGCGTGATCGAAAACCTGAGGCCCATCGATCAGGTGGGTGTGCTCATCTTCGATAACTCGTTTCAATGGGCGGTGCCTGTGCGCCGCGCCGAAGACCGCTCGCTGATCAAGCGCCTGATCGCCGGCATCACCCCCGATGGCGGCACCCAGATTGCCCCCGCGCTCACCGAGGCCTATCGCAAAATCGTGTATCAGAACGCCGTGTACAAGCACATCGTGCTCCTCACCGACGGCATTTCCGAGGAGGGCGACAGCCTTTCGCTGGCGCGCGAATCGGCCAACAACCGGATCACCATCTCGACCGTCGGTCTGGGACAGGATGTGAACCGGGCCTATCTCGAGAAAATCGCGGGCTTCGCCAAAGGCAAGTCGTATTTTCTGAGCGATCCATCCGGCCTCGAGCAGCTTCTGCTGAAAGACGTACAGGAACACACGGGATCGACGGCTGTCGAGAAGTCCGTTCACGCTGCGGTGGCCAAGCCTGCGGAAGTGCTGGATGGCGTGGGGATCGATGGCGCTCCGCCCTTGCGTGGCTATGTGCGCTACATCGCCAAGCCCACCGCGGATACGATATTGAGCGTGTCGGACCGCGATCCGCTGCTGGTGCGCTGGCAGTATGGCCTGGGGCGCACGGCCGTCTTCACCTCCGATGCCAAGAGCCGATGGGCCGCTGCGTGGCTTACCTGGCAAGGCTTTGACCGGCTGTGGGCCAATGTAGCCCGCGACCTGCTGCCGCACGCGCAAGCGAGCGAAGCTCAGGCCGAATTCGACAGCTCGAGCGATGCCCTGGTGATCAATTACCACCTGGGCCGGAAGATCGACGAACCCGCCGCCGTTCCCGATATCTACGCCCTCGGCCCTAACGGATTTCGCAGCCCGGTAAAGGTCAGCAAAGTGGCCGCCGGAAGTTACCGCGCCGTGGTGCCCATTGGAAGGAACCAAGGACTGTTCCGCGTGCGTCCGCTGGTCGAGTCGCGCGCCTTCCCCGAGATCGGCTTCTACCGCGAGGAAGACGAGTTGATGGATCATTCTTCGAACGAACTGCTATTGCAGCAGATCGCCCGCTCGACAGGCGGCCGGTTCAATCCGGCGGCAAAAACGATTTTCGATTCAGGCGGCCGTTCGATCCCATCCTCGATGGAGCTATGGCCGGGCCTGCTGGCACTAGCCATCCTCCTCAACCTGGCCGAACTATTCATGCGCAAGTGGCGCGGCCTGATCGAAACCATCCGCGGGCCGGTGGAATCCGCCAGCGCGTAGGGCAGGCACTAGTGGCCTGTCGCAGCGACAACGTGAGCATGACCGCTCCCTTATGGTCCCGGCTCAGCAAGGCACATTCCGAGCCGCGCGCGTTAGCAAGCGTTTTTTCCCATGCTGACGAATTCATTGCGACACTCCACTAGTGGGTGTCCTCTCAAATTTGCGGCGCACAGGTACACCAGGAAAGCGTAGGGACTTCCCTGCCCGGCTACGTTCGACCGAAGCGGCCGCGCTTTAGAATCGCGATCGCCAGAATGCCCATGCCAGTCATCAGGCCCGTCGCGGGTTCTGGGACCACGCTCGTGCTGGTGCTCGTCTGAACGTCCAGTATCGTTTTTTCGCCTGCCAGAGCCAACTCACCTGCGAGGTTGAGCAGAACCTCGTTGCCGGTGAATGAAAACGACACCGCCGGAAGCGTGCTGGAAGCATCAACCGTAACATTGGTAATTGTCGGGGCGCCTGAGAACACGAGTTGGAACCCGTTGAAAGTGCCAGCGCCGTACTGGGCTGTCGAAGTTGCTGCCCAAGTGATTTGCGACCCTGTAACGTCGAGCTGACCGTCGAACGCAAGAGAATTGACGGGAAACTCGATTCCGGCATTGACGGGTACGGGTCCAATAGGACCGCTAAACACAGTCGACAGGTCAGAGTAGTACAACGTACCGGTTACATTAGATTCCAAAAGGTCGGCTCGGGCCGGGGCGAGGGCGACCGCAAGCGTAAGGCCAATTCCCATAACCATAGACTTCAGGCGCATCAGTTTTTCCTCCAAAACGGTTGTGCCAGGATTTCCATTTAGTAACCCTGGGTCCGGCCGGTATATCCCAAACGGCCTCCGCTGGAGCCTCCTACCGAACTGCCCCGTACTTCCGCAAAATCTCCACGGTCTTCTCCACCGGCAGCGCCTCCACTGTATGCCCGTTGCCGGTTATAGTGCGCGCGCGGAACAGCGAGTTGTATACCGCTTCTTCGGTCGCCTCGATCACCGCCAGAAATAGCGGCGACATTTCGTCGTTCGACAATAACGGCGCGCCGCGAGCGGTGCTGAAAGCGATAGCGTAATCGCCGCTACCATTCGAGGCCGCCGAGCCGGTCCGTGCCAGACCCATCATGGAACGCGCGGCCATGCGCTGGAGGTTGCGGTGATCCACCGGAGCATCGGTCGCAATCACCACGATCACCGAGCCATCCGCCGGGTTCCGGCCACGCGCCGGTTCGAGCTCGTCTTTCAAGTAGTAGCGGCCCAGCTCGCGGCCCACCGGCGCTCCGGCGACCGTCAGCACGCCGCCGAAATTGGTCTGCACCAGCACGCCGACAGTATGTCCGCCGAGCGATGCCGGCAACCGCCGCGAAGATGTCCCGATGCCGCCTTTGAACCCGAAGGCCACAGTCCCCGTCCCCGCGCCCACCGCGCCTTCTTCCACCGGACCGGACTTCGCACCCTGAATGGCGGCGAACACCTCATCGGGTCCCACATGCCGCCCGCGAATATCGTTCAGATAACCGTCATTCGTCTCGGCGACAACGGCGTTGATGGAGCGCACGTCCTCGTTGCCCGGCAGCGCGAGCATGTAGTCCAGAAGCGCGTCGGCCACGCGCGGCACGTTCAACGTGGAGGTCAGCAGGATAGGCGTTTCGATTTCGCCTAGCTCGTTCACCTGCGTCGATCCGGCGAGCTTTCCGAAGCCATTGCCCACGAAAATCGCGCCCGGGACTTTTTGGCGAAACAGATTGCCGGCGTGCGGCACGACCGCTGTGACCCCGGTGCGAATGCTGTCCCCGCGTAGCAGCGTCAGGTGGCCCACCAGCACGCCCGCCACATCGGTAATCGCATTGAGCGCCCCCGGCGGCAGGATGCCTACCGCCAGACCGATGTCTCTCGCCCGCGGCCGGTGCTCTTCCGCCATAGCAAATACACCGGCGAGACATATCAAACCGATCACACTCTTAGATGGATGCCGCAGCATATTTGTAGCGTAATATATGCCGGAGCATAGTTCGGGCTTTGCCGCGCGCATGGTTTAATGAACGTTTGAGGCAGTACCGATCAATACCTAGATGCAGACCTTTGACTTGATCGTGATCGGCTCCGGACCTGCCGGACAGCGCGCCGCCATCCAGGGCGCGAAATCCGGACGACGCGTGGCGCTCATCGAAAAGCGCGCGGTACTGGGCGGCGCCTGCATCAACACCGGCACCATTCCCAGCAAGACCATGCGCGAAGCGGTGCTGCACCTTTCCGGTTTCTATTACCAGAATATCTACGGCATCAATTACCGCGTGAAAGAGAAGATCTCTATGTCCGATCTCTCTTTCCGCGTGCAGCACGTCATCAAAACCGAAGTCGACGTTACGCAGGCGCAGCTTTCGCGCAATGGCGTGGAAGTCCTGACGGGCACGGCCAGCTTTGTGGATCCCACTCACCTGAAGGTGGTCAACACACTGGGACAGATCGATCTGGAAGCCGCGAACATTATCATTGCCACCGGCACCAAGCCGGCCGACTCGCCCAAGGTTCCGCTCAATGGCCGCACCGTCGTCAACAGCGACCAGATCCTGCAAATGCCGGAGATCCCGAAGACCATGATCGTGGTGGGCGGCGGCGTGATCGGCGTCGAGTATACCTGCATGTTCGCCACTTTGGGCGTACGCGTGATCCTGGTGGAGAAGCGGCCGCGCCTGTTGGAATTCGCGGATGCCGAAATCGTCGAGGCGCTTTCGTACCATCTGCGCGATCACCGCGTCACCATGCGGCTCAACGAAGAAGTCGAGAGCGTGGAAGACACCGGCGCCTGCGTCGTGGCTTACCTGCATAGTAAGAAGAGAATCTCGGGCGATGCCCTGCTTTACGCCGTGGGCCGCCAGGGAAACGTCGACGAGCTGAATTTGCAGGCCGCGGGGATCACCGCCGACGCGCGCGGCCGCATTCCCGTGGATGCGGAGTTTCGCACGGCCCAACCGCATATCTATGCCGCCGGCGATATCATCGGGTTTCCCAGCCTGGCATCGGTGTCCATGGAGCAAGGCCGCCTCTCCGCTGCCCACGCCTTCGGCTTGAAGCTGCATTCCGATCCGGCCTTTTACCCGTATGGCATCTACACCATCCCCGAAATCTCTTTCATCGGAAAAACCGAGGAGCAGTTAACCGATGAAGATGTCCCTTACGAGGTCGGCGTAGCTTACTATCGCGAGATTGCGCGCGGCCAGATTCGCGGCGACACTACCGGGCGCCTGAAAATCATCTTTCACCGCGAAACCAAGGAATTGCTGGGAGTGCATGTTATCGGAGAGGGCGCGTCGGAACTGCTGCACATCGGGCAGGCGGTGCTGATCCTCAAGGGAACCGTGGAGTATTTCGTGGATACCGTTTTCAATTACCCGACGCTGGCCGAAGCTTACAAAG
Source organism: Bryobacteraceae bacterium (assembly GCA_041486185.1). Classification (GTDB taxonomy): domain Bacteria; phylum Acidobacteriota; class Terriglobia; order Bryobacterales; family Bryobacteraceae; genus QHXW01. The sequence continues at coordinate 23,351 of JBGPKX010000008.1, read as the reverse complement.
CGGCGGCCTTCAACGGCTTGAACAAGCTGGCGCGGCTTTAGGAGAGACCGGCAATGGCGAAAATCATCGGCGTGCTGGCGTCGGACCGGATTGTGGCGGGCCTGGTGGAAGCCAACCATGTCGCCGGCCCGATCCAAAGCTATCCCGAACCGGACTCGGATTCCGAGGGCCTGCAAGGTATTCCCGCCGTTGAGATCGCCGAATTGATCCGGCGGCTGATCGGTCTTGCCACGGGTGGAACGAAAGTGGAGGCGGTGGGCATCGGCTTTGCGGGAATCATTCGTGAGGGCCGGGTCGAAGAGTCCCCCAATCTGCAACAAGTCAAAGGTTTCCGTTTGCAGGAAATCCTGGGCACAGTGTTCGAGCGCGTGCTGGTTTTGAACGATGCCGACGCCATGGCGGCCGGCATTGCGGCTACGCGCGGAAAGCTCGAAAGCCTGATTCGCGTGTGGACTCTCGGCGACGGTATCGGCTACGGCCGGTACCCCCATGCGGAGGGCGTGTGGGAGGGCGGCCACATGGTGGTGTCGCTCGACCCCAAGGAACGTTTCTGCGGTTGCGGTGGCGTAGGCCACCTGGAAGGCATCATGGGCCATGCGGCGATGCGGCGGCGATTCCTCGACATGGAACCGGATGAAGTGTTCGCCGAAGCCAAGACCGGCGATCAGCGCTGCGCGGATTTTGTGAAGCGCTGGCACCGCGCGCTGGCCGCTGCTACTGCCTCGAGCATTCACCTCGACGGGCCGGGCAAATTTTATCTCACCGGGCCAAATGCGCGCTTCATCGACGTCGAGCGGCTGAATGTCGACCTGCACGACATGGTGCGCATGAGTTCGTTACAGGGCAGCTTGTTCGAAATTGTGCCCACCAGCGACGAGATCGCCATCGTGGGGGCCGCCGTCAGTGCCGACCGGGCGCGGTTCTCGCTATGACTACGGGGCGCATCACTGTCCAGCTTGATCCCGACACCGAAGCGCGCGTCAGGAGCGCAGCCCGGCGAGAAAACGTCTCGGCCAGTCAATGGATTGCCACGGTGCTCCGCGCAAAGATGGCCAATACGTGGCCCGGAGAGGTGCTGGATCTCCAGTGGGCGTCGCCGGACTCTCCTGGCCTTGAGGGACCGCGGCGCTCTAAAACCCCAAGAACTTTTCCAGCTTCGCGACTTCGACGTCCGCGGAATCGATAAATTTCTTGGTCGATGCGGCGTCGTGAGCGTTGAGTGCCGCGCTGGCCCCTTCCATCAGGGAGTTCATGCGGCTCTCGGCGGCCGCCATATCGCCACGCAGCGACATGCCGTTTGCCGCCTGCGAGCGCTTCAAGTTGGATAGGCTGTTGCGCACGGCGCCGGCGCGGGCCGCAAGCTCCACGAGCTGCTCGCGAAGTTCCTGGAGAACCGCGGGATCGGGGCCTGCATGCGCGGGCTTGGCGGGTGCAGCCTCTTGAGAGGCCGTATCCGCGGCGGATGAGGGAGTCTGTGTGGCCGGTGCCGCTTGTGGCGCAGCCGACGATGGCGTCGATAGCTGTCGCGCGGTCTGCCGTACGGGCCGCTTCTGCACGACGACCGAGGGCGTGACCGCCTGGGTGGCGGTCTGCGCGGGCGCCGTTTCCGCCCGAAGCGGCGCCGCGGTTTGCTGCTCGGGAGGCGGAGTGGTAACGGGTGGACGCGGTGCTGCCTCTGTCGCCGGAGCGCTGCTCGTCGGAGCTTGCTGCGGCGCACTGTTGGCGCTGGTTTTCTTCCACGGACCAAACTGGATAGCGGCCAGCAGGACCATCACCGTGGCCAGCGCTCCCGCGCTCACCCACAGCCATCGCTTGCTGGATTTCGGCTGGACCGGCGGTGCTGACGCCATGGGAGCCGGAACAGGCGGCGCCAAAGGCATCGTCAACGGCACCGTGTTGGCTTCAGCCGAGGCGGCCGTGAAAGTTGGCACGGCGGCGGACGGCACAGCGGCAGCCGCAGGAGCCATTCCCAGGCTCTCGCGCACGCTGCCCAACGCAGCCGCAAACGCCTGCGCCGATTGGAACCGCTGATCGGGATCCTTGGCAATCGACATCAAAATCACGTCGTTTACCATCTGCGGCAGGTTCGTATCCAGCGTAATGGGCGGCACTGGCACCTTCTCTAAATGCGCCGCCATGATGGCAAACTGGCTGTCGCCGTCGAATGGTTTCTTCCCGGTCACCAGCTCGTATAGCGAGACGCCCACAGAGTAAAGATCGCTGCGCGCATCCAGATTCGACATGCCTTTGATCTGCTCGGGCGACATGTAATACAGCGAGCCCATGGTGGTGCCGGTCATCGTGAGCTTGCGGTCGGCCGCGGCTTTGGCGATGCCGAAATCCATCAGCTTCACCGTTCCGGTCTTGGTGAGCATCATGTTGGCCGGCTTGATATCGCGATGGATCACGCCGTGCTGGTGGGCATAGCCCAGCGCGCTAAGCGCCTGGCCGATGTAGTCCACGGCGTCGCGTATCCCAACAGGCCCCTGGTGCAAACGCTGCTCGAGCGTGACGCCCTCCACCAGCTCCATCAGCATGAGAAGCTGATTATCCACGCGCAGTGCGGTGTGCAGCGCCGCAATGTTCGGATGCTGCAAGCTGGCCTGGACTTTGATCTCGCGCATGAAGCGGTCCGCCAGCTCCGGCTGCTGTTCCAGATCCGGGAGCAAGACCTTCATAGCCTCGATGCGATCCGAGATCACATTGCGGACCTTGAACACCTTGCCCATGCCACCCTCGCCCAGGGCCGCAACAATTTCGTAATCGCCGATTCGGCTGCCGATTTCCAGGCTCATTTCAGCATCACCGCGGATTGCGCACCGTGTCGCCTACTTTGGCCGGTCCCGTGCCAGTGAATTTGCCGGTGGCGGAAGTATCGTCGACTTCGGTCACCAGCATCTCGCCGACCTTATCTTCTACGCGCTTGATCACCTTGCCGCTGCTCGGGTCCTTGATCTCGCGGATCTTCCTGCGGACCTCGAGACGGTCGCCCATATTGACGCCCGCGCGTTTTCCCACGTTGACGATGATGGTGTCGCCGGTAGCATCGGCAACCATGCCGTCAATGGTGACTACGCGCGCCGGCAGCGAGGCCGCTTTCGCGTCGAGCTGCTTGCCTACGTCATCCACCGCCGCGTGCACCGCCTCGCCCAGGATGGTCGCACCGAAATTGCTGCTGCGCATGTCGACACCGGCGCCACCGCCCGAACCGCCGCCCGCTCCGGCTCCCAGGAGCGAAGTCCCACCGCGCATCGACTGGCCTTTACCCGTCACCGACGCCAGAATCTCCGCCGTTTCGGTGTTGATCATGCGCGCCGTGACGGCAACCTCCGCCTTGGACTCGCGCTTCTCAAAACCTCCGACGCCAACCTTCCGGCCGAATCCGCCGAACGCTCCCGCGCCGACGCCGGTCTTCTTGTCGTCGCGCCCGAATTGCGTGATGCTGCCGATAATGATGGCGTCCACGCCCAGCACTTTGCCCAGCCGGGCCGCTGAAGTCGGATCGGCGCGGTCGCTATTGGAAAAATTCTGCTCGGTCAGCACTTTGTCGAGGGCCTTGCGCTCGATCACGGAAAACTGGCCGTCGTTGACCAGCTTATCGACCAGCAAATCCGCGATGCCCTTGCCGATGTCCTGGTCGGCGCCCCAGATCGACATCACGGTGCTGTGGACTGTCGAGTAGTCGAAGTTCATCACCGCAACGCGCTTCTTCTGCTGCGCGTGCGAAACGGAAACCAAAGCGAACAGAACGAAAACAAGACCGGCAACCTGCTTCATGGCGATTCCTCCCCCGTTGGGAATTGACATGACGCCATTTTAGCACCGCAACCGGCGAAGGTTGCTCGCAAGAGCGCGCAAAATTTGCGTAATTACTCGGCCCTGAATTCGAAGGTATCGGTATTGGTGTTGACGACCAAATGCCCTCCGCTCAGTGGCTTACCTTCGTGTGGAAAGAAGACCGCGCCGTCGGTGGATTGGCCCGGCGTTAATTTGATTTGCACCAGCGCGATCGCCGAAGCCGCGGCCGCCGCCTTCACTTTGGTAGATTGCACTTCGGCGAGCGCGGCCTGGCGCCTCTGCTCGTAGCCGTTGGTCGAAAGCATGCGCTGAATGCCGTATAGGCCCGACTCATAGGTCGAAACCAGCTTGATGACGTCGGTGCGCGAGCCTTTCTCCAGCAGCATGTTTACCACGTCCCGCGCCGGCGTCGCGCGGATCACGGTTCCGTCCGCGCGCACAAACCGGAAGTCCTCTGGCCGTATCGTATAGGGACCCTGCGAGCCATTCGAAACCGCCACCTGCACGATGGAGAACTCGCGCAAGTGCGCGGGCATATGGGCAAACATCACCGTGACACTACGGCGGGTGAGGGTCTGATAGTGCAGCCCACCCGACTCGAACTCGATCACCTGCCCGAGGGCAAGTAAGCTGAATAACGCCCCAAGCGCGCTCAGGCGCAGTCGCGCCACCATGCTTCCATATTACGATAGAAGTAGATGCCGGCCGATCATTCCGGGCATAAACGAGGCTCCGGTACCCGCGACGAATCGGCGCTCGGCATTCCCAAGGTTCGCGAAGCTTATTGCGATCTCGGCGCTGAACAGCTTGTCGAGCAAGCCATCGGACGCCGGGAAGGGCAGCTCGCGCACAACGGAGCGCTGGTGGTTCGCACCGGCCAGTTCACCGGCCGATCGCCCAAGGACAAGTTCATCGTCCGCGACGAGCTCACCGAGTCCGAGGTGAATTGGGGGCCGGTGAATCAGCCGATTTCACCCCGGCATTTCGACACCCTCTACTCCCGGGCGCTCGCGTCCCTCGCAGGCAAAGAAGTCTTCGTGCAACACTGCCTGGCGGGCGCCGATCCCGAGTATTCGCTCTCCGTGCGCGTCATCACCCAGTTGGCGTGGCATGCGCTCTTCGCGCGGCAATTGCTGATCCAGCCGGCGCACCCCGGGCCGCACGGAGAACCCGACTTCACGCTGCTGTTTGTGCCCGATCTTCAAGCCAGTCCCGCTTCCGATGGAACCAGCTCGGAGACTTGCATCATCCTGAATTTCACGCGCAAGATCGTGCTGATCGCCGGGACCAGTTACGCGGGCGAGCTGAAGAAATCGGTCTTCACCATTCTCAACCATCTGCTGCCGGCCGAAGACGTGATGCCCATGCATTGCTCGGCGAACAAGGGCCACGATGGAAGGGTGGCGCTGTTTTTCGGTTTGTCCGGCACGGGCAAAACGACGCTTTCCGCCGACCCGAACCGCTTCCTCATCGGCGATGACGAGCACGGCTGGAGCGACCGCGGCGTGTTTAATTTCGAAGGCGGCTGCTATGCCAAGTGCATCCGGCTGTCGCGCGAACAGGAGCCGCAGATCTGGCACGCCATCCGGTTTGGGACGGTGCTCGAGAACGTGGCCATGGACGCGGAGACGCGCACGCTCGATCTCAACTCGCACGAGATCACAGAGAACACGCGCGCGGCCTATCCGCTGGAATTCATCGAGAACGCCGTATTGCCAAGCGTGGGCGAGCACCCCAGCCACGTGCTTTTTCTGACGGCGGATGCTTTCGGCGTGCTGCCGCCTATTTCACGGCTCACGCCCGAGCAGGCCATGTATCACTTCCTCAGCGGCTACACCGCTAAAGTCGCGGGCACCGAGCGCGGGCTGGGCAAGGAACCGGAAGCCACGTTCAGCGCCGGGTTCGGCGCGCCGTTCCTGCCGAGAAAGCCGGGCGTCTACGCCAACATGCTGGGCGAAAAACTGCGACAGCACAAGGCTGCCTGCTGGCTGGTCAACACAGGCTGGGTGGGCGGACCGTTTGGCGTCGGCAAGCGCATGAAGCTGAGCCACACACGCGCCATGCTGAATGCCGCGATCTCAGGCGATTTGGAAGACGTGCCCATGTCACCCCATCCCGTGTTCCACGTGTTCGTTCCGAAAAGCTGCCCTGACGTGCCGGCGGAATTGCTGGATGCGCGCGGCATGTGGCCGGACAAATCCGCTTACGACCGCGCGGCAGCCGACTTGAGCGCGCGCTTCAGGCGCAATTTCGAGAAATTCACCCTGGTGGGGCCTGAAGTTCGGGCTGCGGGGCCCGGCAAATAAGCGGGCGTGCATGCTCAGGGACCTGCTCGTACCGGTCTGGAAAATCCCAAAAGGCAAAGTCGCTACGTATGGCGGTGTGGCCCGCGCGGCCGGTTATCCACGCCACGCGCGTCAGGTGGCATGGGCTCTGCGTGCGGCGCACGGAGCCATTCCCTGGCACCGCGTGGTCGGCGCGGGCGGGCACATCAAGCTGCGCGGGGCGCCTGGAATGGAGCAGCGGCTGCGGCTCGAAAGCGAAGGCGTGACGTTTCGCGGGCGGCGCATTCACATGCGCCTGCACGAATTTCGCTTTGAGGCCAGGCGCCGCAAAAGAACAAAGTAGGGCGGGCATTTTTGCCCACCCGTTCTGCATGGACGGAAAATGGACAGGCGAAAACGCCTGACCTACCTACTTGATCTTGTGGCGGGCGTCTTCCAGGATTCGCTTGGCGCGCGAAGGGTTGTAGACGCCGCAGGAGCAGAAGCGCGCCATGTAGGTGACGGCCTGCTCGGGCGTGCGCCGGCCTTCCTTGACCCAATCGATCATCTTCTTGGCCAGGCTGGTCGAGATCATGCCGTGGCCGCACATGGTGGTCAGCATCAGGACCTGGCTGTTGGGCAGCTTCTCGGTCTTGCCCTCGAAACCCAGCGAGTAGCCCACGCTGTGGCGCGGGATGCCCGCGGCGTGACAGCACTGTTCGGCGCCATCGATCGAAGTCGAGACGTTGATGCACAACCCGAGGTCGGCTTCACGCACCGTCATCAAGAAATCTTCGGCGGCCACGCGGTCGTCAAAGACGGCGGCAACCGTTGTCGGCCCATCCACACCGTCAATTACGGCGCGAAAATCGGGCGTCATGTCGCGCTTCCAGTGCGCCGTGGGATGCATGTTACGCGAGGGCCGCAGCGCCCCGCCGTGAATCGCGTCGCCCAGGTTCACCGGCTTGAACGGCAGCGCCATCTCCAGAAACTTTTTCAGCTTGGGGACGCTGCCTTTGTCGTTTTTGCCGCGGCTCGGAATGGCAAACACCACGTAGTCGTCGTAAAAACTCTCGGCGTCGCCGAAGCGGTGCAATGTGTTGGTCATGGATGGCGAGGCGGGCTACCTGGTGGAACCCACCGGCTCCTCCTTTTTGGTTTCCTCAACCGGGTTCGTGATTCTGCCCAGTCCGACATTCGTCTTGGCCCGCTCCAGCTTGTATCCCAGGTGCTCGAGAATCGGCGCCACCACGTTCTCCTCGCCATCTTCATCGCAGCGCGTACCCACGCCCAGCGCGATGACCGTATCCAACTGCTTCTCGACCTCGCGCACGTGGCCAATGATCTCCTCGGTGCGCTCCACCGGCACTTTGATTTCGAGAATCGCCGAGAGAACTTTTTCGCCCAGGATGTCCTCGCGCAGCGTGCCGGTCGAGACGTCGGACATCAGCGACGTGATGGGATTCTTCTTCTCGAACGCAACGCCCGCCTTGGCCAGCGCCCAGGCCATTTTTTGGATTTCGTGGAACCAGACCCCCACACCGGGGCGGCCAAACTCGATGGTGAAACCGACTTCGCCCTTCTGCACGCGCCCGCTGACATCGTTGGTTTTGACTTCTTCGGTGCCGCGGCCCTGCACGCCGGTGGATTCATGCGGCACGCGCGGATCGGAAAATGCGCGGCGCACCACGCGCGGCCACTGCAGGTCCTCCGGCGCGAAAGCCGCCGTGGGGCAAACATCGGGTTCAGGATCGAAGCGCAGCCGCACGAGCTGGAACAATTTGCGCAGCGTGCGCACCAGCGTGGGGTTGAGGTGCTCCTGGCTTAGCCCGTTGAAACAGGCGTAGCACTCGACGCACTCGTTGCGGTCGACGGTGGCGCGCTTGATCACCGGGTCGATATAGATGGCGCCCATGGGGCACACATAGGTACAGTTTCCGCAGGCAACGCATTTGTCGGGATCGATTCTCATGGCTCAACTCTCCGCCGCCGCCGCGTCGTCCGCGAAAATCCTCCTTGTGGCATCGATGCCGCTAAACAGCACCGCGGCCACGACGCAGAGCGCGGACGCGACCACGAACGGCCCGTTCCACCCGTAAAACCCCACCAGGTACGGCAGCAGAGCGGGTGAAATCGCGCCTCCTATATTACCGCAGGTGTTCATGACCGCAGAAACCGAGCCGGCGTAATCGCCGCCGATATCCAGCGGAATCGCCCAGGAGACGCCGACCGTGGTTTCGAGGCCGAAAACCGCGATGCAGGTGTACCAGACCGACGCGGTCGGGCTGACGGTGAACGTGGCCGGCAGAATCGCTGCGGCGGCCAGCAGAAAACCGACTATTGCCACTCCGCGACGCGCACGCTTCAGATCGCCCGAGCGCCGGGCCCAGCGGTCGGATGCCCATCCCCCCAGGAGGTCGCCCGCCGTCCCGGCCAACAGCGGCAGGCTGGCGTACATGCCCATGTGTTTGAGGTCGAAGCCGCGATGCTCGTTGAGGTATTTCGGAAACCAGTCGAGATACACCGCGATACAGTACGCGTAGCAGAAGTACATGATCGAAAGCGTCCAAAGCGTGGAGCTGCCGAGAATCCGCCGCCAGGGAACGGAGCGCGTTTTGCCCGGACGCGTTCCGCCAATCGACGCTAGAATCAGGCTGCGCTCGGCGTCGTTGAGGCCCGCGTGCTCCGCCGGTGTGTCGCGATAATACCAATACCAGACGACGGCCCAGACCAGGCCGATCACGCCAAAGACAAAAAACGGCATGCGCCACCCGTACGCAGCCATCAACAGCACGACGATAGTAGGCGTCATCGCCGCGCCCAGGCGCGAGCCGGCGTGCGTGATGCCCTGCGCAAAGCCGCGCTCGCCGGGCAAAATCCAGCGGGAAAGCGATCGCGTGGCGATCGGAAACGCTCCGGCCTCGCCCATCCCGAACAGAAAGCGGAACGTCGCCATCGACGCCGCGCTCCAAGACAGCGCCGTGACCGAAGTGAAGATCGACCACCAGGTCACGATCAGAGCCAGCGCGCGCCGCGGGCCAATACGGTCGCCCAGCCATCCGCCGGGGATCTGAAACAGCGCGTAGCCCCAGCGGAACGAGCTGAGGATCCAGCCCACCGTGACCATCGAAAATCCAAGCTCTTTCTGGATGACGGGGACCGCCGAGGCGATGTTGACGCGGTCCATGTAAGTGATCAGGTAGGCCGCGACGGTCAGCCCAAGCACCACATGGCGGACGTTGGTGGGCCGCGTGGCGCCGCGCTCGATCACTTCGCGGGCACCGTCGCGGGTTTGCCCTTCTCGATCACGCGGAAAACCAGAAACTTCGCAGGCTCACTGTGGCTGGCATTCCGCGAAACCGCGTGGAGGTGGAGGGGCGGTTCGTAGAACATCTCGCCGGGTTTGTATGTCTTCTCCGGGCCGTCGTCGATCTTGGCGACCAGCGCGCCCGCGAGCACATAGACAAAAGTGCAGCCGTTATGACGGTGCGCCTCCGAAGTTCCTCCGGGAGCGTACTCGAGCTGCTGGACCGTGACTTCGAGGTTGGCGCCGTCGAGCGCGGGCAGCTCCTGGGTCATAAGTGCGATGCGCTTCAACTGCTCGGGCGGAGCTGGGTGTGCGCGAATGGCGCTGGACAAGGGGAGAGCCGCGGCGGCAGCCCTGAGGGCCTGGCGTCGGTTCATCATCGCTACACTCTATCACCGGCAGTGGCCATCGTCGGCGCGACTTTCTCCACCGGATAGCCGCGCTCGCGCCACTCCGTGAAACCTCCGGCAAGCGGGCGGACGCGCTTGATGCCGCGCCGGTTGAGTCGGAGCGCCGCACGGGCGCTCGAAGCTTCGTTGGGTCAAGTGCAATACAGGATGATATCGCGATCGCGCGGGATCTCCTGGTGCCTGGTTTCCAATTCGTGGGGCGCCATGAGGAGCGCGCCGGGCAGCTTGACACCCGAGCTTTCTACGTCCAGCGGGCCGCGAAGATCGACGATCATGACGTCCTCACCGGCCTGGATCTTGCGCCGCAGATCTTCGGGGTTGATGCGCGCAATGCGCAGCTTGCGGAGAAACCGCTGCCGCTGCCAGGTTTTCCAGACGATGTAGCCGGCCAGCAGCGCCACAAGAATCACGCCCAGCCATCTTCCGAAGCCCAGAGCGTATTCGGCGGCCTCCTCCAGTTGCGTGCGAAAGATGTATCCTACGCCGCTGAAGGTCCCCACCCAAAGTGCCGCCCCTGCCGTATCGGCCAACAAAAAGCGCGCGATCGGCATGCGGAACAGACCGGCCAGCGGGGGCGCGGCGGTACTCAGACCAGGGACGAACTTGGCGAACAGCAGCGAACCGGCGCCAAAACGCGTGAACACGTTCTCGGTTCGGCGCACGCAGGAATCCGGCTCGAGCGCCACGCGGCACAGCAGATTGAGCACCGAGTAGCCGCGTTTTCTGCCCAGCCAGTACCACAGGCAGTCGCCGATCAGCGAAGCCAGCACGCCCAAGACCAGCGCGGAAAAAAAGGACAGCCGGCCCGCTCCGGCCAGCGCTCCCATGGCGAGCAGCACCGGGGTGGCGGGCAGCGGCAAGCCGATCTGCTCGGCAAGCACAAACGCGAATACCACGGAGTAACCGTGCTGCAAGAGGAATTCGACGAAGCGATGCATGACGGAGCAGGTGACCCTGAGTAGTCCAGTTTATTGGGTCAGGAAGCGTCTCACCCAGCCATCCCGCGTTTGGCGAAGAAACGGCTATCGAGCGCCGCCGCGCCGGGTCCCGCGAGCGCCAAGGTAATGCTCGAGGCGAACAGCGTCAGCGCAAATTCGATGCCGCCGGGCATGAAGAATCCGTTGGGCAGGTGAACTTTCAACATGGCAACCGCCATCTCGATCGCAAACAGAATCGAAACCCAGTGTGTCAGAAGGCCCAGAATGAGGGCAATGCCACCCAGGAGTTCCAGCAATGCCACGAATGGCCCGAGAATCCCCGGCGCCGGAATTCCCATCTGGGTGAATGCCCCGGTAACTCCGTGGAACCCGTAAACAAACAGTTTCTGGTAGCCGTGCGCCAGGAAAACGATCCCGACCGTCACGCGCAGAATCGCGATACCCCAATCTTTGGTTGTAGCATTCATCGTCCGCTCCTTTTGGCGCGGTAACACCTGTCATCTTTAGATGCAGTGGCGTACCGGGCCGATCCAAGTGATTTCAAACTGAAGCGCCGCGTTTGTCAACTCGGCCCAGACCTTCCCGCCATCCCTCGAACCAGCGTGCTAATGTCGGATTCGAGGATGGGGTTGCCGCATGTCATCGATCCGGAGGAAGCGGGCGCGCGTCCAAAGGGCTTGAGCGCAGCCTCCGGCGGTCGTGGCCAGTTCGTTGTCCTCTTCGTCGCGGCGCTCATTTTTCTCGGTTGTATCGTCAGCCCGCCGTCGCTCATGGATGACATGGACGCGACGCAGGCGCAGATTGCCCGCACCATGCTGGCGTCGGGCGACTGGGTGACGGCGCGGATCAACGGCGTCATCTATCTCGAAAAACCACCCCTCAAGTACTGGCTGATCGCGATTTCATTCCGCCTGTTCGGCGTGCACGACTGGGCGGCGCGCATTCCCACGGCGCTCGCGGCCGTGCTGCTCTGCTGGGTGACGGCTCTGTTCGCCACGTGGGCCTTCGATCCTCGAGCCGGGACCTATGCCGGACTTTGTCTGGCTACCTGCGTGGGACTGTTCCTGTTCACGCGCGTTCTCATTCCGGACGTCATGCTGACGTTGACCATCACGCTGGCGCTGTGGTCGCTGTTGCGCGCGCTCGACGACTCCGAAGCTCACCCGCTCCCCTGGGCCATGCTGATGTGGGCATCGCTCGGCGCGGGCCTGCTGCTGAAGGGGCTGATCGCCATCGTGTTTCCGGTGGCGGCTGGCACCGTTTTTCTCGCGATCACGCGCCGGCTCTTCGATCGCAAGACTTGGACCCGGCTGTATCCGCTCAGCGGCATGGCATTGCTAGTGGCTATTGCCCTGCCCTGGCACGTGCTGGCCACGATTCGCAATCCGCCGTACTTCAATTTCACGATGCACGGCGAGCGCGGCTCCTATCACGGATTCTTCTGGTTTTATTTCATCAACGAGCATGTGCTGCGCTACCTGGGACGCCGTTATCCACGCGATTACAACACCGTTCCGTTGCTCTATTTCTGGCTGTTCCACCTGATCTGGCTTTTCCCGTGGAGCGTTTATCTGCCGGCTGTGGCGAAGCTGAACTTCACGCAACCGGACCGAGCCGGCCGCGCGCGGCTGCTGGCGCTCTGCTGGATCGGCTTCATTCTGGTGTTTTTTTCGTTTTCCACCACGCAGGAATACTATTCGATGCCTTGCTACCCGGCGCTGGCGTTGCTGATCGGCTGCGCGCTGGCATCGGGCGACTCGCTGCTGCGCTATGGCACGCGGGCCGCGGCCATCATCGCGACGTTTGCCTGCGCCGTGGTGGCGATCCTCCTATGGGTGGTGCGCTCCGCTCCGACACCGGGCGATATCTCGACGGCGCTCAACGAGAATCCCGATATCTATAAGGTCTACACGCTCGCGCTCGGCCATATGGGCGATCTGACGCTGGCGGCGTTTGCGTACCTGCGCGTGCCACTGGCGGTGGCCGGCGTTGGGCTGCTGATCGGCGCAACCGGCGCATGGAAACTTGGCGGGCGGCGCGCCGCGCCTGCTCTGGTAATCATGATGGTGCTGTTCTTCCACGCCGCGCGGATGGCGCTGATGACGTTCGATCCTTACCTGGGATCCCGCCCGCTGGCCGAGGCGCTGATCCGCTCGCCCCAGGGCCGGCTCATCGTGGACGATCAGTACTACGCCTTTTCATCGGTGATGTTTTACGCCAATCGCCGCGCTCTGCTGCTGAATGGCCGCATCAACAATATCGAGTACGGCTCATATGCGCCCGGCGCGCCCGACGTTTTCCTGGATGACCGGCAGTTTGCGCGCCTGTGGTCGCAGCCGGAACGCTGCTATCTGGTGGCTGCGGAGCCGGCTGTCCGCCGGTTCGAAAAGCTGGTGGGGAAGCCGGCGTTGCATGTGGTGCTGGAAAGCGGCGGGAAGTACTTATTTACGAACGATTAACAGCGTAGCGCAGAGCTCGAAGAGACCTGCGGGTTCTTCTACACCTGGGCAGAAACCCGCAGCTCTCTGTGAGCCCCTGCGCTACAAAACTGGGGCGACCACGGACGCGGAATCAGCTTTTATTTTCCCACGACTTGGAAATCGTCAAAGTAAGTGACGCTATCAGCCTTGGTCCAGAGGCCGACTTTGCCCGGTTGCGTGAAAGTGGAATCCTCACACTCGAAGACTTTGCGGTGGTCGAAATACACTTCGAAGCGGGATTTCTTGAAGCTGACCTTAAGAATACTCCAGGTCCGCGAGGGAATCCGGTGCCGGACGCCGTATGTTTCCGGCGCCTTGCCTTTGGGCGCGATAGACACGCGGTGCCCGCCCTCCACTTTATACATCACGATGTTGTTTTCCAGAGTGTTGGCACGCACCAGGTAATAGTTGTTGGGATCGCGGTAGCGCCACACCAGGCCGGCCGCCTGGTCCGTTTTGCCGGCCATCGTTTTGAACTTGACGCTGATTTCGCCGTCGCGGCAATTGACGGTGCCGAGGATGGCCATGGGGAAGCGTCCGTCGGTCTTGTCGGAGGAAAGCTGCGCCAGCACGTTGGGCTTGCTGGGGGCGCTCGCGTCGCGGCGCACCTCCCATTTGGGAGCGTCGCCCTGATGAGTCATAGCCACCGTCCAGCCCGCGGGCAGCGAGCCTGGTGGCGCTGAATCGAACCGGATGGTCTCCGCCCCGGTGATCGTGGCCAAGCCCAACCCGCCTAGCCAGAGAGCCAAACTCAATCGCATACGTGCAAGTGACGCTATCGCTACTCCTTCGTTTTTAGCATTACTGCGGACCAATTGCTAAAGGGGCGTGCGGCCGGGGTTGCCCGCCGCGTTTCCCGCCATTGAGCCTGGTTGCGTTTTGGTGTATGTTAGTGCCGCATGAAATGGCTGGCGCTTTTTGCGGCGTTACCTCTGGCCGCTGCACCTGTTCGCATATACGTCACCAACAGCGCTGGCGACAATGTCACCATCATCGATCCAGCCGGGAACCGCGTGGTGGGCGAGATCCATGTTTCGAAAAATCCGCATGGCATCGTCCCATCGCCAGACGGCAAACGGTTTTATGTCAGCAGCGAAACCGAGAACGTACTGGACGTGATAGACCGCGGAACTTTGCATATCATCCGCCGCGTGCCCATCGGCCAGCGGCCCAACAACGTGGCCATCACGCCCGACGGGCGGAGCGTGTACATCTGCATTCGCGGCGAATCGTGGGTGGATATCGTGGACACGGCCTCGTTGGAGAAGGTCAAAAGCGTTCCCGTCGGCAAAGCGCCGCATAACGTCTATTGCACGCCCGAAGGCAAATGGATGCTGGCCACTTCCATGGGCGAAAACAAGCTGACCGCTATCAACATCCGGACGGAGGCTCCGGAGTTCGAGATCCCTGTGGGCGGTGTTCCCCGCCCCGTGGCCATCGAGCCGGGCCCGGCCGGCGCACCCAGCCGCCTGTTCGTCCAGCTTTCAGACCTGCACGGATTCGCCGTAGTGGATTTCGCCGCGCGCCGGGTGACGAATCGAGTGCTGCTGCCGGACGCGCCGGCGGATGCCAAACCGCTGATCCCGAATACCTTCTCACACGGGATTGGCAGATCACCCGACGGCAAGACTTTGTGGGTCACAAGCCTGCTGGATAATTCCGTTTCCGTGTTCTCGCTTCCCGATCTGAAACGTCTGGCCACCATCCCGGTGGGAAACGGCCCCGACTGGCTCACCTTCACTCCGGATAGCCGCGTTTGCTACGTCTCCAATGCCGGCTCGGACTCGGTCTCGGCGATCGACATGGCTGTGCTGCGGGAGTTGACGCGCATTCCCGTTGGCAAAGTCCCAAAACGTCTCATCGCGACCGATTAGATTTCGGAACTGCAAATCGGCACGCGTCTCCAGTTTCAAAGAAGTAGGACTGGCATGTTTGCCTGTCCATATGCCGCTAAACTTATTGCACCGCCAGCGTGACACCGGCCTGACTTTTGAAATCACCGACTGCCAGCAGCACCGGCACACTCGGCCCGATCGAGATTCCTTTGGGAATCCGCGCATTCACTTGCAGCACGCCTGCCACCAGCCCCGGCGCGGCGCCGGCGTATAGCACCTCGACCTGTGTGCCTCCAATCCACACCGATGCGGGACTTACCGGTTTCGGCAACGCGCTAATTGCTCCTCCTATGATGCTGCCGTCTGCGGCACTAGGGCGGAACTGTCCCGCACCCGTCGCGTAAATCACCACGACGGAACCAGGCGCGGCGGGATTCGCCGCCGAGTTGACGCTCGTGTCCTGGTTGAGAATCGCTCCTTGGCCCTCACCGGACGCATTCAGCGTAAAAATGCCGGGGCTGGCGGCTCCAACGGGAATCGTGAGCGCCTGGGAGCGAACACCGAGATGTTCAACCTCCAATTGCGTGCTGGCCCGTCCGGCAACGCCGTACGGGGCCACGGTGTTGATTTGATCGGACCGGACGTACAGCAGTGGCGCGGGCACGCCGTCAAACAGGACGCGGGTCTCCGCCAGCGTGGTGGCCACCTTGCCCGATTGGAGCTGCAGGCCCGCGCCATCGGGCGGTCCCACTCCGGAGCCGACGATGGTAACGATTTCTCCGGGCGCCACAGGCCCGTTTGCGTAGTTTGCCGCATTCACGACGGCCGCTGCCGAAACGGCCACGCCCGGCGGAGACAGAACGATTGTCGTGCTAAACGTCTGGGCCCCCAGAGTAGCAGTGACCGGCGCTAGCGTAGTGGCCTTCACCGCCGAAGCTGTTACGCTGAACTTTGCGCTCGTCGCACCGGCCGGTACCGTGACTGAAGCAGGGACACTGATGCTCGCACTGGCACTCGATAGCACAAATGTCATGCTGCCTTTCACAGGCCCTGACAGCGCAAGAGTGCATGCGGCCACTCCCGGCGTGGCTACGTTCGGAGGAGTACACGCGATACCACTCAAACTCGGCGGCTGAGCGATGTGGATGACGGCGGCCTGCCCCTGGATCGGAACAGCGGCGCTGTCCGGGGATGCCCCGAGTAAATTTGTCAGCCCCACCGTGGAAACCGCGTCGGTCGTTGTGGGCGCGAGTTGGACGGTCACGTGCGCTACGACGCCATTGCCCAGCACACCGCTGGTGAACCCCGCGAGGATGCACTTGAGCGCGCCCACGCCGCCCGCGCAGTAAACCGATTTACCGCCGGACGTGGCTGCCGGACCCGCTACAACGCTGATGGCGGCGATATCGACGGGCCAATAACTCATGGTCCATTGGGCGCTTGCAATTGAATTTTGGTTTGAGAGCAGGCTGAGGTCGAGCGAAATCGAAGAGCCCGGGGCGCCTGACGCCGATCCGAGGCTCAGCACGGCGCTTTGTGCGAAGCCCGCACTGGATACCAATGAAAATACCAGCGCGCTCCGCGCTATCGTGCGCATGGTTACTAGGGCCCGAATCCGGATCGTAGCACACGCGGCGCGCGGGATCACCGTGCGTCTGCGAACATGTTGCCGTTCTGACTCACTCGATCCTGACGAAGGTGGCGCGTCGTCTTACTGAGTGGCGATCGTAACTTTGTCGGTGGATGTCGCGCCACCGATCTCGATTTGGAACGGCACGGTGTTCCCGGTCGGCACTCCGGAGGGAACGTCGAAGTTCACCTGATAGACGCCGACGAACTGCGGAGAGAGTCCGGAGAATTTCACGGGAGCTGAAACACCGCCGATCAGAACCGTGGGGTTGGTGGTTGTTTTCCGCTGCTTGTCGGTAGGTTTGCAGCCACTGAGCGCGCAGGGCGCGGCACCATCCGCGATTGTGGGAGTGACGGGGCCGAGACCCGTGGCATACACGAACAGGTGATCCCCAACCTTGGCGGGAGTCGCCCCGGCACGCGTGCCAGCCGGTTGGGCCATAGCACCGGTGATGGCGTTAAACACCAACCCTGCACCTTTTCCGCTTTGCAGTTGCGTGAAAATGCCGGGCGAAAACGGGCCAACCTGCATGGTCTCCGACGCGGAAGCCTTCCCGTTGAGCGTCACCACGATGTTTGCCGTGCCGGCCGCAATCTTCCAAGGAAGCTGCACGCTAGATTGGTTAGAAGTGACGTAATACATGGGAGCCGCTGTGCCGTTGATCTTGACCGAAGCGGTATCCGAACCACCTTTAATCTGCGTACTAAGCGGCGTAGTGCTCGCAATCAGTAGCTTGCCCGCCCCGCTCGCCATGTTTGTCCCAAAAATTACGATCAGCGATCCCGGCGGATTGGTGGTGGCATAGCTCGCTGCATTCAGAACGCCACCCACATTCACTGTGGGCACTTGCGCGGCCACGATTCCGGCGAGGACTGCTAAGAGAGCGACTGGCCGCACCATGTCTCCATTTTTGGCCATTAAAGGCTGCCGGGCAAGGTTTTCCGAAAGAGTTTACTTTTGAGAATTGTCAGCCGCCGCACCAATCTCCGCCAAAGTGCGCGTAACGTCGGGGTCTTTGCCGCCATCCAGATCGGCTGCCAGCGCGGCCTCGGTAAGTGCCTCCGGAAGCCGTCCTCCGGCGCGCAACACCTGCGCCAGCAGCCAGTGCGGCTTATACCAATTTGGCGCGGCCCGAATCGCGGCCCGCAGGCTTTGCTCGGTGAGCGGAAAATCGTTCTGACGGCCATAGAAGAACGCGAGATTGAGCCAGGCGTTTTGTGGCTCCTCGGAGTTGCGCGTCGCGCGGATGGCGGCGGCCATGGCCTCGCGGCCCGCGGCCAAGGTGTCCGCCCGATTCTGGGCGCTCTCGAATCCGCTGGCCATGGCGCGCGCGTACCAAAGGTCGGTCCGCATGCCGGGCGGCTGCCAACGCTCGAGTTGGCGATAGACCGCGGCGGCTTCCTGACGATTGCGCGCTCCAATGAGGCGATCGACGCGCGCCAGCATGGCGTCGGTGGCGAGGAGCACGGTGGCGAAGGCGAGGAAGAACAGTGCCACGATTCCACGGGCGGCCAGGAAAGCGGCCCGGTATTT
Source organism: Bryobacteraceae bacterium (assembly GCA_041486185.1). Classification (GTDB taxonomy): domain Bacteria; phylum Acidobacteriota; class Terriglobia; order Bryobacterales; family Bryobacteraceae; genus QHXW01. The sequence goes on along the minus strand of JBGPKX010000008.1, from coordinate 5,156 downwards.
GCCGGCGGCATATTGGACAGTCAGGGGCCCAGACGACACCCCTTGTCCTACCAGCAGCGCGACCGTCAAGCAGAAAAACAGCGCCGTGGGCACAGTGAAGCAGGTGAACTGCTGGCTCACCAGCGTAGCCGCAAGAGCAGCTCCGAGGGCGGCTGCCAGCTTGCGTTCCGATACCTTCGTTGCCGCAAAGAAGCCCAGCACCGTCACGCCGAGCAGCACGGCGAGACCCGGCACTCCCTGGCTCATGAGCGCATCGATGAAAATGTTGTGCGGCGACTCCTGGTAGAAACCGGGATACGCGCGCGCCAGCTCCGCCGACTGATAACGCGGAAAATCAATCGAAAATGTCTCCGGTCCGAAACCCAGTGTCCATCGCGACCGAGCCATGCGGATCGAGTCGCGCCACAGCAATGGCCGCGCGCCACCCGACGGATCTTCGATGAACCACCGCGTGCGGCTGCGCAGCATTTGTCCCGCCGGGGAAAAATAGAAACCGGCCAGCGCCGCAACCGCCACCAGGCCCGCGGCGATCTCGCGCCCGCGAATTCTGGGCCGCACCCAATAAGCAAGAAACACGGCGCCGAACGCGAGTCCCAGCAGCGCCGCACGCGTCCCCGTCAAAAGCAGGGCCACCACGCCCAGCACGCTTGCGGCGGCTCCCAGGAACCTCCACGTGCGTGAGCGCTCAATCAGCACGAGCGCCGACCCTGCAAAAATCACCGTCAGCAGGTAAGTGGCAAAATAGCTGACATATCCCAGCGTGCCCGGCGGCCGGACGATGGTGAGCGGCGCTTCGCCGACGTGGTAGGCCTTCGGATCGATCAGCGGGTCCCAGCCGAAATACTGCAGGATTCCGTAGATCGCGGCCGGAATTCCCGCGGCGGCGATCACACGCAGCAACTGCCGAACGCGGTCCGCATTCCCCGCCGTGTATTGCGCCACCAGCAGGGCGAACAACAGCATTGCGAACTGCGTAATGAGTCCGAACCTCCGCCACGAACTCCCGCCGAGCGAAAGCGCCGGATCGGTCGAAAATGCCGTCGAGAGCGCGAGCGATATTGCCTGCGCCGCGAGCAGCAACCTGAAAATTCGCAATGCGGGGGACGGCACACAGGTTTCGCGCCTGGCCAGTAGCAGCGCGATCGCCGTTCCCAGCAGCAGAACCGCAACCTTCGGCGTGACATCCCAGTAAAAGAGCAGATGTGGCGTGATGATTAACGAAAGTAACGCCACGATGGCGGACAAAACGATCGCCATATCGGCTACACTATCCCACAAGCGTGTCCCATGCCGGAGTCTTTCGAGATGTTCCGCTACGTCGATCATCTGCGCCGCCGCTGGCACGTGATAGCTGCAGCGTGCGGCGTGGCGGTTGCGCTCGCGCTCGGCGCCGCGCTTTTGATGCCCGCCCGGTACACCGCAACCGCGCGCATCATGATCGAATCGCCGGCCGGAGGCGACCTGCGCGCGTCCATGGCGGTGAGTCCCGTCTATCTCGAGTCGCTCAAGAGTTACGCCATCCTGGCATCGGGGGACCGGCTGTTTGCGGACGCCATCGAGCATTTTCGGATTCCACGATCGCGATCCATCGAGCATCTGAAGCAGTCGGTCTTGAAAGTGACGATTCCGCGCAATACCAAGGTGCTCGAGATTGCAGCCACGTTGCCCGATCCTAAGCAGGCGCAGGCGCTTGCCGATTACATCGCCGAGCGGGCTGTCGAGCTCGCCCGCGATCTGGCGATGCAAGCGGACCGGGAAGCCATTGCCGACGCGCAGAAGCAATGGGATGAGGCACGCGCGCGGCTGGAACGAGCCGACGGCGGACCGGCAAGGTCAGCTCCGAAGCCCTCAGCCGGGATGTCGCCCAACACGGCACTCCAATCAACCCAGGCAGAGTCCTTGCAGTTGGCGCTCGAAGCGGCCCAAATGCATTTTCAGGAGATCCGTTCGGCGGCCGGCTATCGCGGCGAGCGCCTGAAGATCTTCGATCCAGGCGTGGTTCCGGAGCGGCCTTCGTCACCCAACATTGCGCTAATATTGCTGGCCGCGCTAACGGTGGCGCTGGCGTCATCGCTGCTCTACGTAACGATCGAGTTCAACTATCGCCTGGAAAAAGCCGCCGCGCCGCGCGCCGTGGCGCCACTCGCACGCGTCAAGAACCTCAATGACTGAGGCGCGGGCCGCACAGCCTCCACGCTGGATCTTCATTTCCATGGCTATCGGCGCCTATGCCGCGCTTGTAGCCATCATGCCATCCGCCGCATCGGCCGCAGTGTTGGCGGGGCCTCTCTTACTCGCGGCCCTGGCCTGGTGGACGCTTGCCCGGCCGCAACGTTGGGTCGGCGCGTTCATCGGCTCGGCGCTTCTGCTGCCGCCGCTTCCCATCCCGCTGGGCAATTCGGGACCGCACCCGTCACTGCTTTTTGCGGTGCTCGGAATCTTCGCCGGCGCGCTCTATCTCCGCGACTGGCGCATCGCCGCGGACCGCCTCACGCGCGCGTTCATCTGCCTGTTCGCCGTTCTCCTCGCCAGCGTCGCACTCGCGGCTCTCTACTCCGGCACGGCGATCGCCACTCAGACTCTGGCCCGCGTGCTGTTGTTCGGCATTGGCGTATACCTGTTCTTCTACGTCGCGTTCATGCCATCCGGCGAGCGCGCGCCACGTCTGCAACCGCTCTTCTGGGCCGCGGTGGCATCCGCCGCCATCGCCTGCGTCGATTTCTACTACCAGTTCCCCGCGCCCGCCGGTTTTGGCCCGCAGTATGTCTGGCTCGAAACCGGCGTGTTCCGCCGCGCGCAAGGTATCTTCTACGAAGCCAGCACGCTGGGCAACTTCTGCGCGTTTTTTCTGGTGATGATTGCAGTGGCGTTCGCGCGGCGTGCAAAGGAGACGTCCGTCTCGCGCGCCGGGCTGGCGCTGGGCGGCGTGCTGTTCTCCGCGGCGCTGATCTTCTCCTACTCGCGCGCGTCGGTTGTCAGCCTGGTGGTATCGCTGAGCGCGCTCGCGTGGCTTGATCGCGCGCGCATCCGCTGGCGCAAAGCCATCGTGCTGCTGGCATCCTCGATCGCTGCCGGCGCCGCAGCCAGCTACTACTTTCTTCCCGATCTGGTCGAGATGTCCTGGCGTCGCCTCTCGTTCTCGGCCATTTACTTTTTCGATTACGGAGAGGCGCTTTTCTCGGGACGCTTCGAGAGCTGGCGCATTCTCGCGAGATTTCTCGCCGAACATCCCTGGCACGCCATCTTCGGCATCGGATATAAAACGCTTCCTTACTCCGGCTACATCGGCCAAACCGTAATTGCCGACAACATGTACCTGAGTATGCTGGTCGAAACGGGCATCATCGGCCTCGCGGCGCTCCTCTGGTTTAATTTTGCGATTCTCAGCGCAGCCCGAAGAGCCGCGCGGCATCCCAACGCGAGCGCTTCGTTCTTCGGAACTTGGATATTCTGCTTCTGGGTGGGTGAGTCCTTCCAGATGCTCTCGGCCGACCTGCTGACCTACTGGCGCGTGCTGCCCGTGTATTTTCTGGTGCTGGCCTGGGCCGTCCGCGAAAGCAACAGGGTGTCGCAGTAGAGATGTTAGTAAGTACTTGTAGCGCAGGGCTACCTGGCTCTTGGGGAGACCTGCGGCTTGTTAGCTCCGCCGAACAGAAAAGCCGCAGGCTGCCGCCAACTGCGCGTGATCCTGCGCTACAAGGGACCACCCTCGCGAAGTGTAAAGGGACTTGGATGCGGTACGCCAGTCGGAACTCCGTTTCCGAGCCGCGAACGTAAGAGAGCGGATGGGCGGCTATAGTGAACATTCTCTTTCTCGACCAGTTCAGCGATCTGGGTGGCGCGCAGCAATGCCTGCTGGACCTCGCGCCGGCCGTCCAGTCGGCCGGATGGAATGTGAGCTGTGCGGTTCCGGGCCGCGGCCGGCTGGTTGAGAAGCTGCGCGAGCGCGACGTGACGGTACACTCGCTGCCCATGACGCGCATCGCGTCCGGCCACAAATCCTCGCGCGACTCTCTGCGCTTTGTCCGTGAAGCACCCCGGCTGGCGCGCGAAATCTCCCGCCTGGCGGCCGAAACCGGCGCCGATCTCATCTATGTGAACGGCCCGCGCGTATTGCCCGCGGCATCCTGGGTGGCACGGCGAACCGGGAGGCCGCTGGTGTTCCACTGCCACAACCACCTGGCGCAGCGCTCCGCGGTCAGGCTTGTGGGGCGCTCTCTCCAGCTTGCCCGCGCGCGCGTGATCGCCTGCTGCCGCTACGTGGCGCGGCCGCTCTGGCCCTATATCGACCCCGGCCGTTTGCGCGTCATTTACAACGGCGTTGCAGCTTGGGATGGCGTGAGGACGCTCGGCGCCGGCGGACCGCGCATCGGCGTCATCGGACGCATCTCACCGGAGAAAGGTCAGGCGGAGTTTCTCGAAGCCGCGAAGCTCGTCGTACAAGAGCGCGCGTCCTGCCGGTTCGTTATCTGCGGAGGGCCGCTGTTTTCGGATGGCGAAGCGGAACGTTACTCCGTGCGCCTCGGTGAGTTGTCCGGTGGCTTACCGGTCGAATTCACCGGCTGGCAGGAAGACGTGAACGCCATCCTCGCGCGGCTCGATTTATTGGTCGTGCCATCGCTGCGCGAGCCCGGCGCGCCACGTGTGGTGCTCGAAGCTTTTGCGGCGCGTGTGCCCGTGGTCGCGTTCGTCTCCGGCGGCATTCCGGAAATTGTCATCCACGGCAAAACCGGGTTCCTGGTCGAGCCGCCCACGGCAGAAGCGCTGGCCACGAAAATCGAGACTCTGCTTGACGCTCCCGCCGGGTTGCGCGTTGTCGCCGAACGTGCCCACGAAACGTGGAACGAAAAATTCACGCTGGAGCGCTATCAGCGCGAGGTGCTCGAGGTCATCGGCCTCACCCAGACGCGCTCCGCCACGGGCCGCTCGATCTGAATCGATTGCCCGTCCACATCCAGCGTGAGCCGGGTCCGGTTCGCCGCCGTAATGCTCATGGCCGTGCCCGGCCGCACGTTCAGCCTGTCCAGATGTTCCAGTAACCGCCGGTCGCGCTCGAAAACGCTCACCACGGCCAGCCGCTCTTCTACTTCTGCCTCGTCGAGCGGCTTCAGGCCGCGACGCCGCCGGTCGTCAGGTGTGTCCACACCCACGCGATT
>JBGPKX010000007.1:0-37322 GCA_041486185.1 Bryobacteraceae bacterium | reverse complement strand
TGAAGAATTCAGCTTCCGCGCCAAAGTACGCGGTGTCACCCACGCCGCTGTTTTTCAAATAAAGCTCGGCCTTTTTGGCGATCCAGCGGGGATCGCGCTCGTAGTGCTGCTTGGTGATGGGATCGATGACATCGCCATACATCACGAGCGTGGGGAATTCGGCGAACGGATCCATGAACGCCGTGCTGGGGTCGGGAATGAGCAACATGTCGCTTTCGTGGATCGCCGCCCAGCCGCGAATGCTCGATCCGTCCATGCCGAATCCATCTTCGAACGAGCCCATGTTCACCTCGCTGATCGGATACGAGACATGGTGCTGCAGGCTGGGGATATCGGTAAACCGAAGATCGAGCTGCTTGGCTTCATTCTTCGCGGCAAAATCCAACACTTCTTTCGGATTCATTCATCCTCCAAATGGTGGGTGTTCGTACAGTAGGGGTAACTTGAATTTTACACAGTACCGCTTCGCGGGTAGCGAGTCAACACCGGATTCGTAAATCGGAACGATAAAAAAAGTTGATGGGGGCCGGCACGAAGCGCTACCAGTCCGCCACCGAGCCATCACGGTGGAAGTAGGCCATGGTGACCTCGGGCGCGAACGGGTGTTTGGCAGCCTCTTTCTCGTTGATCTCGATCCCCAGGCCGGGCGCGGTGGGAGCCCGCGCGATTCCGCTCTCCATGCCGATAGGCTCCGTGACCACGTCGTTACGCCAGGGAACGTCGTTGCGGACCACTTCCTGAATCAGGTAGTTGGGCACGGCGAAGCCCACCTGCAAGGATGCTGCGGTGGCCACCGGCCCGGCCGGGTTGTGACAGGCCACCGAGATCTGGTACGTCTCGGCCATGGCGGCAATGCGGCGCGCTTCGCTGATGCCGCCGCAGTGGGAGACATCCGGCTGCGCGATGGCGCACGCGCGCTTCTCGAATAGCTCGCGGAACTGCCAGCGTCCGGCCAGGCGCTCGCCGGTGGCGATGGGAAAGGGAAGCGCGCGCGCCACCTCCACCAGGCCGTCGACGTGCTCGTGCCAGCAGGGCTCCTCGTACCAGTAGAGGTTGTAATCCGCCAGCATGCGGCCAAACTGGATGGCGGCAGCCGGTGTACAGCGCGCGTGCAGATCGAGCATGATATCCATGCCATCGCCGCCGGCTTTGCGCATGGCCTCCACGCAACGAGCGGCGTGCTTCAGTGTACCCGGGCTCTCGATCAGCTCCGACACCGGAATGGGCATGGCTTTCACCGCCGTGAATCCCGCGGACACACTGACCTGCATGCGGTCGGCGAACTCCTCGGGCTCCGCGGTCTTGTACATGCCTTCCAGGCTGCCCCCGCCCAGATGATCGTAAAAGCGCAGCGTGTCGCGCACCGGCCCGCCGAGCAGCTCGCAGACCGGCTTGCCCAGTTCTCTGCCCTTGATATCCCACAGCGCCTGATCGATGGCGCTGATGGCCGTCATATCGGTGATACCGCCGCGCCAGAAATACTGCCGGTGCATGGTTTGCCAGATGTGCTCGATGCGGCGCGGGTCCTGGCCGATGACCAGAACCGAGACATCCTCGACGGCGCCAACCACGCTCTTGGTTTTCCATTCGAGCGTGCCTTCCCCCCATCCCCAGAGGCCGGGCTGGTCGGTCTCGACCTTCACAAAGATCCAGTTGCGCATGCGCGCGTTTACAACAAGGGTGGAGATCCGGGTGATTTTCATTGGCGGGCCTTCGGCCAGCTGTGATGCTATCACGAGGTCTTGTTTTTCACCTCCTGGCCTGGCGGCTGCAAGAACTTGTAGCGCAGGGCCACGCCGCGCTTGCGGGACCTGCGGCTCTTGGGCCGCCCTGGTACGAACTGCCGCACGTCCTCCACAAACAACCCGCGGCCCCGCGCTCCACTTTGCACAACAAAGTACCTTGTAATTGCCCCGGGACCGAGCGTATAATCAAGGGCATGGGTTCGGTTCCAGTCCGCACCAAATCCCGCGAGCCCGTGGCGCTGCACGCGCACGCCATGGACAATCTGCGCTTCATCCGGGAAACCATGGAGCGCGCCGGGTCTTTCACCGCCGTACCGGGCCTGGGCGGCATCCTGATGGGATTGAGCGCGCTGGGAGCGGCTTTTCTTGCGGCCCGGCAGCCGGGCATCGATGGATGGCTGGCCGTCTGGGTGGGGGAGGCGCCGGTGGCCGTGCTGATCGGTGTGGCCGCCGCAGCGCAGAAAGCCCGCGCGGGGAAAGCGCCCTTATTGTCAGGGCCGGGGCGCAAGTTTGCTCTGGGCCTGGCGCCCTCGATTTTTGTGGCCGCGCTGCTCACCGTGGTGCTCTACCGGGCTGGCCTCTACGCCGTGATTCCCGGGATCTGGCTGCTGCTTTACGGAACAGGCATCCTTTCGGGCGGTGCGTTTTCGGTGCCGGTGGTGCCCGTCATGGGTATGTGCTTTGTGGCGCTGGGGGCCATTGCGGTTTTTTGCCCGCTGGCGTGGTCGCACTGGTTTCTGGCCGCGGGATTCGGCGGACTGCATCTCGTTTTCGGCGCGATTATCGCGGCGCGCTACGGAGGCTGAAGAAATGGCGAAGCCAAGTGCACTGAGACAGGAACGCCGGCCGGCGGCACAGTCCATCGCCGAGGCCACGCCTGCAAAGCTCGACCGGCTGATTCACGAGAGGCTGCGCCTGGGCATTTTGAGCGCGCTCGCCGCCAACGAGTCCCTGACTTTCAACGAGCTCAAAAAGCTGCTCAAGACCACCGACGGCAACCTGAGCGTCCACGCCCGCAAACTGGAGGACGCGCATTACGTCGCCTGCACCAAGTCTTTCGAAGGACGGCTCCCCAAGACTGAATACCGGCTGACCGCCGCCGGCCGGCGCGCCCTGGAGCGTTATCTGGACCACATGGAGGCTCTCATTCAGGCCATGCGCGAGCGGTAAAATTTTTTGCCCCAATACTTTGAAATGAAAAGTGCTTCATACTGCAATATACACGTGGCCATCATCATGGATGGCAATGGCCGCTGGGCCACGGCGCGCGGCCTGCCGCGCATCGCCGGACACCGCGCGGGAGTGGACGCCGTGCGCCGTACGGTGGAAGCGGCGCGTGAGCTGGGCATCGGTACGCTGACGCTGTACGCGTTTTCGTCGGATAACTGGAAACGGCCACCCGCCGAAGTCAGCGCCTTGATGCAACTGTTCCGGGCCTACCTGGCGGCCGAGAAGCCCCGGTGCATCGCGCACGGAATTCGCCTGGAGGTGATCGGACGGCGCGACCGCCTGGATCCGGCGCTGGCTGCGGCCATTGAAGAAGCAGAGCGAGAGACGGCCCGCGGCCGCGCGCTCCACCTGCGCATCGCTGTCGACTACTCGGCCCGCGACGCCATTCTTCGCGCGGCAGCCCGGTTGGACTCACGCTGTGACGTGACGCGCGAGCTCTTCGCGCGTCTGATGGGCGGCGCCCCGGATGTCGATCTGTTGATCCGTACCGGCGGCGAGCGCCGTTTGAGCGATTTCCTTCTGTGGGAGAGCGCGTACGCGGAGCTGGTTTTCACGCCATGCATGTGGCCGGAGTTCGCGCGCGAGGACCTGGAATCCGTCCTCTTGGACTTTTCGCGCCGCGAGCGGCGCTTCGGCGGGTTGCCGGCTCCCAATGGAAAAACCGTGTTTCCGGCGGACGTTGTGTAGGAAAATGAACAAGTCCAGATGCTACAGCGGGGCCGGTTCATTACCTTCGAGGGAATCGACGGCAGCGGAAAGAGCACGCAGATGCGCATGCTCGCCGGGCGGCTGCGCACAGAGGGACACGATGTTTTCGAGGCGGTCGAACCCGGCGGCACCGCCATCGGCCGGCAGATTCGCCGCATCCTGCTCGATGCGTCGAATCAGGACCTCCGCCCCATCACCGAACTGCTGCTCTACTTCGCCAGCCGCGCGCAGAACGTCGAGGAGTGCATCCTGCCCGCGCTCTCCACGGGAAAGATCGTCCTCTGCGACCGCTTCACGGACTCGACGCTGGCCTATCAGGGCTACGCGCGCGGACTGGGCGAAGAGACCGTGCTCGCACTTGACCGGATCGCGTGCCACGGCCTCGCTCCCGACATCACGCTGCTGATCGATCTGGACGTTGAAACCGGCCTGGCGCGCGTCCAGAAGAGAAACGCCGGCGCCGCCGACGTCGAAACGCGCATGGACGACCAGTCTCTCGAATTTCACCGCAAAGTCCGCGAGGCATATCTGGCGCTGGCGAAGCAGCACGCGGACCGGTTCCGCATCGTTGACGGGCGGGGGGCGCCGGAAGCGGTGGCGGAAAAGGTTTGGGAGAGCATCGCGGCTTATGTTTGAGAATTTCTGTGGCAACGCCCAGGTGACGCGCGCTCTCGAGCGCATGACGGAGCAGGAGCGCATCGCCCAGACCCTGCTGTTTGCCGGACCGGAGGGCGTGGGTAAGGCCACGCTGGCACGGCGTTTTGCGGCGCAATTGCTTGGCGATCCCGGAAAGATCGAGCAGGACGACCTCAGCCTGCCGCACAATCTGGAGATCATCGCCGCGCGCGAGCGCTGGCCCGCCGACAAACGCAACCAGGACCCGCTGCTGTTCTCTTCCCATCCCGATTTCGTGACCTTCGCACCGGACGGACCGCTGCGCCAGATCTCGATCGAGCAGATGCGCCTTCTCAAAGAGCGTGCGCCGTTCAAACCGCTGCGCGGTAACCGCCGCGTCTTCCTGATCGATCACATCGATCGCGCCAACGAGCAGGCGGCAAACTCGCTGCTCAAGACGCTGGAGGAGCCGCCCGAGCATTTGATCCTGATCCTGACGGCCGAGAACGCTTATGACCTGCTGCCCACCATCCGCTCACGCGCCGTACCGTTCTGGTTCGCACCCCTGTCGAATGACGAGATGCAGGCATTCGCCGTGGCGCGCGCGCTCGATGACGCAGCTCAACGCATCGCGCTGGCCGCGGGCAGCCCAGGCATTGCTGTATCGCTCGATCTGGAAACTTACCAGAAACGCCGTGCGGCCATGCTCGCGCTCCTCGAGGCGGCGGCCGGTGCGGCGCCGTTTGGCGCTTGGATTCCCTACTCGGAAACCATCGGAAGGAGCAAGAGCGAGAAGCTGGAGCTGTATTTGAAAGTTCTCTACGATCTGCTGCGCGATCTGCTGATCTTGCGCGAAGGCGGCGGCGCCATCCGCAATGAGGACGCACGGCCAAAGCTCGAAGCGCTGGCCAGTAAACTGACGTTCGTCTGGATTCGTACCGCGGTCAAGAAGGTGGACGAACTGGCGGAACTACTCCGGCGGAACATTCAAAAAACGATCGCGCTTGACGATTTGATCGTCGAGCTGCGCGCGGCGTAGAGAGAAGTCAGAATTCAGAATAACCGCGCGGGCAGGCTGGTGCTTCCATGCTGACTCCTGGCTCCTGGCTCCTGGCTCCTGACTCCTGACTCTTTGCTTGCCGCCAACATGCTAAGGTTCGAATAGGGCGGTTCAAACACCCAACTGATGCCGGCAAGCTTCCCCCGATTTCTCATTGACTGTTTGTCGATCGTCTTAATCGATCTCCTGCTGGCCGGCGATAACGCTTTGGTGATCGCTTTGGCGGTACGGACCTTGCCTCCACGCCAGCGGCGCATCGGGATCGTCTTCGGGGCGGGCGCAGCCATAGCTCTAAGGGTCGTCATTACGGTCGTCGCCGCGGAGGTCCTCGGTATCGAATGGATCAAACTCTTGGGCGGAGCTTTCGTCATCTGGATCGCCGTAAGAGTGCTCATGGATGCGGCATCGCCGCCGGCGGAATCGACGGCTCCGGGCCATTTTCTTCGGGCGATTTGGTTCATCGTCGTCGCCGACATCACCATGTCAGCGGACAATGTCCTGGCGGTGGCCGGAGCGTCCAGAGGCAGCGCGCCGTTGATCGTTCTGGGTTTGGGCCTGAGCATCCCTTTTGTGATGGTTTCAAGCAACTTGATCGTGCGGCTGATGGACCGCTATCCGTGGAGCTTGTATCTGGGGGCTGCGATCCTGGGCAAGGTCGGAGGCGAAATGATGATCACCGATCCCTTCGTCCAGCGGACGCTGCACCTGTCCACAATTTGGCTCTACGCGGGTGAAGCTGCGGCTACCATCGGCATCCTCGTGGCGGGAAGAATCCTGAGCGAGCCCAAAAGAGAGGCGAGCCCGGCCACTTCTAGAAGCTGATCACGGCCCGTCCCACTATCTCGCCGCGGCGCAATTTTTCGAGCAGGCCCGGCGCGTCTTCGAGAGGGTAGGATTCGACATGAGGACGCACCGCGCCGGATGCCGCCAGGCGAAAGACGTCCTCCAGATCCTGGCGCGTTCCAATAAAACTCCCGCGAATAGTGATCCCCTTCAGCACGGTGTCGATCGCCGGGAGTTCAACCGTGCCATGCGCCAGCCCGACCAGCACCAGCGTCCCGCAGCGCTTCAACGAGCGCAGCGCCTGGCCGATTGCGGCAGCCGAGGCGGTAAGCACCACGGCGGCGTCCATCCCGCCATATTGTTTCTGCAGTGTGCGCGCGGCATTTTCGGCGAGTACTGTAATTTCCGCGCCCACCCCGCGCGCCACAGCCAATTTGTCCTCTGAAATATCTACCGCCGCGACCTTCAATCCGGCATGGCGCGCGTACTGCACTGCCAGATGGCCCAGTCCGCCCATTCCGAAGATGGCGAGTGTTGCGCCCGGTGCCAAGCCGGCTTCTTTCACCGCCCGATACGTCGTCCATCCCGCACAGCACATAGGGGCAGCCTCGGCGGCGCTGAGTCCATCCGGCACGCGAGCCAGATGCTGGGCGGAAACGCTCGTGTATCCGGCCAGCGCGCCCGGCACGGTGTAGCCGGAATTCAACTGGCGCGGGCAGTATCGCTCTCGGCCGGTGTGGCACCACTCGCAATCGCCGCAAGTCCAGGCCAGAAACGTGACGCCGACACGGTCGCCCGGATGCCACGAGGTTACGCCCTCGCCGATTCTTTCGATGCGGCCGATGCCTTCATGACCCAATACGACCGGCACGAGCGGTGGTTTTTCCATGGCGGCGATGAATAGGTCGGAATGGCAGATTCCGCAGGCTTCCATCCGGATCAATACTTGGCCCGGCGCCGGCTCGGGCACGGCAACATCGATAACCACCACCGGCGCCAGCGCGCGCGGCAGCACCACACCGCGCGTCACGCCGCCACCTGCCGCAGAATCCGGAAGAACTCGGGGAAGGAAACCGACGCAGCCTCCGCGCCACGAATCGCGCAAGGGCCGTCGGCCACCAGCGACGCGATCGAGAACGCCATGGCGATGCGATGGTCGCCGAACGAATCCAGCTCCGCTGCGTGAAATCGCTGCCGCCCGGGGATGCGGATTCCATCCGGCGACTCCTCGGGCTGAACGCCCATGCGGCGCAGATTCTCAGCGATAGTGGCGATGCGGTCGGTCTCTTTGATGCGCAGTTCGGCAGCATCGCGCACTACCAAGCCTTCGTCGCTGACCGCTCCCAGAACCGCCAGTATTGGAATCTCATCGATCAGCGCGGCCGTGGTTTCCTTCTCGATCACACCGCCGCGAATGTGCGCGTGCTTCACCAGGATCTGGCCGACCAGTTCGCCGTTGTGTTCCTCCAGATTGAGAATCTGCAGCTTCGCGCCCATCGACGCCAGCACGTCCAGTAACGTGGACCGCGTCGGATTGAGTCCCACGCCGCGCAGCACCAGCTCGGAACCGGGCAGCAGCAGAGCGGCCACGATGAAGAATGCCGCCGAGGAAAGGTCGGACGGTACGAGCAGTTCACGGCCGGTGAGTTGCGGCCGGCCCTGCAGCGTGATGGCGCGGCGCTCCAAGCGGATTTCCGCGCCGAATTCGCGCAACGCAATTTCGGTGTGGTCGCGCGAGCGCATCGGTTCACGCACGATGGTCGCGCCATCGGCGTAAAGTCCCGCGAATAAGACGCAGCTCTTCACCTGGGCGCTGGGCACGGGCAGAGTGTAGTCGATGGACTTCAATTTCGTTCCGCGAATTTCGAGTGGCGCGAAGCGGCCGTCGCGCGCTGAAATCGATGCCCCCATTTGACTCAACGGCTTGATAATCCGCTCCATGGGCCGCCGCGAGAGCGATTCATCGCCGCCGATACGCGTGGTGAAGGGCTGTGCCGCGAGAATCCCCGAAAGCATGCGGAGCGTCGACCCGGAATTGCCCGCGTCCAGGTCGCCGGCAGGAGCCTTCAGCCCGTCGAGGCCGCGACCGTGAACCGTGACATCCGTACCTTGCTCGTCGACCCGGATGCCCAGCGCTCGCACGCAGCCGAGCGTCGAGTGGCAATCGGCGCCGGTCGAGTAGTTATGGATGCGGCTCTCGCCCTCCGCGATAGCAGCGAGCATGGCGTAACGATGCGATATGGATTTGTCGCCGGGCAGGCAAATCTCGCCCGAGACACGGGCCGCAGGGGAAATCCGCTCTTGCATGAGGAATTTCCCATTCTAGCGGGGTTGAAGATGTTAGAGCGAGTGGACGGTTCGACACCCAGGGGCCGGAAGGCCGGGACAAGCTCCACGCCTTAAAGTTCTTAGGTCAAAAAACTAAGCTCCCACGGCCATCGGCGAAGCCGACATGCCAGTCGGGAACCGCTGCGTCATGCGAAACGGTTGAAAGCGATATCCGATGCCAAAGATGGTCTCGATGTACTGCTCGCTATACTGCCCGAGTTTCTTACGCAGGCGCCGGATGTGTACATCCAGCGTGCGCGTACGAATTTCATTGCTGTAACCCCACACGCGCATGAGCAGGATCTGGCGGGGGATGATTTCGCCGGCGTTCTCCACCAGGAGGGCCAGCAGCTCGTACTCTTTCCGGGTCAATACCAGGCGATGCGAGTCGAGAGAAGCGTCCTTGCGGATAAAGTCCAGTTCCAGATGCGCATCGTGGTACCGATAAGACGAATTAGAAGCCGTCTGTACTAACCCCATATGTCTCCTCCAAGCTCCCAATATCGATGCTAAGGAGCAGCTCCACAGAAGTCGTAGCCGTGTTGTAAAAATTTTGTAAAAACCGGGGTGAGCGCTTGCGCCAGGCAAAAACGTTCCCGGCCGGATTGCGAAACTGCCGAAGACGTAGCCTGACAAGCGCCAGGGTGTTCGCGGTCGGTTACGTCATGAGGAAGCCAAGGGAAGTAGCGTACAATCCATGTTTCGGTGGACGGCGCGCTCGGACTGAGCACTAGTCATCCGAAACACTGGAAGGAGCACGGTGCATGACCAGAAGGGACTGGATGTTGAGCACGGCGGCTTTGCCCGCGGCGGCCGCGCGGGGGGCGCAGTCGAACCCGAAGAACATTGTTATTTCGAGCGGAAACGGAGCGCGGGCCTGCGCGCGGGCCATGGAGCTGCTCAAGGCCGGGGCGGACACGCTGGATGCTGTCATCGCCGGCGTGAACATAAATGAAGAGGATCCGGAAGACACCGGTGTCGGCTATGGCGGCCTGCCCAATGAAGATGGCGTGGTGGAGCTGGATGCCTCGGTGATGCATGGTCCCACGCGGCGCGCGGGTTCGGTGGCTTCTATCCGCAACGTCAAGACGCCGTCCAAAGTTGCCAAGCTGGTGATGGAGCAAACCGATCACGTCATGCTGGTAGGCGACGGCGCGCTCCGCTTTGCGAAAGCCATCGGATTCCGCGAGGAAAATATCCTCACGGAAAAAGCGCGGCTGGCGTGGCTGGTGTGGAAACAATCGCTGCGCGACGCGAGCGGCCATAACAACTGGACCGATGGCCTGGATGCGCCGTCCACCCCAGCCAAGCCATCCGCCCAGCTCCGCCGCCTGTTCCCTGAAGCTGACGAAGAAACGCTGGCGTGGGCCTGGAAGATGGCCGTCCATCCGACAAAGGGGACGATCAATTGCCTGGCGCTCAATACACGCGGCGAGATGTCCGGCGTAACCACCACCAGCGGTTTGGCGTGGAAGATCGCGGGCCGGGTGGGAGATTCGCCCATCATCGGCGCCGGGCTCTATGTGGATCAGGACGTCGGCGGAGCTGGATCCACGGGCCGCGGCGAAGAGAACATCCGCGTGGCCGGCGGGCACACCATTGTCGAGAACATGCGGCATGGGATGTCGCCGAAAGAAGCCTGCCTCGATGCGCTGAAACGCGTGGCACGGAACTACAACAACGATCGCGCAAAGCTATTGCAATTCGACCTCAGCTTCTATGCACTCCGCCGCGACGGCGAATATGCGGGCACTTCTTTGTGGAATGGGGGCAAGTTCGTCGTCAACGATGGCAGCGGGAGCCGGGTCGAGCCGTGCTTGCCGCTCATGGAGCGTTGAATAACCAGAAGAATTTTCGTGCCGTTGACCCCGGCTTGCAGGTGGCGGTGGTGTACAATTTTCCTTAATCGGCCAATTGTGTGGGGAATCGGACAGTTGGCGCCCGTCACGCGCGCCTCATTGCTGCGGTGTTGTGAAAATGTTAAATAATAAAAGATCAGTCGCTAACTCCTGATGCGTAGCATTTCTGTCGTCGAAGTGACTTCTTTTGCTGTAAGCAGGAAAGCCACGGGACGTCGTTAGATGTCCCAGATTTTCCACCACAGCACGAATACTTTTTCGCGCCTGAGTATTTTCGGCGGGATCTTCATCATCGCCTTCCTGGTGTGGGCGTGGGCGGAGTTGAACGCGTCCACGTACGCCACGCGCGCGAAAGTTCCGGTCGAGCAGCCGGTGCCGTTCAGCCATGAGCATCACGTCGGCGGGCTGGGCATCGACTGCCGTTACTGCCACACGACGGTCGAGAACTCTTCGTTCGCGAATATTCCCCCCACCAAGACCTGCATGAACTGCCATTCGCAGATTTGGAACACCGCGCCCATGCTCGAGCCGGTGCGCGAGAGTTTTCGCACCGACAAATCCATTCGCTGGATTCGCTTACACGATCTGCCGGATTACGTCTACTTCGATCACAGCATTCACGTGGCGAAAGGAGTGGGCTGCACCACCTGTCACGGACAGGTGAACAAGATGCCGCTCATGTGGCAGGAAAGCTCGCTGCAGATGTCGTGGTGCCTGGATTGCCACCGGCATCCGGAACAGTATGTGCGTCCCAGGGCGGAAGTGTTCAGCGTGACTTACCGGATTCCGGCGGACCAGCTCGAACTCGGAAGGAAGCTCGTGAAAGAGTACAACATTCAGAGCCTGACCAGTTGCTCGACGTGCCACCGATGACCAACCCCAGCAAGCCGTACGCATATCTCGATCTTGCGGAAATTCGGGCGCGTCTCGATTCGAGCCGCGGTCGCGAGTACTGGCGGTCGCTCGAGGAGCTCGCAAATACAGAGGGCTTCGAGGAGTTGCTGGAGCGCGAATTCCCGCGGCAGGCTGCCGAATGGAAGGACGATGCCGCGGGCCGGCGTCAATTCCTGAAGGTGATGGGAGCTTCGCTGGCACTGGCCGGATTGAGCGCCTGCACGCGCCAGCCGACCGAGACCATCATGCCGTACGTGCGGCAGCCGGAAGAGGTGATCCCGGGCAAGCCGCTATTCTTCGCTACAGCCGTCCCGATAGCTGGGGTAGCCACGGGCGTGCTGGTCGAGAGCCATTTGGGGCGTCCCACCAAAGTCGAGGGCAATCCCGATCATCCGGCGAGTCTGGGCGCGACAGACGCCATCGCGCAAGCCTCGGTGCTCGATCTTTATGACCCCGATCGTTCGCAGACGCTGACTTATCTCGGCGATATCCGCCCCTGGAGCAGTTTTCTGGGAGCCGCCCGCGAGGCGCTGGGACCGCAGAGCGCTACCGGAGGCGCAGGCTTACGTTTCCTTACCGGCGCTACCACCTCACCCACGCTCGCCGACCAGTTCCACGCAGTGCTGCAGAAGTTCCCGCGCGCCAAGTGGCACCACTATGAACCGGCTGGTCGCCAGGCATCGCGCGCCGGCGCGCGGCAGGCTTTCGGCGAGCCGCTCAACACGTACTACCAGCTCGCCAAGGCCGATGTGATTCTGTCGCTCGATTCGGACTTCCTGTGCACCGGTCCGGCCAGCGTGCGTTATGCAGCCGATTTTGCGGCGCGCCGGCGCGTGCGCGGCCAGCAGACCGCCATGAACCGGCTGTACGTGGTCGAAAGCACCGCCACGCCGACCGGCGCTAAGGGCGATCACCGTCTGCCGCTGCGCGCCGCCGATATCGAAATGTTCGCCGCGGCGGTCGCGGCCGGTGTGGGCGCGCGCGGCGTGGACACATCCGCCGGCAGCCAGATGACCAGCGGCCCGCACGCCAAATGGATCGCCGCCGTGGTCAAAGACCTGCAGCAGCACGGCGGCGCGAGTGCGGTAATTCCAGGCGAGCAGCAGTCGCCCGCCGTTCATCTGCTTGCGCTCGCCATCAACGAGGCGCTGGGCAACACCGGCAAAACCGTCATCCACACCGATCCACTCGATCTCAATCCCGTTGACGATTTCGAAAGCCTCCGCGAGCTGGTCGAAGACATGGATGCCGGCAAGGTCGAGATACTGGTCATCGTCGGCGGCAATCCGGGCTATAACGCACCGGTGGATTTCGGTTTCACGCAGCGCATGTCGAAAGTGAAGCTGCGCATCCACATAGGTCTCTATGCGGATGAGACCTCGGAGCTG
This sequence comes from Bryobacteraceae bacterium, assembly GCA_041486185.1. Taxonomy (GTDB): domain Bacteria; phylum Acidobacteriota; class Terriglobia; order Bryobacterales; family Bryobacteraceae; genus QHXW01. The sequence continues at coordinate 24,712 of JBGPKX010000007.1, read as the reverse complement.
TGCCAGTGGCACATTCCTGAAGCGCACTTCCTCGAAACCTGGAGCGACGCCAGGGCCTACGACGGCACCGTGACCATCATGCAGCCGCTGATCATGCCGCTCTATTTCGGCCGCTCGGTCCACGAGTTGCTCGCGGCATTCGGCGACCAGCCGAACCAGACGCCTTACCAAATTGTGAAGGGCTACTGGAACCGCCAACATCCGGGGCCGGATTTCGAAGACTGGTGGCGCAAGGCCGTGCACGATGGCATCGTGCCCAACACCGTGCTGCCTGCCCGCCAGTTGGCTTTCAAGAGTTCGGCGGCGCCGGCAAAGCCCTCCCAGGTCCAGGGTCTCGAGCTCGTGTTCCGTCCCGACCCCTTTATTTTCGACGGCCGCTTCGCCAACAACGGATGGTTGCAGGAACTGCCCAAGCCCCTGACCACGCTCACCTGGGATAACGCCGCGCTTGTGAGTCCGCGGACGGCCGAGCGCCTGGGCCTGCAGAACGAGGATCTCGTCGAACTCAACTTTCGCGGGCGCAAAGTGAAAGCGCCCGCCTGGATATTGCCGGGTCATGCCGATGAATCCGTCACTGTGCATCTCGGCTTCGGGCGAACGCATGCAGGCCGCGTGGGCAATGGCGTAGGATTCAACGCCTACGCGCTGCGCACCTCGGACGCTCCGTCGTTCGGCTCAGGCCTCGAAATCGTCAAGACCGGTTCGAAATACCCGCTGGCTGTGACGCAAAACGCTCACCTGATGGAAGGGCGCGCCATCGTTATTTCGGGCGAGATCGACGAGTATCGCAAGCACCCGGGCTTCGCCAGGGAGAAGGCGGAGGAACCGCCGAAGGAGCTGACGATTTATCCCGGCTTCAAATACGAGGGCTACGCCTGGGGCATGGCCATCGACCAGACGGCGTGCGTGGGATGCAATGCCTGCATGGTGGCGTGCCAGTCGGAAAATAACATTCCGGTGGTTGGCAAAGACCAGGTTCTGATGCGCCGCCCCATGCATTGGATACGCGTCGACAGCTATTACAAGGGCGGCATGGACAACCCGGAAACCTACTTCCAGCCGGTGCCCTGCATGCACTGTGAAAACGCTCCCTGCGAGCTGGTGTGTCCGGTGCAGGCCACCAATCATTCCGCTGAAGGCCTAAACGATATGGTCTACAACCGCTGCGTGGGCACCCGCTACTGCGGCAATAACTGCCCGTACAAGGTCCGGCGCTTCAACTTTTTCCTGTACTCGGACTGGACTACGCCCAGTCTCAAGCTGCAGCGTAATCCCGACGTCTCGGTGCGCAGCCGCGGCGTCATGGAAAAGTGCACTTACTGCGTGCAACGCATCAACGAAGCCAAAATCGACGCCGAGAAAGAGGGCCGCAAGGTGCGCGACGGCGAAATCGTGACCGCCTGCCAAGGCGCCTGCCCCGCGCAGGCCATCGTCTTCGGGGATATCAACGATCCCGCAAGCCGCATCGCCAAGCTGAAGGCGGAGCAGTTGAATTATTCGCTGCTGGCCGAATTGAACACCCGGCCCCGTACCACCTATCTGGCTGCGCTGCGCAATCCCAATCCGGAGATCGAGAACTCCTGATATGAGCGAAGAGCGGCGGCAAATCATCTCGGTGGAACGCGGACGGGTTCCCGTCATCGCGCCGGGCCACACCTTCGCCACCGTCACCGACAAGATCAGCACCATCGTCCTCACGCGCAAGACGCCCCTCTACTGGCTCGTCCCGTTCTTGATTGCGTCGGGTCTGCTGATGGTGTTTCTCACCGCCGTCAGTTATCTGTTCGTCAAGGGCGTGGGGATCTGGGGCATCCGCGTTCCGGTGATGTGGGGCTGGGCCATCACCAACTTCGTCTGGTGGATCGGGATCGGACACGCCGGCACGCTGATTTCGGCCATTCTGCTGCTCCTGAATCAATCCTGGCGGAATTCGATCAATCGCTTCGCGGAAGCCATGACGCTGTTCGCCGTGGCATGCGCGGGCACCTACCCCTTGCTACACCTTGGACGGCCCTGGCTGTTTTACTGGCTGTTTCCGTATCCCAACACCATGGGCGTTCAGCCGCAGTTCCGCAGCCCGCTGGTTTGGGACGTGTTCGCCGTCTCTACCTACGCCACGGTCTCGCTGCTGTTCTGGTTTGTAGGCCTGATTCCCGATCTCGCCACGCTGCGCGACCGCACCCACAACCGCTGGGCAAAAGCCACGTATGGCATCTTGGCCATGGGCTGGCGCGGCGCCGCGAGCCACTGGCAGAAGTATGAGACGGCGTCGCTTCTGCTCGCGGGTCTGGCCACACCGCTCGTGATTTCGGTCCACACCGTGGTGAGCTTCGACTTCACGGTGGCCATCGTGCCCGGCTGGCACAGCACCATCTTTCCCCCTTACTTCGTTGCGGGCGCAATCTATTCCGGCTTCGCCATGGTTCTGGTGCTGGCGATTCCTCTGCGCGCCATGTATGGCCTGGGCGACCTGATCACTATGCGCCACCTGGATAACATGGCCAAAGTCATGCTGGCCACCGGACAGATCGTAGCTTACTCGTATCTCTTCGAAACGTTCATTGGCTGGTATAGCGCGAATCAATACGAAATCTACGCCATCTGGAACCGTCTCACCGGGCCTTACCGCTGGACGTACTACGCGCTGATCCTGTGCAATCTCGTGATTCCGCAGTTGCTGTGGTTGAAGAAAATCCGCACCAACGTGGTCTGGCTGTTCATGATTTCGCTCGACGTCCTGGTGGGGATGTGGCTCGAGCGTTACGTCATCATCGTGGTCAGCCTGTCGCGCGATTTCCTGCCTTCCTCCTGGGCGCATTATTGGCCCACGATCTGGGATGTAGCCACCTACGTCGGCACCATCGGCCTGTTCTTCTTCCTGTTCTTCCTGTTCATCCGCTCGCTGCCGATGATCTCAATCTTTGAGGTCCGCACGCTGTTGCCGCAAGCGGAGGTCACGGAGGGCGTCGAGAAATGAAGCCGCCGGTGTATGGCCTGATGGCCGAGTTCGAAAGCCCAACCGCGCTGGCAGCCGCGGCACGCCGCGTGCGCGAACAGGGTTACCGGCGCGTAGAAGCGTATTCGCCATTCCCGATTGAGGAAGTGAATGAGGCGCTGGGCCTGCACCACAACCGGCTGCCGATGCTCGTGCTCTTAGGCGGTATTCTCGGCGGCCTCACCGGCTATCTGATGCAGTACTACATCGCGGTCGTGGATTTTCCGATCAACGTGGGCGGCCGCCCGCTGCATAGCTGGCCCTCGTTCATCATCATCACCTTCGAGCTGACGATTTTGTTCGCCGCGCTCACCACGGTGCTGGGGCTGCTGGGGCTCTGCGGGCTGCCCATGCCTTATCATCCTGTGTTCAATGTGCCGCGGTTTGCGCTGGCTTCCCGCGACCGGTTTTTCCTGTGTATCGAGGCGCGCGATCCGATGTTCGATCGCCACGATACGGCTGAGTTTCTAAGCAGCCTGGATCCACGCGAGGTGTGTGAAGTTGCGCACTAGCAGAATGCCGGCAAAGACCGAAAACCGCTTGCTTACGCGCGCGGCTCAGAATCGCGCCCACCCGTCTGCGCCAGCCTACCCATCTGCACCAGCTTACCGAGCCGCGACCATGAGGGAGCGGTTTTGCCGAGCCCATTTTCAGCAACCTGCTAGAACTGAATTTGCATGTCCGGCCGTACTCGAATCCTATGGCGCGGGGCCGCTCCGCACTTTGGCCGGTACCAGCGGCGTTTCACTTCACGAAATAAAATGCTGCACGTCTCCCGCACGAACCGCGCTAGCCCTACGCTACATTGCGGTCGCGGCCCTGGCCTCGGTCACCATGGCCTGCCGCCGCGACATGCAGGATCAGCCCAAGTACATTCCGCTCCGGCCGAGCGACTTTTTCGCCGATGGACGCTCCGCTCGTCCCCTGCCCGAGGGCACCGTCGCGCGGGGTGAATTGCGCGCCGACAAAGTATTCTTCACGGGAAAGCGCGGCGACCTCTATGTGGACCAGATCCCCTTCCCGGTCACGCGCGAGGTTCTGGATCGCGGGCAGGAGCGGTTCAACATTTACTGTTCGCCCTGTCACAGCCGCCTGGGCGACGGGCAGGGCATGATCGTGAAGCGCGGTTTCAAACGCCCGCCGTCCTATCACATTGACCGCTTGCGGGAGGCGCAGGTGGGTTATTTTTACGACGTCATCAGCAACGGGTTCGGGGCGATGGCCGACTATTCATCGCAGGTGGCGCCGCGCGACCGTTGGGCCATTGCGGCGTATATCCGCGTGCTGCAGTTCAGCCAGCAGGCTTCCATCAACGATGTGCCTCCGGAGCGCCGGCAGGAGCTGAATGGCGCTGCGGCGAAAGCGCCGGAACAGACGAAACCACAAGAATGAGCGCTCAAGACTTCACCATTTCTCCGCAGCTCGGACGCAGCCTGGAACGGGTGCAGCGTCGGTCCCTCATCGTGGGGATTGTTGCGCTGCTGGCGTGCGTGATCGGGGCGGTCTCCGGGCCCGACCAGTTTTTCCGGTCTTATCTTTTCTCCTACATGTTTTATATCGGGCTGACGCTGGGATGCATGGCGCTGGCTATGTTGCAGTATCTTTCGGGCGGCGCCTGGGGTATCGTTATCCGCCGCATCACCGAATCGGCTACGCGCACGATATGGCTGTTGCTGTTGTTGTTCATTCCCATTCTGATCGGCATCCCCAGGCTGTATTCCTGGTCGCACCCCGATGTGGTCGCCGCCGATCCCATCCTGCAGCACAAGCACCTTTATTTGAACGTGCCGTTTTTCATCGGGCGTGCCGCTTTCTATTTTGCAGGTTGGCTGACTTTCGCGCATTTCATGAACAAGTGGTCGCGCGAGCAGGACGCCGTCGGCGGCACCCTGCTGGCACGGCGGCTGCAACTGTTGAGCGGTCCCGGCCTCCTGTTTTATGGCCTGAGCGTCACGTTCGCGGCAGTCGATTGGGTGATGTCGCTCCAGCCGCACTGGTTCTCCACCATCTATGGCCTGCTGTTTATCGCCGGCCAGGGGCTCTCGGCGCTCTCCTTTTGCATTGCTTTGCTGGTGATTCTGTCGGACGAAGGCGGTCCGCTCGAAGGCGTGATTGGTCCCGCGCATCTTCACGATATCGGCAAGCTCATGCTGACGTTCACCATGCTCTGGGCCTACTTTTCGTACTCCCAGTTTCTGATCATCTGGTCGGGCAATCTGGCGAACGAGATTCCGTGGTACATGGAGCGGCTCCGGGGCGGCTGGCAATGGATCGGACTTCTGCTGGTCGCTTTTCACTTCGCCTTTCCGTTCGCTTTGCTGCTCTCGCGCAGCTTGAAGCGCGCGGGCCGCACGCTGGTCCGGATTGCCGCCCTCATTATCGTGATGCGCTTCATCGACCTGTTCTGGCAGGTGGCCCCGGACTTTAACCGGACCGGGCTGCGCGTGCACTGGATGGATTTGCTCGCGCCCATCGGAATCGGCGGCCTGTGGCTGGCGATGTTCTTGTTCCAACTGAAAAAGTGGCCGTTGCTGCCGCTGCGGGATGCGCACTTGCAAGAGGCCTTGGCGCATGGAGGAGCCAGTGAATCATCCTACTGAGCCCGAGAGCAATCCGACTGTAGCGCACGAGGAGACGGACGCTAACACGCATGCCATCACGCAATTCGGCATTGGTCTGGCACTTATCGTGATCCTCTCGCAACTATTGCTGTGGTGGCTGTTCACCGGCTTTACGCAGCGCGAGAACAAACTGAGCCCGCCGGTTACGGCGCTTGTCAAAGCGCAGGCGCCCACGGTACCGCCGGAGCCGAGGTTGCAGGGCAATCCGCAGGCGGATATGAGAACCATGCGTGAAAAGGAGGACGCCGCGTTGAACCACTACGGATGGGTGGATCCCAATCGCGGCGTCGTGCGGCTTCCAATCGAGCGGGCGATCGAGCTCGTTGCGCAAAAAGGTTTGCCGCAGTTTAAGCCGGCCGCGGCGAACACAGGTAAGGCTGGGAGCCCGAAGGCAGCGAACACTCTCCGTGCGAGGCCGCAAACGCCCAAATGAGATCGTAAATGCAAGCTTGGAAAGCAGTCATTATCTTGATAGGTGCAGGCGCCATGGCGCAGGCGCAGCCGTACAAGGACCGGCAGACAGCCATCGCGGCCTCCGTGTTGCCGCCGGGCCTGCGAGACGTCGGCCTCGATCAGAAACTCAACGGGCAGGTACCGCTCCAGCTCACGTTTCGCGACGAGACGGGCCGCGAGCTGCCGCTCTCGTCGTATTTCGGAACGAAGCCCGTCATCCTGGCCCTGGTCTACTATCAGTGCCCCATGCTTTGCACGCAGATTCTGAATGGTCTGGTGATCAGCCTGCGCGGGATGTCTCTGGAATCGGGCCGCGATTTCGAAGTGGTCAGCGTGAGTATCGATCCTACCGAGACCCCCGCTCTGGCGGCGCGCAAGAAGTCGGAATACCTGCGCCGCTACGCCAAGAGCTCGGAGGGCTGGCACTTCCTGACCGGGGCCGAGCCGCAGATCAAAGAGCTGGCGCATGCGGCAGGGTTCCGCTATGCCTACGACCCGAAGACCAAACAATACGCGCACGCGAGCGCCATCATGGTGCTGACGCCTACCGGCAAGCTGTCACGGTATTTCTACGGAATCGAATACCCGCCGCGCGATCTTCGGCTCGGGCTGGTCGAGGCCTCGGAGAACAAGATCGGCTCGCCCGTCGATCAACTGCTGCTCTACTGCTACCACTACGATCCCGGTACGGGGAAATATTCGGCCATCGTCATGAACATCGTGCGCCTCGCGGGAGCGCTCACTCTGCTGATCTTCGTTCCGATTCTGGTCTGGCTCTGGCGCCGCGATCTCCGGCGCGACCGCGAGGCTGTCACCGGCCGCGTAGCGAGGCTGCGCTAGTCCATGAATCCGAGTTTTCAACTCCTGCCGGAGCAAGCGTCGGCCACTGCGGTCCATCTGGATCACCTGACGCTCTACCTGCTGATCGTCGCCGCGATTTTCAGCACGCTGATCTTTGCCCTGATCTTCTTTTTCGCCATCAAATACCGGCGGCGCTCCGGGCATGAGCGCCCCGTCGAAGTCCATGGCGCGCTGACGCTCGAGATCATCTGGACCGTGGTCCCGTTCATCCTCATGATGATCATGTTCACCTGGGGCGCGAGCGTGTTCTTCGAAATGTCGCGCCCGCCCGACGACGCCATGAACGTCTACGTGGTGGGCAAGCAGTGGATGTGGAAGACGCAGCATCTGGAAGGTCAGCGCGAGATCAACGAGCTGCATGTGCCGCTGGGCCGTCCCGTCAAGCTCACCATGACTTCCGAGGACGTGATTCACAGCTTCTACATGCCGGCGTTCCGCGTGAAGTTCGACGTGCTTCCCGGAAAGTACACTACCGCGTGGTTCAATCCGACCAAGCCCGGGAAATACCACCTGTTCTGTGCCGAGTATTGCGGTACGCTGCATTCCGGCATGATCGGCTGGATCTACGTCATGGAGCCGGCCGAATACGAAAGATGGCTGGCGGGAGGATCGGGCGGCGAATCGCTGGCATCGAACGGCGAAAAGCTTTTCCAATATCTGGCGTGCGCCAACTGCCATCGGACCGACAAGCCGGGCCGCTGCCCGAACCTCCAGGGGGTGTTTGGCACGGCGGTGCGGCTGACCACGGGCGAAACCGTGAAGGCCGACGAGGCTTACATCCGGGAGTCGATTTTGAATCCCAGCGCAAGGATTGTGGCCGGGTACCAGAACATCATGCCCTCGTTCCAGGGGCAGGTCACCGAAGAGGATCTGTTGCAGTTGATCGAATACATTAAGTCGCTTGGCAAACCCGGGCCGCAGGTAGGGGGGCCGGCGCCCGGCGCGAATCCGCCCGCGCTGCAAGGAGGCGCGGCAGCGCCGGCACGCAGCCTTGTGCCCAAACAGAATCGTTAATTCGTATGATTACGGCAACTGTAGAAACTCGCGAGAATTACTTGACGCATGAATACGGCGTCAAGTCCTGGCTGCTGACGCAGGACCACAAGCGCATCGCGCTACTGTATCTCGGCGCCATCAGTTTCTTCTTCTTCCTGGGCGGCATCTTCGCCACGGTGATCCGCCTGGAGCTGCTGACCCCGCCCGGCGATCTGGTCTCCGCGCAGACCTACAACAAGCTGTTCACGCTGCACGGGGTCATCATGGTTTTCCTGTTTCTGATCCCCGCGATTCCGGCCACCCTCGGCAATTTTCTCGTTCCCATGATGATCGGCTGCAAGGACCTCGCCTTCCCCAAGCTTAATCTGTTGAGCTGGTACATCTTCATGGTGGGTGGCATCTGCGTGCTGTACGCCATGCTCCAGGGTGGAGTGGATACAGGCTGGACGTTCTATGTGCCGTTCAGCACATCCTACGCCAACACCTACGTCATTCTGACTGCGGTGGGAATTTTCATCGCTGGGTTCGCGTCAATTCTGACCGGGTTGAATTTCATCGTCACGATTCACCAGATGCGTGCCCCCGGCCTCACCTGGTACCGCCTGCCGCTATTCATCTGGTCGATGTACGCCACCAGTCTCATCATGGTGCTGGGAACGCCCGTGGTCGCCGTAACTATACTGCTGGTCGCGCTCGAGCGCGGCTTTCACTTTGGAATTTTCGATCCGGCGCTGGGCGGCGATCCCGTGCTGTTCCAGCACCTGTTCTGGTTTTACTCGCATCCGGCCGTCTATATCATGGTGCTGCCCGCCATGGGCGTGGTCAGTGAGCTGGTTTCGGTGTATTCACGCAAGAAGGTTTTCGGCTATAAGTTCGTCGCGTTCTCGAGCGTGGCCATCGCCGTCCTCGGCTTCCTGGTTTGGGGACACCACATGTTTGTCAGCAGCCAGTCGGTTTACGCCAGCATGGTTTTCTCTTTTCTGAGCTTCCTGGTGGCGGTACCGTCGGCCATCAAGGTTTTCAACTGGACCGCAACACTCTACAAAGGTTCGATCTCCTACGACACGCCCATGCTCTACGCGTTCGGGTTCATCGGCCTGTTCACCATCGGCGGTCTCACCGGCACGTTTCTGGCGACGCTTGGGTTTGACGTGCATGTCACGGATACGTACTTCGTGGTGGCCCATTTCCACTACATCATGGTAGGCGGCACCATGATGGCCTATCTGGGCGGGCTGCATTACTGGTGGCCTAAAATGACCGGCCGGATGTATGCGGAGGGCTGGGCCAAGCTGTCCGCGCTGGTGATTTTCCTGGGCTTCAACCTGACCTTCTTCCCGCAGTTCATCATGGGGTACCTGGGAATGCCGCGGCGCTACCACGCCTACCCGGAGGAGTTTCAGGTTTACCACGTGCTCTCCACCGCCGGCGCATCGGTGCTCGCTGTGGGCTATCTGATACCGGCGGTTTACTTCATCTGGTCGCTGCGCTACGGCAAACTGGCGCCGGACAACCCCTGGAACGCCACGGGCCTCGAGTGGCAGACCACCTCACCGCCACTCCCTGAGAATTTCGAAATCACCCCGGTGGTCAACCACGAGGCATACGACTATTCGATCCTCGAGGAGATGAAGGTTGGCTAACCACACCCTGGCGCTTCGCCACCATTTCGACGACGTCGAGCAGCAGAAGAGCGCGTCCACGTTCGGGATGTGGGTCTTTCTGGTGACTGAAATCCTGTTCTTCGGTGGCATGTTCTGCTGCTACACGGTATATCGTTCGCTGTACCCGTCGGCGTTCGGCCACGCTAGCAATCATCTCGACGTCATTCTGGGCGCCGTCAGCACCGCCGTGCTGATCTGCAGCAGTTTTACCATGGCCTGCGCGGTGAATAGCGCCGCTACCGGAGCGAAGCATGCTCTGGTTGCATTTCTCTGGGTGACGATCCTGTTTGCCGCGGCGTTTTTGGTCGTCGAAATGTCGGAATGGCACCTGCTTTACAAAGAAGGCTTGATGCCCGGATTCAACTTTACTTATCACGATGTCGACCCGGGCCATGTGCAGTTGTTCTTTTGCATGTATTTCGCCATGACCGGGCTTCACGCCTCGCACGTGACCATCGGCATCGGGCTGCTGGGGGTGATGGCATTCCGGGCTTCTCGCGGCGTGTTCACGCCTCAATACTACACCCCGATCGAGATCAGCGGGCTCTACTGGCACTTCGTGGATTTAGTCTGGATCTTCCTATTCCCGCTGTACTACCTGATTGCGCGGCACTTGCAGTGAGGGCGAAAAATGGCTGAGCACATTGTGACCAAGAAGCAGTACTCATACGTTTTCGGCATCCTGATGGCGCTAACGTTCGCCACCACGGCGATCGGCATGATCGACCTGGGCCGGCTCAACGTGGTGGTGGCGCTGGTGATCGCCGTGATCAAGGCGCTGCTCGTGATGCTGTTCTTCATGCACCTCTACTGGTCGAGCAAGCTCAACAAGCTGGTGATCGTTTCGGGCGCCGCCTGGCTGGCCCTGCTGCTGTGGCTCACGCTGACCGATTTCTTTTCGCGCGGCTGGCTGCCGTTTCCCGGGAAATAGGGCTTTTCTATGCCCGTCGCCTGCGGGCAAACCGGGCCGCTCCAAAGGCGCCCAGCGCGGTTGCCAGCAGCAGGAAGGCAGAGGGTTCGGGCACAGCCGACGCCGGACCCGCGATCCCGTACTGCAGGTGATCGACCTCGATACCGCCCGAGCTATTGCTGATGAAGATGGACGAAATCCCGCCGGGAGCGATAATCCCGAAGAACCGGTCTTCCGCCGTCGTGCCACTGACGCTGCCATCGGGGAAACTGGCATCGCTAATCGGCCCGATTGTGCCCAGCAGGTTGTTGGTAGGCCCGAATGCCTGGAACGTCACCTGGCCGGCTCCATCCGTCCAGACGATTCCGGCATGCGTCGGCAGTGCTCCCAGCACCCCCGCATCGAAGGTGAATGTGACTCCGGCCGCTCCGTTGCTCGAGAACCAGGAATCGCCCAGTAACCCGCTGCCGTCAATGGTTCCGTCGTCGGCGTCCACCGAGTCGTGGATAGCCGGCCCGAACACCACGCTCGTCACCCCTCCCGGGCTTCCGGTCACGCCGGGCGTGTTGAGCAAGTGGTCTTCGAAATCTTCCAGGTAAAATTGACTGAAGCTCACCCCGTTGAAAGGGCTATCGGCAAAACTTAGGTATGGGGTCGGGCCGAGGAGCGTATCGGCATACATTCCGGGTATCAGCGCGAGCGCCAGCAGAATCAGCTTCTTCATGTTTTTTTCCTCCAACGAACCTGACTTAGAAAGATACCGACTGAGAATGATACCGCTTGCCCCAAACAATCCCGAAACGACGGCAAGCCAACCTCAGGCCCCTTAGGCACGTACACTGCCACTCCCGGCCGCCGGGAGTAAAGAAAGAAGTTGCAGTGGAATGGTGACTCAGACTTTCCCAAAAATGCGCCTATCGTGCCAAATAATTCGGAAAATTGGACGATCAATGCCTGACGCCTGGCGTCCCATCTCCCGCCCACGGCGCTTCGGCCGGGCGACGGCTGGCTCAGCCTGACCGACCTCTTTTCGCGCGGCTGGTTCTCCGTTTCCGGGGAAGTGAACCGCCGCCGAATAAGGTAAATTGGTGTAGGCGGCCAAACGGGCGCGTAGCTCAGGTGGATAGAGCATCGGCCTTCTAAGCCGAGGGTCGCAGGTTCGAGTCCTGCCGCGCCTACCAAAGGTCTTAGTCAGATACAGAAAGGGCCAGCCGGAAAGCTGACTGGTTTCTTTTCTTTTGCGTGGACCCTATTCCAAAAACCTCCAGAACGGCGATGCTTCCGCATGGTGGAACTAAATCACTTCGCGGGATGCTGGGCGGCGTTCCAAAAGATGAGGGTTTGGAATGATGAAAAGTCTTTTCGCTCCCCCCGGGGCACGGTGTCAGCAACGGTGGCGGATGGACCAGAGATAGTCCAGCCAGAGAAACCACCCAGCACCGGCATTGGCCCAGATGCTGAGAAGACCTCCATATCGGGGAAGGTCCTCGAAGAGGAATTCATCGACCGTCAATAAGAGCTTGACCTTGAGCGACACGCTGTTTTCAACGGTATCGCTGGTCCAACAGAGACTCATCGCTACCCCCACGACCTAACAACAGAAGCTAAAGACGGACGACGCATTTTGCGAAAATTCTGTCTATATTGGCCCGCACGCGACCCGCCGTCAATGCTAACGATGGATATCTCCGTAATGAAAGGCACCATCCGCCTATTTCATATCGAGTAGATCCCATTGCGTCCGGGTGCTGGAGGTGATACTGAAGAAGGCAAGGGGGTGGCTCATGGCCGAAAAAAACGCTAGCAAGTGCGCGCATCCGGGTTGCAACTGCCCGGCAGCAAAGGGTAGCAAGTATTGTGGGGCGTATTGCGAGGGGTCGGCTAACCGGCCGTCCATCGCGTGCAATTGTGGGCATGCGGAGTGTGCTGCCGGGGAAACGGCGACGATGGCAGGGCAGTAGTCCTCGAAGGTACTTCAAGAAAAGCCAGACAGACACTGGCGCAAGCATTCCCATACCCAAAGGGAGAAAACTACATGGCAACAGGCGCCCAACTCAGTCCAGAATCAAACACTCGTAAGGTCTTAGACAAACTTGCGCAAGCAATTGAACAAGAAAATACCGCCCGCTCTGAGATCAGCGCCGCTGTCGACGATCTGGGAGATTGGATCACCACCGTAGAAGTGCCAACGATGCCTGAACAAATAACGACGGTCATCTTAATTGACCGCTCAACTGGCAGGCAAAGACTGTTCTACCAATACCGCCAGGCGCCCACTCCGTAAAGTGATCCCGCAGCCCATCAATCGCATACCCGGTGTTGGAAGCTAGAATGCGTGAGCCGGCTGAAGGGGCTGGAAAACACTTGGTGCGCTTCATGCGTTGAGTTTGTGACGTGGATTGTGACGCAACTGGACAATTTTGACCGCCCTGGATGGACTGCGACGAAGTTGGATACCGAGAGAAAAGACGGACACCCTCCAGCGCAAGTTAAGCCTGGTCCGAAACTTGCGGGGCACTCAGGCAATCGCGGTATACTGCTGTCGCAGGGCGCTTTGACAACTCCTGAGCCGCGGGTTGCTGGTTCGCGTCCAGCCGCGCCTCCCACTGCTCCCTCTCGGCCGGGGAGCCTGGAAAGCACCGAGAGAAAAAACTCAATTGGACGGACCCATCTTCATCGTAGGTGCGCCGCGAAGCGGCACCACTCTGCTGCGGAACATGCTGCACCGGCATCCGGCGATCGCCATCTGCCGCGAGACAGATTTCCATCATCTCATCTACAAGCGTAGGCAGGCATTCGGCAATTTGAGCGATTTGCAAAACCGGCAGCGCCTGGTGAAAGAATACCTGGGCACCGAGCGAATCGGGAGCATGCAGTTGGACTTGCAGGCTCTTGAGCAAACGCTGCTCCGGGAAGGCACCAGCTACGAAGCATTCTTTGTATCTTTCTTGCATTTCTATGCGCAAGCACACGGCAAAAGACGTTTCGGCGAAAAGACTCCACAGCACGCTCTGTTCACCGACACGCTGTGCCAGTGGTATCCCGGTGCAACTATCATTCATCTCTTGCGGGACCCGCGCGATGTCGTCGCATCCTTGATGCGGATGCCCTGGGCGTCCAACAGCGTGCGGACCAACGCGAACACCTGGCTTCGCTGCAACCTGAGCGCCTGGCGGTCGCGCCAGAGCCAAGGGTATTTACTGGTCCGTTACGAAGATCTGGTGACACAGCCGGAACATGAGCTCAGGCGTATCTGTGCATCCATCGGCGAGGAGTATTCTACGGCCATGCTCGAGCCCAGACGGGATCCGACGGCGGACCGACCCTGGTTTCAGCGCGCGCAGGAGCGCGTAACCACCGAAAGGCTGGGAAGATGGCGCGAGCAATTGACCACAGATGAGGTCGCGCTAGTTGAGTGGTTCGTGAGTCCACACATGCAGATGTTCGGGTATGAACCGGTCGGACATTCGCCCTCCATGCTGCGCATTGGTAGGGATCGGGTTACGGCTGTGTTCGATACTGTAAGGCAACGTCTGGGAGAGTTTCCGGCGGCGTGGTATTACCTTATACGGTCTGCAAATATCACAAAGGAAGAGGCCGCCAGACGCCGGTTTCGTAGGAGGCACCTGGCCCGCCCAATCGATCCATAGACCTAATCGTCGCCTGAGGATGGCTTGTCCAGGTCACGAGCGTAAGAGGACTGCCGGCCGGTGAACGTCTGACCAGAGTCTCCGAGAGCAACGGAATAGAGGCCCGTCTCCTTGCTCACCCGGACTCTTGCACCCGCCAGAAGGCCGCGGCAAAAGGACTTGAGTCTCACAAATCTTCCCGCCCGCCAGCCTAGGCTCGCGCCCACCGTAGAACGTCCCAACACCCATCGGCCTGCAAGCCGAACAAGCAAGGGGAGGATCTGCCATTGGCCCCTTTTTATCGGTTTCACCAGCATGGCTCCAGTTCCGTGCCAGTAGCTGTCGACCAGGGCCGGCAGTTGCCCCCATTTCCGCAGCCCGAAGTGCGTCACCCACACCGCCGGCGTTTCGTAAATCCAATGGCCCGCAAACAGGGCGCGTATGGCCAGATCTCCATCCTCACCCGCTTTGAACCGCGAACCGGAGCCTAGCATCTCGTCAAAGCCGCAGAGAGACTGCCAAACGCTGCGCCGCACTCCCATGCAGGCTCCGAGCCCTTCCACTCGATGCTTGTCTCGAATGCTTCGCGCGAGAAACGGGCTTCGCCGGACGTACGCCGGAATGCAGCCTAGCGCGCGGTCATGGGGAGCGGGCAGAACGTTGCCGAACACGATGCCGATTCTGCGATCCATCGCGAACGCGGCTTCGAACTGTTGCAGCCAGTCAGGAGGAACTCTGCAATCGTCATCGGTCATCAACACGAGATTGCCCTGGGCTTCCCGGATTCCCGCGTTCTGTCCAGCCGAGCGTCCCTTGCTGCCGCTTCGCAGGTAGCGCACGCGCGGGTCGCCCAGGAACGGCTGTAACGAATTTTCGGTGAGCGCATCACTGCTCTGGTCCACGACCCTCACGTCGAAGTCAGGATGGTCATTCTCCAGGATCGAGCGAACCGCATCCGCCACCACACCGGCCCGGTTGCGCGTGGCCAGGACCACCGAAATGCGCTTCTGTTCCTTCGTCATTTCAGGACCCTTTGGCGACTGGATGGCACGCGGCATCGGTCTCGGGAGCGCGGTGTGCCTTGTCCGAACGCCGCCGGCTGGCATCCAGAAGCAGGGAAAGCCTGCCGCGAACTTTTTGCGGAACCAGCCAGATCACCAGATGCGCCAGAAGATCGATGACTCTGGGCTTGCCGTGTGCAAAAGCCTCCCATGGCAAAATCCAGAATGCCTTCCAGCACCTGCCGCGCGCCGCCGTGGAGCTCGCCCAGATACATACAAACGACGCATAGGCGCGAGGCGTTACGAGCCCTCGGTTATCTTCAATCCAGCCTAACGAGTACCGCCAATCGGCCGTGTTGCTGATCCTGGCGCGATGGCTCTCGATGTGCCAGATGGCCAGCGGTTCCGTATCGGGTACGAACGCCACCTTTACGCCTTCGATGGCGGTGGCGCGCAACAGCCAGTCAACGTCGTTGTGCCTGGGCAGTTCCGTTCTAAAAGGAACCCGGAGCAGCAGTTCTTTCGTGGTGAGAATGGTAGAGGGTAAGACCAGCCCATCTCCGCCTCGGATGCCGCTCTGGCAGAACAGATACTCGCTCATGGGTTCGTTGGTCGCTGGGGTGCGGCGGGGCCATACCAGATCCCCTTCGTCGCCGCGCGCGATCAGCCGACACGAGATGATGGGGAAGCGATCAGAAGATCGCCGTGCCGTTTGCATCTGGATCTCCAGCTTGGGCGGCAGCCACTCATCGTCATCGTCCAGAAAAGCGATCCAACGGCCTTGCGCTTCGCCCACACCGGCGTTGCGTGCGCCCGCGCTCCCCACCCCTGGCGCGAGCGTCATCACGCGCATTCTGGGATCGCCGATCGAGCCGAGTGCTTCCAAAGTTTCAGGATCGTGCCCGTCCACCACCACGATGGTCTCGATGTCGCGCAGCGTTTGCCTCAAAACCCCCTGAATGGCACGCAGCAACAGGTGTGGCCGATGAATCGTGGGAATGATCACGGAAACCAGCGGCGCTGGCATTTGGAAGGTAGCTCGATTATAGCATTGGACACTCAACTGGCTTCCACAGTCTTGCGGGACACCCGGTTCGCATGGCTCGGATTGACCTTTTTCCCGGCAGAGTCAGAGTTCGACAAGTTTGGGTGTGCAAGGTCCGCCAGCGATGGGACGATCTCCCCAGCCAGTCCCAAGCGTTTCACGACACCGCCGGCGGGCTAGGAACGCACTTGGGACGTGAATTCCGCGATCCGATTCCGCATCTCGCGGCGCCAGCCACGGATCGTTACGAGCGAGTGTTGGATCGCGGCCGGAGCGCCTCGGCGCGGGTAGTCGGCTCGAGCCTCATCCCTGAAACGGGAGAATCGCAGGCACCAATAGGGGCAGTATTCATCGTTGCAAGGCCGGTCTTCGGAAAACAGATCGAGACGCCGCTCAAAAATGTTCCCGAGAACCGTTTTGGTCCCGCAGCGGAAGATATTTCCGTCATAACCGATGGAAACGGACAACCTGCCCGCGGAGCACTCAATTCCGGTGAAATCGGGGAGCCCATCGAGATAGTTTCGATCGAGCAGCGGATTCACCGTGGGGTGATTACGGTACGGCTGCCAAGAGCTGGTCTTCGCTACCTGTTCAGCTTCCTCGGAGAATCGGCGAAACTGGACGCGCTGGGCGTCTGTGTAAGCCTGCGGGTACCAGACGCCTTCGTGACGGCCGCGGAGGGCTTTGGGAATCAACGGAACACCGAGGTCTGTAAATAGCTGAGCTACGCGCGGGAGTTCGGCAAAAGCAGAGGAGGTCATGACCAGCGAGGCGAACACCGGGAATCCGTGTTCCAGCAATACTTTGACGTTGGCCAGCAGATCCCGCCAGCCTTTACGGTGATCGCGCTCTTCTACGTGGACACCACAGTGTATGTATTGAACGCGCGCCGGGTCGAGCGCCGCCGCAAAGTCCCGCACACGATGAGAAGAGAGGTTCGAATTGAGCGAGATGTAATGCCGCGACGTAAGTGCCCGACACAGGCTGACGAAATCCGGGTGAAAGAATGGCTCGCCGCCGGTCAGGTGCAGCAACCATACCTTTCCAGTCGAGTTAAAGAATTCCAGGTATTGTTCGGGAGTGATTCGACCGACAAGGGGGTACTCATTAGAAGCCCGGGAAAAGCAGTAGTCGCAGTCGTAATTACAGAGGAGGTTCAGCGTCCAGTCGGCTTCGATATCGAACGTCATATTGATTCGGCTTCGCCTCTGCGCCGGCCAGTTGCGCGCGACTGCGTCCCAGAAACTTCGAATTTCGACTGATTATATCTTGAATGCGGCTGCGTTCCCCTGGCCTTAAGGCTCATCGGGCAGAAAATACACTCGAATCGATTTCCCGGCCAGGGCCACCGGATGGTAGGCGTTCAGCCACGAATAAGCGTCGACGTTCGCGATGCGGTTGCGAGGGCACGCACCCATCTGCAATCTCCGCACACTAATGGCGACCCAGCCCGACGCTCGCCGATACGGTTGGAGCGGCCGTGGCGCAGGTAGTGGGTAAATACTCAGGTTCGCCGTTCCATAGTACGCAATCGCCACCGAGCTTGCATTTAGCTGTCCAAGCAACTCGCTGAGGCGCTTTAGATCCTGGCCGAAGTCCAGTTCGTTGACGGAGAAATTCTCCGGGTGGTTTCCGACAATTTCGTTAAAGTAGGGCAAGTAGTCCGGATGGGCTGCGGCCGAGGAGAGCAGATGCCAGCAGATCAAGCCGGCGCAGACGTAGCGCGCGACTTTCCGCCCGGAACTCGAGCGCAGCATGCTGAGCGCGGCGTAACCGGCGATGATGGCCAGAATGGGATAGATGGCGAGGATGTGCCGGAGAGCGATATGCACCCGGCCAAGAAGACCAACCAGGAGGATCATTGCGCCGCTTAGGAGCAACGCGGTTCGCGTCCACTCGTGAGGGTCTTGGAATCCGGACACCGCCCGGCGCGTCAAGGTGAAGATTCCAAGCCCTGCCAGGATCAGAAATGGGAGGGGTGTCTTGATGACCAGAATGACGGGAAGATAGTACCACCACCCATTTAAACTCATGCGCCCGAGAAAGAAACTGGGTCGTTTTTCCCGGCTGTGACTCCAAAGCCCGTAGACTCCCCGAGCCAACTCCGGAGCCGGCAGGGGCGTTTCGAGGACTGCATTCAAGACGGCGTGAGCCCTGCCTGCGTCACCGGCCATCGCCTCCAATGAGGGGTGAGATCCGTGTAGCGTGCTGATCGGCCCCCAGGAGAAACGATATCCACCCCAAACCAGGAACAGCGACAGTACCGAGGCGGTGATCAAACCAGTTACCCAGTTGGAGACTCCGGATGACTTCCACTCGGCGTGAGGAACGATTCCCCGCCAGCGGCTTACCCAAAGGATCAGGAAGCACGCAGGCAGAAAAACAAGAGCAGTTAATTTTGACAAGATCGCGCACGCCACGGTGACGCCCAGCCACAGTGCGCGGACTAAGGTTGCCCGCTCCAGCCACAAACAGAATGCATAGAGCGCCGCGGGCAACGCCATTGCCAGCGCCATGTCCGCCCTCGCCTCGGCGGAATGCCCGAGGATGGGCGGCAAGGTGGTGTATAGCAACGCCGCCGCAACGGCGGCCGGTCTTCCGAACAACGTTGCGGTCCAGAGCCAGACAACGACCGAAGACAATACAAAAAAGGGCAGAGTGCCCAGACGCGCGAGCGTCAGATGCCGCTCGTAAGCGCCGTCCGAAAGCAAGAGCGCGTTGCCTTCCACATAGGGATTTGGAAAGCCGATACTACGGAGGCCGCTGAGATACGGGAACAGAGCTACGGCAACACGGCCCAGCGGTGGATGTTTGACGTCATAGCTGTACGTTCCCTTGGCAAGCCACTCCATGCCGCAGGCCAGGTTAGAAGGCTCGTCGAAGGTCTGGCTGAAAACGTGATAAGTCGAAACGATCCGGGCAACACCGATTGCGAGCAGGAGTATGAAAGCAATCAACCATCGGTCCACGCACCATCGTTTGGCGGGTGACATGCGAGAGCAAGTATCGCACAGGAGTCAGAAGGTCAGACGAAGCGCCATTTGCATGTTCCGCATCGGGCATGGCGTCTCTGATCGGGACAGATTGGCTGAGGACCTGGCGCCGTTCGCCTTCCAGATGGCGTGGCACCCTAAGTCTCACAACGGCTCGTTTTGTGCCAGGCGCACGGCGCCACCGGTGAGTTAGGACCGAGCTGGGGAAGAGCACGATCTGATAGCATCAGGCATCCAAACTCTGACTGCCATGAAAAAGCCTCACCCCACGCGGCGCGAATTTCTCGGAGGGCTGAGCGTTTCGGCCTTGCTAGGGACGGAGCGCACAGATCCCGAGCTGATCTTGTACAACGCCAACATTCTTACCGTGGATGCGGCCCAACCGCGCGCGCAGGCCGTGGCCATCGCCGGCGGGCGCTTCCTGGCGGTGGGCTCGAACGACGATATCCGCGGCATGGCGAAAGCCGGCGCGCGCCAGATCGATATCGGCGGCAAAACCGTCGTGCCGGGATTCATCGATGCGCACACGCACCCTTCGTATGCCGGCATCCGGCACCTGCGGTGGGTGGATTGCGATCTCCGCTCCATCGCGGATATTCAAAAGGCCATCCGCGAGCGGGCCGGAAAGACGCCAGCCGGGGATTGGGTGATCGGGTTCAAGTACGACGACACCAAGACCAAAGAAGGCCGCAAGCTGACCCGCGACGATCTCGACGCCGCGGCTCCCGCGCATCCGGTGTTCATCGAGCACCGCGGCGGTCATACGGCGTACGTCAACTCTCTGGCATTGAAACGGACGGAGGTTACCGACACGACTCCCGATCCCGAGGGTGGCAAGTTCGATCGCGATCCGGCTGCGGGGCGCTTGACCGGCGGCTTGCGGGAGAACGCCACAGTTCCTTTTCGAAAGCTGATCCCTTCCACGTTTACGCGCGACGAGATGCGCCAGGGCGTCAAACTGATCTCGCAGATGATGGTGCGCACGGGCGTGACTTCCGTGCACGACGCCGAGGCTGCTCCCGAAGACCTGCTGGCCTACCAGGATGCGCGCGAGGCGGGCGAGCTTTCCTTCCGCGTATATTGCTTCATGCAGTATCAATTCCTCGAGCGCATGACGGCCGCGGGAGTGCGCACCGGACTTGGCGACGACTGGATCCGGGTGGGCGCGGTGAAGCTGGTTTGCGATGGGTCGATCTCCGAGCGTACTGCCCGGCTGACGCAACCCTACGTCGGAAGACCCAACGATTACGGCATTCTGGTACACAACGAAGACGAGCTTTACGCGAACGCTCGCCAGGCGCACGAGGCCGGATGGCAGATCGGCACGCATGCCAATGGCGACGCGGCGATCGATCTGATGCTGCGCATTTACGAGCGCCTCCAGCGCGAAATGCCGCGCCGCGATCCTCGCTACCGGCTGGAACATTGCACGGTGGTGAACCCGTCGCTCATCCGGCGGATCCGCGCGCTCGGCGCCATCCCGACTCCGTTTTCCACTTACGTTTACTATCACGGCGAGAAAATGCGCGAATACGGAGCCGAGCGCCTCGATTGGATGTTCGCGGTGCGCAGTTTTCTGGATGCGGGCATTCGCGTCACGCAGGCATCGGACTATCCGCCCGGCCCCTTCGAGCCGATGATGGCGCTGCAATCGGAAGTCACGCGCACCGACAGCCGCGGCAATGTCTGGGGCGCCCGCCAGCGAGTGACGGTGGAGGAGGCGCTGCGCGTGGGCACGCTCCATGGCGCGTACGCTTCTTTCGATGAAGATCGCAAGGGCAGCATCACGGCCGGGAAACTGGCCGACCTCGTCGTGCTGGGCCGCGATCCTACGCGTGTGGAACCGATGACGCTGATCGAGATCCCGATCGAGCGCACT
Source organism: Bryobacteraceae bacterium (assembly GCA_041486185.1). Taxonomy (GTDB): domain Bacteria; phylum Acidobacteriota; class Terriglobia; order Bryobacterales; family Bryobacteraceae; genus QHXW01. The sequence goes on along the minus strand of JBGPKX010000007.1, from coordinate 3,665 downwards.
ATGGCCGGCGGGCGCTGGGTGTACGAATCGTAGCTGGCTTACCAAGTCGCCGCGCGCCTCGCGACGCAATGCCATAAAATAGAAGCGCCGGCAAGCCATGAAGCTATCTAACGGAACCGCTTTCCTTTTGACTCGCGCGACGCTCTTCACGTGGCTCGGGCTGGTTCCCGGTGTGCGAGTGCCGGCGGCCACCGTCGATTTCACAACTGCTATCCAGCCGATTTTTCGAGCTTCCTGCTATTCGTGCCATCAGGGCGATAAGGCGGCGGCGGGACTTCACCTGGATTCGAGGGCGGCGCTGGGCGCAAGTATTTCCGGGAAGGCGGTCGTTCCGGGTCGCAGCAAAGACAGCCTGATCCTGAAGCGCCTGCTGGCCACCGATCCGCGGGTGCGCATGCCGCTCGGCGGGGCGCCGCTCGCACCGGAGAAGATCGCGCTGATTCGCGCGTGGATCGATCAAGGGGCCGCGTGGCCGGAACAGGCAGATGCGGTGAAGCATTGGGCCTATGTCAAGCCCGTGCGTCCCGCGGCGCCCAAAGTGAAGAACGCCGCATGGGTGCGTAATCCGATCGACGCTTTCGTGCTGGCGCGTTTGGAGAAAGAAGGTCTGGCGCCATCGCCCGAAGCGACGAAAGAGACGCTCATCCGCCGGGTCAGTCTGGATTTGATCGGGCTGCCGCCGACGATCGAAGAAATCGACCAGTTCGTGGCGGACAAGAGTCCGGATGCTTACGAGAAGCTGGTCGACCGGCTGCTTGCGTCCCCGCACTACGGTGAGCGGTGGGCGCGTCCCTGGCTCGATCTGGCGCGCTATGCCGATACCAACGGGTTTGAAGCGGACCAACGCCGCTCGATCTGGAAGTATCGCGACTGGGTCATCGATGCGCTGAATCGCGACATGCCGTTCGACCGGTTCACCATCGAGCAGCTTGCGGGCGACATGCTGCCGAATGCCACCGTCGAGCAGCGCATCGCCACCGGCTTCCATCGCAACACCATGTTCAACGAGGAAGGCGGCGTGGACAAAGAGGAAGCGCACTGGGAAAATCTCATCGACCGCGTCAATACCACGGCCACCGTATGGCTGGGCTCGACACTCGGCTGCGCGCAGTGCCACAACCATAAGTACGATCCTTTCACGCAAAAAGAGTACTACCAGTTCCTGGCTTTCTTCAACAATTCGGTCAAGACCAGCTTCCACGATTACGGCGACACGTCGGAACGGTTCCTTGAGCCGAAACTTGAAATGCCGACGGAAGAGCAGGAGGCGCGACGCAAGAATCTTCAGAAGGAGATCGAAGAGCTGGAACAGAAACTCGGAAAGCCCACGCCGGAACTCGCCAGCGAGCAAGCCGAGTGGGAGCGGTCCGTCAACGCCGCCCGGGAAAGTTGGAAGGTACTGGTTCCGGCAAGCATGAAGACCACCGGTGGCGCGAAGCTGGCCCCAGAAGCGGACGGCGCGATTCTCGTCTCGGGAGTCAACCCCAGTCTGGAAACATACGTGATCGAAGCTACCAGCGGCGTGAGCGGCATCACCGGCATTCGTCTGGAAGCACTGCCGGACGTTAGCCTGCCGCGTGGTGGACCCGGCCGCGACGCCTACGGCAATTTCTTTTTGAGCGCGCTCGAGGTGGAAGCCGCATCGGCCGCCGCGCCGGACCGTTTCCAAAAAATCGGCTTTCAGGAGATCGTGGCGGACAACGGAAAAATCAACGACAAGAAGTTCAGCCAGTTGTGGACGGTGGATGCGTCGCGCGAGGATAAACGGCTGCCGCGCCAGATCGTGTTCGTCGCCACAAATGCGTTCGGCTCGGGCGAGACTATGCTGCGCATCCGCGTGCGGCAGGACTCCCAATTCAGCGGCCAGAGCATCGGCCATTTTCGTTTGTCGGTGACTGCAGCGCCCGATCCCACCACCATCGTGACCGTTTCGCACAAGCAGCGGGCCGTTATGGAGCTGGCTGAAAACGTACGGACCAAAGAGCAAAAGGAGGCACTGGCGGACTTCTACCGTTCCACCGCGCCGTCTCTCAAGGCTGCCCGCCGGCGCCTCGAAGATGCGCGCAAGGAACTGGACGATCTGGGTATCACTAGTACGCTGGTGCTGAAGGAGCAGCCCTCTTTCGATCGGCCGTCAACGCACCTGCGCGTGCGCGGCAGTTTCATGAGCAAGGGCGATCTGGTCTATGCGAGCGTTCCCGCAATGCTGCCGCCGCTCGCCGAGGATGCGCTGCCCAACCGGCTGGGCCTCGCGCGTTGGCTGGTGAGCAAGGAGAATCCGCTCACCGCGCGTGTTGCCGTGAACCGCTTCTGGGAGCAGTTCTTTGGACGCGGCCTCGTCGAGACCTCCGAAGATTTTGGCTCGCAGGGCGCTCGGCCGGCGCATCCGGAATTGCTCGACTGGCTGGCGATGGAATTCATGGAGCCGTCTGTCGACGCGCGCAACACATCTGCCGCACGCACTCCGTGGAGCATGAAAGCCATCCAGCGGCTCATAGTGACGTCCGCGGCGTACCGGCAGTCGTCCGTTATGACGCCACAACTCGAAGAGCGCGATCCCCTGAACCAACTGCTCGCCCGCGGACCGCGCTTCCGCCTGGAGGCCGAGATGATCCGCGACGTGGCGCTGGCGGCGAGCGGACTGCTCAGTTCTAAGATTGGCGGTCCGAGCGTGTTTCCGCCGCAGCCGGAAGGCATCTGGGACCTGCCGTACAACGACGACAAGTGGGAAGAGAGCCAAGGCGAAGACCGCCACCGTCGCGGGGTGTATACGTTCATTCGGCGTACCGCGCCTTACCCCAGCATGCTCAACTTCGATTCCACCAGCCGCGAGGTTTGCACCGTGCGGCGCGTGCGGACCAACACGCCGCTACAAGCACTGACGGGCTTGAACGACTCGGCTTTCTTCGAGAGTGCCCAGGCGCTGGCGCGACGCATCGCGTCGGAAGGCGGCTCACAGGCAAGCACGCGCGCGACGCTGGCCCTTCGCCTGTGCGTGGCGCGCAATCCAAAACCCGGCGAGTTGGACCGGATGCTGAGCTGGGAAGTGCAAGAGCGGCACTACTTCGAACAGCACCGTGAAGACGCCAGGCGGATGACCGGCGCGGACGATCCGGATCTCGCGGCCTGGACCATGCTCTCCAACGTGCTGCTCAACCTCGACGAGACCTTGACCAAGGAATGAAAGAAATGCAGCCTAAAGAGCTCCTGTTTCAGACACGGCGTCACTTCTTCCAGCAGGCCGGCTTCGGCATCGGCTCCCTGGCCCTGGGCTCGCTGCTCAACCGCAGCCTGTTTGCGCAGGCGACGGCCAATCCCATGGCGGTAAGACCGCCGCACTTCGCGCCGAAAGCCAAGCGGATTATCTTCCTCTTCATGGCCGGCGCGCCCTCGCAGCTCGACCTGTTCGATTACAAGCCGGCGCTCAATCAATACGATGGCCAGCCGGTTCCGCAGGACGTCATCAAGGGCGAGCGGTTCGCGTTCATCAAAGGGACGCCGAAACTGCTAGGCTCGCCGCACACCTTCGCCCGTCACGGCCAATGCGGCGCGGAGCTCTCGAACCTCCTTCCTCACCTGGCGACGATGGTCGACGACATCGCCATCGTCAAGTCGATGCAAACCACGCAATTCAACCACGCACCCGGGCAAATCTTCATGAGCAC
>JBGPKX010000006.1:0-37870 GCA_041486185.1 Bryobacteraceae bacterium | reverse complement strand
ATGGTTCGAAATGAGCGGTGAGGACCTGCTGGCGCGCGCGTTCCAGCACGAGATCGATCACCTGCACGGGAAACTGTACATCAAACACATCAGCGCGCTGAAACGGGATTTGATCAAGAGGAAAGTGCGCAAGCTGGTGAAGGCGGGCGAGTGGGAGTAGTGGCGCGCGCGCAGCATTGTGCGGCACGACGGCGCGGGGAAGCGGCGGCACGGCGAGTGTAATGCGCCTGATCTTTCTGGGCACGCCGGCTTTTGCGGTGCCAACACTGGAGGCTGTCGCCCGCAAGCATGAGGTCGTTTCAGTGATTACACAGCCGGACCGTCCGAAAGGGCGTGGCCAGGAACTGGCGGCGTCAGCGGTGAAGCAGGCGGCGATGCGATTGGGGCTGCCGGTTTACCAGCCGGAGCGAATCAAGAGGCCGGAAGCGCAGGCGCATCTGGCGGCGCTCGCGCCGGAGATGATGATCGTGGTCGGATACGGACAGATCATTCCGCAATCGGTGATCGACATTGCGCCGCGCGGAATTGTGAACGTGCACGCGTCGCTTCTGCCGAAGTATCGCGGGGCCGCGCCGGTCCAGTGGGCCATCGTCAACGGCGAAACGCGCACGGGCATCACGACCATGCAGATCAACGCGGGCCTGGATACGGGCGACATTCTGCTCGAGCGCGAGGCAGAGATCGGGCCGGAGGAGACGGCGGTGGAGCTGGGCGAGCGGCTGGCGGCGATGGGCGCGGAGTTGCTGATCGAAACGCTGGACGGCCTCGCGCGCGGCACGATCACGCCGAAGCGGCAGGACGAAGCACAGGCGTCCTACGCGCCGATTCTCAAGAAGGAAGACGGAGCCCTTTCCTGGAACGAGCCGGTTACGGCGATTCACAATCGCGTGCGCGGCCTAGTTCCGTGGCCCGGCGCGCACACGCGCTTTCGCGGGCAACTGCTGCACATCTGGCGCGCGCGGGTGGAGAGCGATCGCACGGCGCTGGCACCGGGCCAGGTGCTCGCCGGCACGGGATTCCGCGTCGCGTGCGGCGATGGCGGCGTTTTAGAGTTGCTGGAAGTGCAGATGGAAGGGCGCAAGCGTATGGGTGGGGAAGCGTTCGCCAACGGCCAGCGCCTGCGCGAAAACGAAATTCTGGGAGAACAGCCGAATTGAATCTGCCGCTTGGTTACCGCTATTCCGCGACGTACGCCGGAATCCGTCACGAGGAACGCGACGATCTGGCGCTCATTGTTTCGGGGGTGCCCGCGGCCGCCGCCGCCGTGTTCACGCAAAACCGCGTGCAGGCAGCGCCGGTGAAACTTTGCCGCCGGAATCTGCGCGCCTCGCGAGGGCGGGTGGGCGCGATTCTGGTGAATGCCGGTAACGCCAACTGCGCCACGCGCACGGGCGATCGCGTCGCACTGGCTTCCTGCCGTTCCCTAGCGAAGCATTTGAAGCTGCCGCCGGCCGAGGTGCTGGTGGCATCTACGGGGGTGATCGGCGTCGAACTGGATTACGCGCTAATCGACAAGGCGCTGCCGAGATTGATTGCCGCGCTCGCTGAAGACCGCTTCAACGACGTGTCGCGCGCCATCCTGACTACCGACCTGGTCGTCAAGGAAGCGTTCGGCGAGGTGAAACTGCGGCGCGGAACGGTGCGCATCGCCGGCATGACCAAAGGCTCTGGCATGATTCAGCCGCGAATGGCGACCACGCTCGGTTTCGTGATGACCGACGCCAACATTCCAGTGGCGAGGCTGCGGGGCATCCTCACGCGCGCAACGGAACGCAGCTATAACCGCATCTCCGTGGATGGCGATACTTCGACCAATGACACGGTGATACTGCTGGCCAACGGCTGCTCCGGGGTGCGGCCCGATCCCAAGGAATTGGCGGCGTGCGAAGAAGGCGTCGCTACCGTGATGGAAACGCTGGCGCGGCGGATCGCGCGCGATGGAGAAGGCGCGCGGAAGCTGGTCACCATCGACGTGGCAGGAGCCGCTACCGAAGACGCCGCGGCACGGATCGCCCGCGGCATTGCCAACTCGCCGCTGGTCAAGACGGCGATCGCGGGCAGCGATCCCAACTGGGGGCGCATTCTTTCCGCCGCCGGAAATGCGGGCGTCGCTTTTGATCCGGCGAAGGTCGATATCATGATGCAGGGCGTGACCGTGTGCCACGGCGGCATGGCGGCGAAATTTTCCGAAGTGAGCCTCAAGCAGCGGCTGGATCAACCCGAGTGCACGATCCACTTCCAGATCCGCGGCAAGGGCAAGGGCCGCGCGCGCTTCTGGACCTGCGATCTCACCGAAGGTTACATTCGTATCAATGCCAGCTACCGCACCTGAGATTGCGCGACGGGCTTTTCTCGCGGCGCTGGCGGCCCCGCTGTTCGCCGATACCCGCCAGGAGATCTTCGATTTGTTCACCACGATGGCGTCGGCGCTGAGCGAAGGCAATGGGCTGGCGTTTCTGGATCATGTGGATCACGCGATGCCGGACTACGGGAAGCTGGAGAAAAATATCCTGGCGCTGGCGGCGCAGAACGAGGTGATGTCGTCGATCGACGTGCTGAAAGAAGAAGGCGACGATCACACGCAGACGGCGGAGCTGGACTGGTTTCTGCAGATCCGTTCGCGCGAGCAGAGCGGGCCGCTGGAGCGGCGGCGGCAGATTATCCGCTGCCGGTTGGAGCGGCCGAAGAAAAAGTGGAAAGTGATGGCCATCGAGCCGGTCAGTTTCTTCGCTCCACCGGGGTAGCGTTAACACGGCAAAGACTTCACCGCCGAGGCGCAGAGACGCCGAGAAATCCAATTTTCGCTCTTGCCTGTGCCGACTACTTTTCTAATTCCGCTGCGACTTCTTCAATCGCCGCGGCTTCGTTCTCCAGCACCTTCCCCGCGCGCAAGAGCTGCTCATCGGCCTGCTTCCAGTTTTTCTGCTCGATGGCTTCGCGTACGCCTGGGATGGTCTTCACGCCATAGCCGGTGTACATTCCAGGCGCGTAAATCTGGTGCTGGAACCAGGGGCGGCCCGGAAGGCCGTCCGGCAGCGTCAGCGCGCGCTCGACCTGCGCCAGACTCCGGTTTGCGGCAGTGAGCGGCTTCTTGTCCAGCGCGAGTTTCTGCACCGCCTTTTCGTAATGTTCGGTGCTGCGCTGCAACTTCTCGAGGCCGTTGCGCAACGGCGCGAAGTTCAAAAACGGCGGGACGCCCTCCACCCTCGGCGGTACCAGCGTCTTTTTGGGATCGGCGATGGCGGAAAAGACCCCCTCTTCGATCTCCTTGTTCCGCTCCTTGATTTCGTCGCTCTTGGACTTCCAGAGCTTGTCCAGCTCATCGGCGTATTTCTGGACGGTGTCGGTGAAGTTGGTGAAGTCGTAGGGCAACAAGTCCGCGTCGGCCAGGCGCATCACGACCGTGCCGATGGTTTCCGCCAGCGCACGGCCGTAGCGGAAATCCGTGTCGGCGAAGTGGGTGTACCAGTAGAAATCGTCATAGATGGAGTGGTAAATGCCGCCACCGTCCTCCCCGCCGTATCCCAGGTCGAGCGACGCGATGCCGAGGTGATCCAGGAACGCCGTGTAATCCGAGCCCGAACCGAGCGCTCCGATGCGCAGATCGGCGCGTTTGCGAATCTCGTCGCGATCGGCGGGCGCGGCGTTGGCGATGCGCTCCAGGCGCAGCCGCTTGAATGCCGGGTAGTCTTTTTCCGGATCGGCGATGTCTTTGGCGACGCCATTGATGAATTTTTCGAGCGAATGCGAGCCGCTCATCTGCAAATAACCGCGGCCATTGCCGTCTGAATTGACGTAAACGGCGGCGTGCGCGCGCAATTCCTCGGCGTGCGCTTCGGCCCATTCGGTCGAGCCCAGCAGGCCTTCCTCTTCGCCGTCCCACACGCAGTAGATGATGGTGCGCTTGGGCTGCCAGCCTTGTTTGACGAGCGCCGCTAGCCCCCGCGCTTCCTCCATTTCGGCAATGGCCGCGGACACGGGATCTTCGGCGCCATTGACCCAGGCGTCGTGATGGTTTCCGCGGACAATCCACACGTCGGCCTCGGTCGATCCGGGAATGCGCGCAATGACGTTGTAGAGCCGTTTGGTATCCCAGTTCGATTTGACCTTCAGATGCACTTTCGCCGGGCCAGGCCCGATGTGATACGTCATCGGCAGCGCACCGCGCCAGATGGACGGCGCAACGGGGCCTTTGAGGGCCGCCAGCAGCGGCTGCGCGTCGCCATAGGAAATCGGAAGCACGGGAATTTTGGTGAGGGTCTTGGCTTCGCTGATGGGCAGGCGCTTGGCATCGGCGGTCGCGCCGACGCCGGGCGTGAGCGGATCGCCGGGGTAGATCGGCATGTCCATCACACTGCCGCGCTGCGCGCCATCACGCGGCCGCCAGGCGCCGGAGGGAAACACGTCACCCTGGAAGTAACCGTCCTCACGCGGATCGGAATAAATGATGCAGCCCACGGCGCCGTGCTCTGAGGCAACTTTGGGTTTGATACCGCGCCATGAAGCGCCGTAACGCGCGATGACGATGGCGCCCTTTACGGAGATGCCCAGCCGATCGAGCTGCTCGTAGTCCTCGGGGATGCCGTAGTTGACATAGACCAGCGGGGCGGTGACCTCGCCATCGATGGAGTAGGCGTTGTAGATGGGAAGCTGTTCGCTCTGCTGGTTGGAGGTGGGGTCGACGGGAACCGCCGGCTCCTCCAGCTTAGCGGCGAAGCGCATCGGTTCAATCAGCTCGACCGCGCGCTCGCGCGGCGTGGGAAACAGCACGTCAAACGTCTCGATCTGCGCGTTGAGTCCCCATTCCTTGAATTTCGCGAGAATCCATTCGGCGTTGTCCTTGTCGTAGGGCGATCCCACATGATGCGGGCGCGCCGAAAGGCGCTGCATGTATTCACGCAGCCGGTCGGCACTGGGAACGGCTTTGAACTTGGTTTCCCAGGCGCGTTGGGAGGTTGCCGAATCGGGCGAGAAGCCCTGCAGAGCGGGTGGGTCTGCCGCCGGGGCTGCGGAATACAGCAAGGCGAAACATGTCAAAATTCGCGCAGAGGTTTTCATGGTTTGAAGAAGTATGAGTGTACCGCAGGACGGGGACGACTGCGGCATCTGGCGGCACTGGCGAACGAACGTCGCCGATGTCACCCAAACGCGCGTTCGAGCGAGGTGATGAACTGGATCCCAGGTATACTCTTTCGTCCAAGACAAGCGAGACGGTCCGTTTATTGCGGCAAGTATTCATGCGCCAGTTCTTCGAATTCGGTGGGTGTCACCAAATGGAAGCGGATCTCGAGCGAGGAGAATTGTCGCAGCGCGTCGTGCATTTCGTGCGACGGCAGCTCCGATCCGGCGACGAACAGGTGCCCGGCGGCAACTTTGTAAGGCAGTACCTTCCAGCGCTTGGCGACGTCGGCGGGGAGCGAGCGGGTGATAGGCCGGGAAATGACCTCGGGCTGGGGTTTTCCGAACGGAACGTTTTGCTGCAAGCTCAGTGCCTCATACACGTCCGCCTCGCTGACTTTGCCCTGGGTGATCAAGAAATCCCCCAGCCGGATGCCGGCGGGTTTCGCGGCCAGCGCGGTTTCGAGATCCTCGGGACCGATGTATTGGCAGCCCACCAGCACCTCGCCCAGTTTGGGGACGTGTTCCACCAGCGCGGCGCGGGTGGGGTACGCGTGTTCCGTCTTCAGCCAGACGAGCGGACGGCTGCGCGCCACAGCGGAAAAGTAGCGGTAATACGCCATCACCGTGGCCAGGCAGTTGATCCAATTGCCCCAGATGGCGCGCACCGGGACGCCGGCCGCGAAGGTCCACCCGTAAACGCGCGCGCTGCAAAATGCCCGGATCGTCATGTGGAAGAGCTGTAACCCCAGCGTTGCGAAGAAGGCGAAACGCAGCCATGAGTTCCGAGCGGCGTACGCCAGGCCCCACGGCGTGCGCGTGTGCATGGCCCACAGCCACGTCAGTGCTCCATAGAGAAACAGCACATTGGATAGCGGCGCGGCGAGATTGCCCACCAGCCCCTTGCGGTCGCGCCAGAACCAGTAGAGTTGATCCGCGGTTTCGCGCCATCCGTGCCGCTGCCAGGATTGCAGCGCGATCCCCGTGATCCAGCGTGTCTTCTGGCGCACCGCCGCCTTGAACTTGCGCGGGAAGTACTCGCGTGTGGCCACGAAGCTGCGCCCGGCGCGGTAAACCGGGATGAAGAACTGCGGGCAACCGAGCCGGTGCATGCGAAACCCGGTTTCATAGTCCTCGGTAAGGCACACCGGCTCAAAAATGCGGTTGGCATACGCGGCCGCCAGCCTCTCTAGGGCCTCGCGCTTGAAGCCGGTTCCTACTCCGCAGGACGGGATGAAGCCGCCGAGCACCTGGCGGGCGCGCAGGTCCTTCATCTGAAACTCGGCGAACTCGTCGCAGTAAACGCCATGCGTCCACTCGCGCATGGACGTGGGCAGCGCCAGCACCGGCACCTGCACCATGTCGTATTTCTCGGCGAAATAATTGACCCAGCGCAGCGAATCGGGGTGGATAATGTCTTCGGCATCGTGCGTCATGATGACGTCGAAGCGCACGCCTTCCTGCTCCTCCATCAGAAGCATGCGCTGGTAGATCCAGTTGAGATTGTCGGCTTTCGAGGTAGGACCATCGTGCGGGCACACGGCCAGGTGGACATTTTTTACCTGCTTCCTGGCTTCGCGAATGGCAGCGACGGTGGGAGTGTCGTTGGGATAGGCGCCGATAAAAAAATCGTAGTTGCCGTAGCGGTTGGCGGAGACGTTGTGCTCCAGCATTTTCTGGATGACGCGGTGTTCCTTCCAGAGGGGCACAAAAACGGCGATGCGTTTCTGCGGCACGGCATCGAGTTCGGCTTCCGACGGCCGCCGGAATTGCGCGCGCCTGGAAATTCGCGCGGCGAGCCAGGAGCAGGCACACGCCACGTCGATGACCAGATCGTCGAGGCCGTTGAGCAGCACCCACAGGGCCAGCGGAACCAGGCACACGGACACCCAGTGGTCGGCCTGCGAGGTAAACCGGAGAGAGTACAACAGGGCTAGTGGGCGCGACGGCGCCAAAATCTCAGCATCGGACCGGCCGGTACGCGCGACTGTTGATTTGACAACTGTTGCCGCGCCTTCTTATCATGAAACTCAATACTTTATTTCGCGACTGTCGCCATTATCCGGCATCTCCCGATGGCCCTTTTCGGCAGGTTCGCTGTTTTCGGTAAGTGAATCACTATGATTAAAGTCGAAGGTTTGACCAAGCGATACGCCCGTACTATCGCCGTCAATGACATCTCCTTCGAGGTGGAGAAGGGCCAGATCGTTGGTTTTCTGGGGCCAAACGGCGCCGGAAAGACCACCACGATGCGCGTGCTCACCTGCTTCCTGCCGCCCACTGCCGGAACCGCCATGGTTGCCGGCTTTGACGTGCTGGAGCAGCCCCTCGAAGTGAAGAAACGCATCGGTTATCTGCCCGAAACGCCGCCCCTCTACCCGGACATGGAGGTCGGCGAGTACCTGACCTTTGTGGGCAAGCTGAAGGGTCTGGCAACCGTGGACGTGCCCAAGCGGGTGGATGAGGTTTGCGACCGCTGCGCGATCACCGACGTAAAGTCCAAGATCATCGGCAAGCTCTCGAAGGGCTACCGGCAGCGCGTGGGCCTGGCGCAGGCGATTCTGCACAATCCCGACGTGCTGGTGCTCGACGAGCCGACCTCGGGGCTAGACCCCAAGCAGATCATTGAGACGCGCGAGCTGATCCGCAGCCTCGCGGGCGACCACACGATCATCCTGAGCACCCATATTCTTTCCGAGGTGGAGCACTCCTGCGAGCGCGTCATCATCATCAACCAGGGCAAACTGGTGGCCCAGGACACGGTGACCAATCTCACAAACCGGCTGCGCGGCTCCGAGCAGGTGGCGCTCGAGATCCAGTGTGCGAACGGCAATCTGAACCATGCGGACGTGCGGCAGCGCCTGGAGCAGGTGGCTGGCGTGGGGCGCGTCCTACTGAAAGACACCAAGGACAATCGCTGCGTGTTCGAGGTGGAGAGCCTGCAGGGCCGCTCGATTCGCGCGGAACTGGCGCGTGCGGTGGTTACCGCGGGTTGGGATTTGAATGAGCTGAGGCCGGTGGGCTTCAGCCTGGAAGACATCTTCCTGCAACTGACCGCGTCGGAGAAGGCGGAGAAGTCCGAAAAAGTAGAGAAGTCCGAAGAAGCAGAAAAGAAACCGGAGGCAAGCGTATAGCGATGAGGAATGTGATCGTTATCTTCAAGAAGGAGCTGAAAAGCTACTTCGCGTCCCCCATCGCGTATCTGCTGCTGACGATTTTTGCGGTGATTTTCGGGTTCTTCTTCTATAGTGCCACGCGGTTCTTTATTCTCCAGGGCATGCAGATGCAGATGATGGGCCGTGGCATGCCGATGGACGTGAACGACTACGTCATCCGGCCGTTGCTGACCAACGCCAGCGTGATCGGCCTGTTCCTGATCCCCATGATCACCATGCGGCTTTACGCCGAGGAAAAGCGCTCGGGCACGATTGAACTGCTCATGACTTCGCCGGTGCGCGATCTCGAGATCGTGTTGGGCAAGTGGTTCGCGGCTCTGGTGCTCTACGCTTCGATTCTCGCGGTATCCGGCATTAACATCAGCATTCTCTATGCATTCGGACGGCCGGACTTGAAGCCCATTCTGGTGGGCTTTCTCGGGCTGCTGCTGCAAGGCGGATGCCTGCTGGCCATCGGCATTTTCATCTCGACGCTGACCAAGAATCAGATTATCGCGGGTGGCGCGACGTTCGCGGTGTGCCTCATGCTGTGGGTGCTCGATTGGGTCAGCGCCTTTGATCAGTCCGCCTGGGCCAAAGTGGTTTCTTATCTTTCCGTAGTGACCCATTTCGAACCGTTTTCGAAAGGCGTCTTGGATTCCAAGGACATCATCTTTTACCTTTCGATGATTTTTTTCGGCCTCTTTCTTGCCGCCCGTTCAGTGGAATCTCTGCGGTGGAGGGCGTAAATGAATTCGGAGTGGCTAAAAGCAAGGCAGACGCGCTACGGGGCATATCTAGTCACCTACGTGCTGGTGATCATCGCGGTCTTAGGCGCGACCAATTGGCTGGCGAACCGGCATAACAAATCGTACGACTCGACGGCGAACAAGCGCTTTAGTTTGTCCGAGCAGACGGCCAAGATCGTCAAGGGCCTGAAGAACGACGTCAACATCACTTATTTCGACAAGACAACCGAATTTACCCGCGCGCGCGACCTGCTGGACCGTTACAACAATCTCTCGACGAAACTGCACGTGGTCTATGTCGATCCGGATAAGAAACCGCAGCTCGCCAAGGCGGCCGGCGTCCGGACTTACGGCACTACTTATGTGGAGAGCGGCATCCGCAAAGAGGAAGCCAAGAGTCTGACCGAGGAAGATATTACGGGCGCGCTGATTCGCTCACTCAAGAGCGGCGAACGGAATGTCTGCTTCGTGAGTGGCAGTGGCGAGCACGGGATAGACGATAGCGGCCGCACGGGATACTCCGGGGCGAAGGAAGCGCTCGAGAAGAACAATTACAAAACGCGCACTATCTCTCTGCTCCAGGCGGGTTCCGCCGCAACGCCCCAAGCCGTGAAGCTCGGCCAGCCCGCGACGCCCAATACCAACTCAGCCAAGCCGCAGGTGCCCTCGGACTGCACGGTTCTTGTCGTGGCCGGCCCAAAGTACGATTACACGCAACCCGCGGTGGACGCCATCAAAGCTTATGTGGAAGGGGGCGGGCGCGCGCTCTTCCTGATCGATCCACCGCTCAAACTCGGCCGTGAAGACAACTCCGGTAGCCCGGCACTGGCCAGCGCGATTCAGACTTGGGGGGTGACGATCAACAAGGACCTCGCGCTCGATACCAGCGGTATCGGCCAAATCTTCGGCCTTGGTCCGGAAGTTCCGTTGGTGACGAGCTATGAGTCGCAGCCGATTGTCCGTGATTTGAAAGATGTCGCGACGGCATTTCCTCTGTCGCGAACGCTTGAGGTCAAGACGCCGGAAAAAGGCACGGCTGAAAAGCTATTTTCCACGTCGGGTAACAGCTATGCGACGTTGCGAATTAATTCCCCAGAGATCCGGATCGACCCCAAAACCGATAAGAAGGGACCCCTTACCCTGGCCGCAGCCGGCACTTACTCAAGTGGCGGTGATAAGAGCAAAGAGGGACGGTTCGTGGTAGTCGGCAGCTCTAACTGGGTGGATAACAATATTCTGAAATTCAATGGAAACCGCGACCTGTTCCTCAACATGATGAACTGGCTCAGCTCCGATGAAGATCTGATTTCCATTCGGCCTAAAGACCCGGACGACCGGCGACTCAACATCAGCGGACGGCAAATGTCGGTGCTGTTCTACTCGAGCATGGTCTTCCTGCCGTTGATTGTTCTCGTCTCCGGAATCGCGGTCTGGATGCGCCGGAGGTAGGGCATGAGATTCCGGGGTCTGCTTGCGGCGGCGGTGGTGCTGGCGGCTCTCGGCGGCGCCGCCTGGTGGTCGGAAAGGAAGGAGAAGGCCGACGCCGGCAAGCCTCCAGCCGATGCTCCGCCGAAGATCCTCACCATTCCCGAGGCCGAGTTCCAGCAGATTCAGTTGATCAAGAAAGCCGGCGATACCACGGTCTTGAAGAGAGCCGACGGCAAGTGGCAGATCGTTCAGCCTAAACCGCTCGCGGCGGATCAAGACTCGGTCAGCTCGCTGGTGTCGTCGCTGTCGTCGCTCAATGCGGACCGACTAATCGAAGACAAAGCTTCCGATCTCTCTTCTTACGGACTTATCTCTCCGAATGAACAAGTGGCGATTACCCGCAAGGATGGCAAAGTGCAGACGCTGCTGGTGGGCGACGACACACCCACCGGCGCGGGCGTTTTTGCGAAGCTGGAAAACGACCCGCGCGTATTCACGATCGCGAGTTACGCCAAGTCCAGTTTGGACAAGACTTCCAAAGATCTGCGGGACAAGCGTCTCCTGACATTCAATTCCGACAAACTGACGCGCGTCGAACTTACAGCCAAAGGCGCCATCGTCGAGTTCGGCAAGAACAATCAGAATGAGTGGCAGATCCTAAAACCCAGGCCGCTGCGCGCCGACGGCCTCCAGGTGGATGAACTGGTTCGCAAGCTCAAGGACGCGAAAATGGATACGTCCGGCTCGGACGAGGACGCCAAGAAAGCCATCGCTGGATTTTCTACGGGCGTGCGTGTGGCCTTGGGCACAGTGACGGATGCCAGCGGGACGCAGCAAATCGAAGTCCGAAAAGACAAAGACAAGAATTACTACGCCAAGAGTTCGGTGGTCGAGGGAATATATAAGACGTCTAGCGACGTGGGTGACGGCCTGGACAAAGGCCTGGACGACTTCCGCAACAAGAAGTTATTCGACTTTGGCTGGAATGATCCGGGCAAGTTAGACATCCGCAACGGCGCGGCGCAAGCGACTTATCAGAAAAGCGGCGAGAAATGGATGTCTGGCACGAAGCAGATGGACGCGCCGAGCATCCAGGCACTGGTGGATAAGTTGCGCGACCTGACTTCCACAAAGTTCCTCGATTGGGGCAATGGGCCCGCCATTTTCGAGGCGACGGTGACCTCGAATAACGGCAAACGCGTCGAGAAAGTCTCGATCTGGAAACAGGGCAATAGCTACTACGCGAAGCGCGAAGGCGAGACCACAGTCTACGAACTGGACACGAAAGCCGTGGACGACATGCAGAAAGCGGCCAACGAGGTAAAGGAATTCCAACCGCCGAAAAGTGGTAAAAAGTAAGTGGCACGGAATGCGCAGCCCCTGCGCCACTAACGTGACGGGACTCCTAACCGATCTTTACGAGTTGACCATGGCTGCCGGCTATTTCGAAGCCGGCAAGGCCACACAAAAAGCCACATTCGAGCTTTCCATCCGGCGGCTCCCCAGCCACCGCAACTTCATCATCGCGACCGGTCTCGCTCAATGCGTCGAATACTTGCTGAACCTGCGGTTCACCTCCGAGGAGATCGCGTATCTGCGCGGGCTTCCTCAGTTCTCGCAGGTCTCCGGCAAATTTTTCGATTACCTGCGCGATCTTCGTTTCACTGGCGATCTCTTCGCGGTACCGGAAGGCACGCCGCTATTCGCTGGCGAGCCGATGCTCAACGTGCGCGCGCCACTGATCGAAGCGCAGATCCCCGAAACCTATCTGCTCTCCGCGATCGCGTTCCAGTCGCTCATCGCCACCAAGGCGGCGCGCATGGCGGAGGCCGCGGGCGGGCGTGACGTGGTCGAGTTTGGAACGCGGCGCGCCCACACACCTGAAGCCGGGGTGCTGGGCGCGCGCGCTGCCTACATTGGCGGATGCATTGGTACCAGCAATGCGCTTGCCGGCCTGCGTTACGGGGTTCCAGTGTTCGGCACGGCCGCGCACTCCTGGGTGCTTTCTTTTCCCAGCGAGATGGAATCCTTCCGGCAATTGCAGAAACTGCTCGGTCCGCACACGGTGCAACTCATCGATACGTACAATACGCTCGAAGGGGCGCGGCGCGCGGCGCAACTGGGAAGACCGCTATGGGGCGTGCGGCTGGATAGCGGCGATGTGATCTCACTCGCGCGCCAGGTTCGCGCGATTCTTGACGAAGCCGGATTGCACGATGCCAAGATCATGGTCACCGGCGATCTGGATGAGTACAAGATCCGGAATATCGCCGCGAGCGCGCCCGTCGACGTGTTCGGCGTCGGCACGGAGCTGGCTACGTCGGGCGATGCGCCGTCGATGGGAACGGTTTACAAGCTGGTCGAACTCGATATTTGCGGCATCAAGCGCTTCACGGCGAAATTCAGCGAGCAGAAAGAAAGCCTGCCGGGCGCGAAACAGCTTTTCCGGTTGACGGATCGCGACGTGCTGGGCCGCTCGGCCGAGTGCTGTGCCGGCTCCGAGGCGCTGTTGAGGCCCGTGATTCTCGGAGGCCGGCTGGTGGAAGAGCTTCCTGGCGTGAACGCCGCCCGCGCGCGCTCGCTGGAATCCATGGCGAAACTGCCGGCGGAACTGCGCAGCCTCGATCTCGCCCGGCCGCGGCTCCTCGAGCACAGTAAGGATCTCACTGCGCTCATCGAGCAGACACGCAGAAATCTGGCATGAAGACGGTCTTCTTCGACATCGATACACAGATCGATTTCCTGTTCCCCGCGGGAAGCTTGTATGTTCCCGGCGCGCAACAACTCATTCCCGCGCTGCACCGCCTGAATCACCACGCCGCGGCGCACGGCCATCCGCTGGTATCGAGCATGTGCGCCCACGCTGAGGATGACCCGGAATTCAAGCAGTGGCCCGCGCACTGCGTATTAGGGACCGTGGGCCAGCTCAAGCCGTGCGAAACCCTGCTTGAAGAACGCGCTGTGATCGGCGTCGCACCGGGCGATTACCAGATTCACGGCGCCCGGCAGATTCTGTTTGAGAAAAATCAACTGGATATTACGACCAGCGCCAACTTCCGGCCGTTCGTCGACCGCCTGGCGGCCGATCGTTATGTCGTATACGGCGTGGTGACCGAGTACTGTGTGCGCTTCGCGGCTCTGGCGCTGCTCGAAACGGGCAAGCCCGTGAGTCTCGTGACCGACGCGATTCAAGCGCTGCGTGCCGAAGGTTCGGAAAAAACTCTAAGCGAGTTCACGGAACGCGGCGGACGTCTGACTACGATAGCCGAGGTCTGCGCGCCATAGCCTGTTTCGGGAACCTGCGGATTTTCTGGACCATAGATCCAACAGGCCGCAGCTCTCCCTAAAAGCCGGGTAGCCCTGCGCTACAAATGATTGCAGAGCGCAAAAACGGCAGCTATCACGAGAAGCTGAGAGCTGGTTCGTGCTGCCGCAGGAACCAGCGATTCAGCACCACCTCGCGTGAGAACCATCGGGTAGCCATCAACTGGTGGCCGATGAGGCCGGCCAGCCCGGCAGGAACGCGCCGGCCCAGACGCGTCAACCAGTGGCTGTCGGCGTTGCCGAATCGTTCCGCCAGCAGATCACGGTAGGATTCCAAGTGTTGCCGGCTGTAACAACCCTGTGCGGCAAGCACCGCCTTCGCGGCCAATAGCCCGGATTCAATCGCCGGGCGAATGCCCTCTCCGCTTTGGGCGTAGGCCACGCCCGCGGCGTCTCCGATCAGCAGGACTCCATCGTCGGCCACGCTGCGGCTCGTCCGGCCGAACAGGAGGTAGGCGTGACCGGCGAAGGCCGGAGACACATCCGGAGATAGCCGCCCCAGCGCTTTCAGCGTCTTCAGGAACTCCGCGACGTGCCTGGAGAGACCGTGCGGGTCCAGCCGGCCGAGCCCCACGTTGAGAACATTTTCCTTTCGGAAACACCACCCGTAGCCCCTCATATCGGAGCAGAAGAAAAGTTCCGGTACTTCCGCGCGAATGGCGCATCCAGCGAGTTGCCGCTCGTCCATGGCAAACTCGGCCTCCTGCGCCGTGACCACGATTTCGCGGTTGACCTTCGCCCCTAGAAAACGTGCGACTGGACAGAAGGTGCCACCAGCTCCGATCAGCATGGGAGTGCGTATCTGTCCGTTGACGATCCACTGGCGGTTTGAGCGCTCCAAATGCCTCAGCGTCACTCCCTCGTAAAGAGTGGCGCCGGATCGCTTGAGCAGATAGTCGTCAAACTCATAGCGGCGGATGCCGTAGCTGACAGGCCTGCCGTACTGCGTTTCCACCACACGACCGCCCAGGCAACTGGTACGAAATCCGGTGATGGGCTGCAGAACACGCCTGGATGCGTACTCGGCCGGGTCAATCGCAAGTTCCGTGAGCACTGCCGGCGTAATCCACCCGCCGCAAACTTTATCGCGCGGGAAACGCTGCCTGTCCAGAATAGCGACCTTCAGGCCGGAATCCCGCAATTTCCAGGCACAGGAAGAACCGGCCGGTCCGCCTCCGACGATCAGGACATCACATTGGTCCATTTCTGCTCTTCCGCTCGAGGCTGCTGGGCCTGGTAGAGGTAATCACGCGTCCAGGGAATCCGCTGGCATTGGGATCCCGCGAACGTGATCTGGAACAACTGCAAGGTTCCCACCCGGAACGCCACCAGCGACCCAGCCAGGTATAGCCGCCAGGCTCTCACGAATCTGGCATCAAGCATCGCGGTGAGCGGCTGCGTCGAGCGCTCAAACCGCGCCAGCCAGTGCTCCAATGTTTTCGCATAGTGCAGGCGCAGGTTCTCGACATCGCAGACGGAAAAATTCCACGGCTCGAGGATTTCCATGGCCTCCCGAAGCACTGGGGGATAGGCGCCGGGGAAGATTCGCTTCCTGATCCATGCGCTTAATGGAACTGGACAATTGCGGCCGATGAAGTGCAGAAGTCCGCGTCCGGATGAACCAATGGAGCGGTGGATCACTCGGCCCAGTTCCGCGTACTGGCTCAACCCGACATGTTCCAGCATCCCCACGGAGACAAAGGCATCGAAGCGGCCGGTTATATTGCGGTAATCGTCTTCGACAAACTCGACCTGCCGGCTCAGCCCCTCCTGGCGAGCACGCTGCCGCGCGAAAACAATCTGCTCGTGGGACAGATTGAAAGCTTTCACGCGCACGCCATAGTTTCGTGCCATATGGAGCGCCAGCGCTCCCCACCCGCAGCCGGCTTCCGCAACCATTTCGCCCGGCTGAAGCTGCAGTTTGCGGCAGACAAGCTCCATCTTGGCGATCTGGGCGTCTTCCAGACTGGTGGATGGAGTCGGGAAATAGGCGCACGTGTATGCCAGTTGCGGATCCAGCCAGCGCTGGTAGAAATCTGTCTTCAAATCGTAATGATGGTGCACATTCTCGCGCGAGCGTCGCGGAGTGTTGGCTCGCAGGCGTTCCATCCAATGGGACCAGACTCCCGCACGCCACACGCCCGAATTAACGCCGGGCCACGACCGGTATACGGCTTCGATCACACTGACCAGATCTCCGTCCACCTCAATTGTGCCGTCGGCGTACCCGTCGCCTAAGCCGATTTCAGGGTTTAGAAGCAGTCTGAAGAGGGTTGCGCGATCGCGAATAAAGATGGTCGCGACCGGTGTGGCGCCGGGAGGCGAAATTCCCGGTCCGTTATCTAGAACCAGCCGAACGGGCGCATGCCCGAGCGCACCGAGGATCTTCTGAAGCAGCCACCTCTCGATCGAGGAGGAACAGGGAACTGTGAGCATAGCAGCATCCTCCCTTGAGACCGGACAGTTTATAACAAAAATTCAAGAAACGCAGTCCTTATAGAACTGCACTTATTATTCCAGCGAAAACACGTGTTTTTCCAGCACGCAGGCCGCCACTTTGCGAGTTTTCACACAATTTACGCCGGAACCTTATGCGCAAATGGGGCAATATGCGCAGGAGATAGGCGATGCCCAGTACTTACAGAGCTTCATTGAAGTCGCCGACGTCTTGCTCAGCGCCAGAAATGACCACTGGGTCGGCTTGGCATCAGGATTGCCCTTTAAGCAGGCGGCTGGAGGTGTCCCGCTATGCCGATCTTCAAGCAGATCCTATTTCCGGTAGATTTCTCGCAACAAAACTGCGGTATCGCTCCTTACGTGGCCTGCATGGCGCGCCGGTATCGGTCGCATGTCACCTTGCTGCACGTCATGGAAATACCGACCGGGGCCTATCCGGGGTGGCCGGCGCACGCCGCCCTGATCGATTTCCAGGCGATGATCGACGACAGGAAGCAGCGTGTTGAATCGTTCCTCAAAAGCGAATTCCAGGACATCGCAACCAGCCGGCTGATGGACGAAGGGGACCCGGCAAGGGTGATCGCGGAGTATGCCGAGAAGAACCAGGTCGACCTGATTATGATGCCCACGCACGGCTACGGGCCCTTCCGGCGATTCCTTCTCGGCTCGGTCACCGCCAAGGTATTGCACGACGTCAAATGTCCGGTCTGGACGAGTGCGCACGCGCCCGAGACCCCGGCTTTGCCCGCCGGATATCGCAACGTCCTTTGCGCCGTAGATCTGACGCCGAACAGTCTGCCTCTCGTTCAGTGGGCCTCCGCGTTCGCGCGCGATCACGGGGCCAAACTCGGGCTGGTGCACGCGGTACCCGCGGCGGAGTCACAACCTGGAGGCGATATAGAGGGCGGAAGATTCCGCGCCTTCCTGTTCGATGTGGCCCGCGATGAACTCGCGAAGTTGCAACAGGAGGCCGGTACGAATGCGACCATCGTGCTGGAAGCGGGCGGCGTGGCCCGGGTGGTCCGTCAAGCCGCCGAAGAGCAGGATGCCGATGTCGTCGTGACGGGCCGCGGCGTCCTGCACGAGCTGTTTGGGCGCATGCGGACGCACGTGTACTCCATCATCCATGAAGCGCGCTGCCCGGTGATCAGCGTCTGATCGCGCGACGGCGAATGCACCGCCGAGGAACGGACGAGGTGATATCTTGAAGCGACATGTCCAGATATCTCTCCTTGTTGCTACTCAGCGCTGTTTGCGTGTGGATAGGTCCGGCCGAGGGCCCGCCCGCCCCGAACACTTTGACGGCCGGCGAAAAGCTCGGCGGCTGGACGCTGCTCTTCGACGGCCGGACCATGGCCGGATGGGACGACCCGCGCCTCAAGACTCCGGCCGGCAACGCCTGGACCATTGAAGACGGCTGCCTCAAGGCGAATGCCAAGCCCCGTATTACCGAAGACCTTTTCACGAAAGAGAAGTTCCGCGATTTCGAGCTGGGGTTCGAGTGGCGCATCTCGCCGGGCGGCAATAGCGGCGTCAAGTATCGCATCCAGGATCACTGGTTCGTTGCTCCGAAAGATTCCAGTGTGGCGAAGGAAACGTTTGAACAGAGCGTCGAACGTTCGTACCGCAATCCAGTTCACAAACGGCCCGAACGGGGACAGGACTACGTGATCGGCTTCGAGTACCAGATCACCGACGATGCCGGTAATAGCGACGCGGAGAGCAACCAGAAGCACACGGCGGGCGCTCTGTACGATATGGTGGCGCCGTCATCCCACGCCGCGCGGCCGGTGGGGGAGTTCAATCAGTCGCGAATCGTGGTGCGCGGCAATCGTGTGGAGCAGTGGTTGAACGGAGTGAAAGTCGTCGATGCGGCGCTCGATGCGCCCGAAGCCTTAGAGGGTATCCGGAAACGGTGGCGCGACGCGGCGCACGTGCAAGAACTGCTGGCCACGCAACCCCGGAAGGAATGCCCGATTTCCCTGCAGAACCACGATAACGACGCGTGGTTCCGGAATATTAAGATCCGGCGTCTGGGCTCGAACTGAACCGCCGGTCAGGCGCACGTACCGTCTTCGAGCGAGCAGTGCCCGAGCGCGCGGCCGAGAACCGAGGCAAGCACCTCCGGTGGTTGCGCGCCGGCGACTACGGGTTCATCATTCACAAAAAAGTGGGAACACCATCGACACCGCGCGTCCGCGCTTGGCTCTCTTCGGCCAGCACCTCGCTCCTGCCGAGATCACTTGTGAACAGGGCCTCGACCACGGCTGGATCGAGTCCGCTTTCCTTCCCGATCCGTTGAAGCACCTGGGAATTGCCCACATCTTCCGCGTCGATGAAGTAAGCGTGGAACAGCCGCTCCACGACTGCATCCTGCACGCCCTCGCGGCCCGCCAGCCAGATCAGCCGGTGAGCGTCGAGCGTGTTCGGAACGCGCTCGATCCGGTCGAAGCGAAATGCGATTCCATCCTCGGCGCCGGCTCCCTCCACGCGCGCCTCAAGTTGCCGCGCATAGGCAAGGCTGCCGAACTTCCGGGTCCGGTACGCTGCCCGGTCCATACCCTCCTTGGGCGCACCCGGATTGAGTTGGAACGCTTTCCAGCGGATGCCGGCGCCGGTTCGCCCGAGCAAGCCCAGCGCTTTCTCCAGACGCCCCTTCCCGATGAAGCACCACGGGCAGACGACATCGGACACTACTTCGAGGATGATGGTCTGTCCGCTTACGACGCCCATTCGAGGATCACCTTGCCCGATGAGGCCGTGCGCATCACGGCAAAAGCTTCTTCGAAATCCTTGTAAGAAAAACGGTGCGTGATGACCGGGCGAATGTCCACGCCGGACTCGAGCATCACCGCCATCTTGTACCAGGTTTCGTACATCTCCCGGCCATAGATGCCCTTGATGGTGAGCATGTTGAACACCACCAGATTCCAGTCGATGGCCATTTCTTTGGATGGAATGCCGAGCATGGCGATCTTCGCGCCGTGGCTCATATTAGCCAGCATCTCGCGGAACGCCGCCGGATTCCCCGACATCTCCAGTCCCACATCGAAGCCCTCTTGCATACCGAGCTCTTTTTGCACCTGGTCGAGCGGCGTTTGCGAAGTGTCGATGGCTCGTGTCACGCGCATCTTGCGCGCCAGTTCCAGCCGGTACGGATTCACATCGGTTATGACGACGTGCCGGGCGCCCGCGTGGCGGACCACCGCCGCGCTCATGATGCCGATGGGCCCGGCTCCCGTAATCAGCACGTCTTCCGCAAGCACGGGAAACGATAGGGCCGTGTGCACGGCATTTCCGAACGGATCGTAAATGGCAGCGACATCCAGATCGACGCTATCCTTGTGATGCCAGATATTCGTCATGGGCAGCGCAATGTAGTCGGCGAACGCGCCGGCTCGGGTCACCCCCACTCCCATGGTGTGCGCGCACAAGTGGCGCCGCCCAGCCAGGCAGTTGCGGCACCGTCCGCAGATCACGTGTCCTTCGCCGGTGACGATATCTCCGCGGTGAAAATCGTTCACGTTCGATCCGGAACCGACGATCTCGCCGACAAATTCGTGGCCGATCACCAGCGGCACGGGAATGGTCCGCTGTGCCCACTCATCCCAGTTGTAGATGTGCAGATCGGTTCCGCAAATGCCCGCGCGCAGCACGCGAATGAGCACATCGTTGATACCGAGAGCGGGCTCGGGAACATCTTCGAGCCATAGCCCTGGCTCTCTTTTACTTTTGACCAGCGCTTTCATGCAAACGAAGTGTTAGTAGGACAGGTTGCCAATCGAGGCACGCGCTTGCAACCCCTATGTGATGTTATCATTCGCGACATCCCAGTCCGACATGCGCTATCAATTCCTGATCGATACCTATGAGACCGAAATCGTCAAGGTGCTCGGCGTGTGGA
Source organism: Bryobacteraceae bacterium (assembly GCA_041486185.1). Lineage (GTDB taxonomy): Bacteria > Acidobacteriota > Terriglobia > Bryobacterales > Bryobacteraceae > QHXW01. The sequence continues at coordinate 17,735 of JBGPKX010000006.1, read as the reverse complement.
GCATGTTCGACGACGCCGATTTGCGCCGCAGACCGCATCCCAGCGATCCTCGGGGACGAAGCCTACTGGAGCACATGGTGCATCAGTGTTTCAGCGAAGACTTTTGGTTCAAAATCATGCTGGGCATTCAAGTGACCGAGCATCCGTTGCCGGAGAAAGAAACCAGGCTCGGCTTCATGCACTGCTATGCGCGAGATAGCGCGCGGAGGCTGGCGGCTCTCTCCGGCCAAGGAGAAGAATGGTGGGAAGCGGAAGCTTCCTTCTTCGAAGTGCCCCGCACTCGATTGTGGGTGATGACCCGCCGGCTGACGCATACGTCCCATCACCGGGGACAGCAGACGGCCTTACTCCGCATGATCAACCACAGCCTGCACAGCACGTATGGGCCAAGCGCCGACACCGGCGGCTTGATGATGCATCGCGCCCACACGATCTACGCTTATGCGAACCAGGCGGTCCTGCTTGCGGAGGAGGAAAGCGCGCGCCGCAAGGCGCCACTACCCGGCCCAGGAGACAAGCCCTACACGGAACGGCCCGACCTATCTGGCGCCAAGGCCTGACGCGCCATCACCCCAAAGATTGCGCCATGATGTCTGAGAGCAGAAAAAGGAGCTGACAATGGCTATCAGTCCCATGGCCGGACGGCCCGCGGACCCATCCAACCTCGTCAACGTGCCTCGGCTGGTGACGGCGTACTATGCGGAGCGACCCGACCCTCAGGTGGCTGCACAGCGTGTTTCCTTCGGCACGTCGGGCCACCGCGGCTCAGCCTTCGATGGGGCCTTCAATGAATGGCACATCCTGGCGATTTCGCAAGCCATCTGTATCCATCGCCAGCAAGAACATATCGACGGTCCGCTCTTCCTCGGTATAGACACACATGCACTCTCCGAGCCGGCCTTCGCCAGCGCCCTCGAGGTTCTGGCGGCTAATGGCGTCGAGGTCATGATCGCCCAAGACCGCGATTACACGCCCACTCCCGCCATCTCGCATTCCATCCTGAATTACAACCGCGGCAGGAAGAGCGGATTGGCCGACGGCGTCGTCATCACGCCTTCGCACAATCCTCCCGAAGACGGCGGATTCAAATACAATCCCCCGCACGGCGGGCCGGCGGAGAGCCGGATTACTTCATTCATCCAGGACAAAGCGAACGAGATTCTGAAGAGCGGCTTGAACGGCGTGAAGCGTATGCTGTTCGATCAAGCCATGCGCGCGGCCACAACCCATTACCATGACTTCGTGACGGAGTACGTCCAGGATCTGAAAAACGTCATCGATATGGATGTGATCCGCGACGGCCGGCTCAAGCTCGGCGTCGACCCGCTGGGTGGCGCCGGGGTCCACTACTGGCATGCCATTGCCGAGCGCTATGGGCTGAATCTCACGGTGGTGAACGAAGCCGTCGACCCCACCTTCCGGTTCATGACTCTGGATTGGGATGGCCGAATCCGCATGGACCCCTCGTCGCCGTACGCGATGCGCAGCCTGATTGGGCTTAAGGACAAGTTCGACGTCGCATTCGCGTGCGACACGGACCACGACCGGCACGGCATCGTCACCAAGAGCGCCGGCCTGCTTCGTCCCAACGACTATCTTGCCGTCTGCACCCAGTACCTGTTCACCCATCGTCAGGCCTGGCGCGACAACGTGGCGGTCGGAAAAACCATTGTGAGCAGCAGCATCATCGACCGCATCGCGAGCAAGCTGAATCGCAAGCTCTACGAAGTGCCGGTTGGCTTCAAGTGGTTCGTCGACGGACTTCTCGGCGGATGGCTGGGCTTCGCGGGCGAAGAGAGTGCCGGGGCGTCCTTCCTGGGCCGCGATGGCGCCGTCTGGAGCACGGACAAAGACGGCTTGATCGCGGCACTACTTTCGGCCGAGATCACGGCAAAAACCGGCCGCGATCCGGGAGAAATCTACGCTGAACTGGCCCGCCAGAATGGAGCTCCCGTATACGAGCGCATCGACGCACCAGCCACGGTGGAGCAACGCGCGGTGCTGGCCAGGCTGTCGTCGAAAGATATCTCCGCTTCCGAGCTTGCCGGCGAAAAAATCCGGGAGGTCCTGACTTCCGCGCCAGGCGACGGCAGTCCGATCGGCGGCGTGAAAGTGATAGCGGAGAACGGATGGTTCGCCGCGCGGCCGTCCGGCACCGAAGACGTCTACAAGATTTACGCCGAGAGTTTCCGCGGCATCGAGCATCTGCGCCGCATCCAGGAGGATGCGCAGTCCATCGTGGGAGAAGTCATGAGCGGCGTTGCCAGCCGCGCCCAGTCTTGAGCCCAAATCGCACAGTATGGGGGCAGGCTCCCCTCGCCTTGCTAGCGCGCGTCCCGCTGGAGCACCGTGACGCCCTCCGCTCCACCCACGATCACCTGGGATGTCAATCCGATAAACAATCCGTGCTCCACCAGGCCAACAACGCTATCCAACTGCTTTTCCAGATCTGCCGGCGATGAAATAGCTCCAAACGAGCAGTCCAGAATGTAGTTGCCGCCATCGGTGATGAACGGCTCGCCATCGGCACGCCGCCGGAGGGACGGATTCGCTCCCAATAGTGCCAGCTTCTTTGCGGTCACTTGCCAGCCGAAAGGGACGACCTCGGCAGGTACGGCGAAGCGGGCACCCAGCCGGTCGACCAGCTTGGTCTCGTCAACAACGATGACCAGCCGCGCGCTCGCAGTGGCCACGATCTTCTCCCGCAACAGCGCTCCGCCGTGCCCTTTGATCAGATTGAGCGTGCCCCGTTCGACCTCATCGGCGCCGTCGATCGTGAGATCGATTTGAGCGTGGTCGGCGAGTGTGGAGAGTGGAATCCCCAGGCGGTGCGCCTGCTCGGCTGTTTTCGCCGACGTAGAAATACCGACAATGCGCAGCCCTTGCTTTACGCGCTTTCCAAGAGCATCCAGCGCGAACGACGCAGTGGAACCCGTGCCCAGGCCGACGATCATCCCGTCCATCACCTGGGCGACTGCTGATTCGGCAGCGGCTTGCTTGAGCTGCGTCAAAGTGGAAGGGCTGAACATGGCCGCTCTCCACCTATTGTGCAACGGGGCGAATCCATCGCTAACCGGGGTTCGTCACAAACGCTCCCTTTGGTCACGGCTCTGAATGGGCACTTTGTGTTTACAGCCACTTACGGAGCCGCGACTGCAAGGAGCGGTCTTCGTGACGAACTTCGGCTAAGGCAGCGAAGCCCCGCACTAGATTTGGCATACGGATCATGCGGTCCGCCGGATCTGTCATAAGGTGGGATGTTCAGTCCAGAGCCCTTGTAAGGAGGAGTCATGACTACTGCATTCGATGCCATCATCATCGGAACTGGACAAGCCGGGCCACCCTTGGCTGCGCGCCTGGCGGTTGCCGGGATGAAGGTGGCCATCATCGAACGCGGCCGGTTCGGCGGCACCTGCGTCAATACCGGCTGCACGCCCACCAAAACCATGGTGGCGAGCGCTTATGCAGCACACTTGGCGCGCCGGGCTGCGGATTTCGGCGTGTCGATTGGCGGCGCGGTCAGTGTGGACATGAAGCAGGTCAAGGCCCGGAAAGATGCCATTGTCGGACGGTCCAGCAGTGGCATTGAAAAATGGCTCAGAGGCATGACCAACTGCACGGTGTTCGCAGGGCATGCCCGGTTTGAGTCTCCTCGTGAAGTCAGCGTTGGGACGACTCGCCTGACGGCGGACCGGATCTTCATCAACACCGGCACTCGCCCCGCAGTGCCGCCGATGCCCGGCCTCGACCAGGTACACTACCTCACCAATGACTCGATGATGGACATCGATTTCCTCCCTCGCCATCTGCTGGTCGTGGGGGGCAGTTACGTCGGCCTGGAATTCGCGCAGATGTACCGGCGTTTCGGCAGTGAAGTTACGGTCGTCGAAAGAGGACCGCGCCTGATGCAGCGGGAAGACGAGGACATTTCGGCGGCTATCAAGGACATTCTGGAGCAGGAGGGTATCGGCGTACGCTTGCATGCGGAGTGCATTGCCTTGGCCATGCAGGGCGCTGACGTGACGGTCCGCGTCGACTGCACCGACGGCAGCCCGGAGGTGAGCGGCTCCCACGTGTTGCTCGCGGTTGGGCACCGCCCCAACACGGATGATCTTGGTCTTGAAAAAGCCGGCATCTCCGTGGATAAACACGGGTACATCCCGGTCGACGACCAGTTGCGCACGAACGTGCCCGGCATCTGGGCGCTCGGCGACTGCAACGGCAAAGGGGCATTCACGCATACGTCCTACAACGATTTCGAAATTGTCGCTGCAAACCTGCTGGATCAGGACCCGCGCCGCGTCAGCGACCGCATCGTGACCTACGCGGTGTACATCGACCCCCCGCTGGGCAGAGCCGGCATGACAGAAGCCGACGTGCGGAAATCGGGCCGGCCGGCGCTCATCGGACAGCGGCCCATGACTCGCGTCAGCCGTGCAGTGGAGAAGGGTGAAACCAACGGATTCATGAAAATACTTGTGGATGCGCAGACGCATGAAATCCTGGGCGCGGCCATCCTGGGAGTCGGCGGCGACGAAGCCATTCACTGCATTTTGGATGTGATGTACGCCAAGGCCCCATATAGCGTCATCCAGCGCGCGGTACATATTCATCCGACGGTTGCGGAGCTGATTCCTACGATGTTGGGAGAATTGAAACCGCTCTAGTGCATCTGTAGCGCAGGGCTACCCAGCCTCTGGGGCTTGTTGGCTCTAGCGGACAGAAAAGCCGCAGGCTCCCGCAAACTGCGCGCGATCCTGCGCTACCCGAAGTTCGTCACGAAGACCGCTCCTTGCAGTTGCGGCTCCGTAAGTGGCTGTAAACACAAAGTGCCCATTCAGAGCCGTGACCAAAGGGAGCGGTTGTGACGAACCCCGGCTACGAGGGACAAATCGCAAAGTGTAGGGACGAGTATTGCTGACGGGTGAATCATTCGCTCACGCAGCGAAACCCCGCATAGACGTACGGATAGTGCGGTTGGAACCAATTGCGGAAACTTCGCCGAAGCAGGCACGCCGCCGTGCGGGCCGAGCCGCCCTTCGCCACGTAATGGTGGCCATCGAAGAAATCGGTGGAGTACCCCGGGTAAAAGGAAAAAGGCCGGAAACCGGAGAAAGGCTGAAACACGCTCGCGGTCCACTCCCAACCGTTCCCCAGCATGCCCGCAACACCGAAAGCGCTCTGGTTCTGGGCAAATGCGCCGACGGGAGCCGGGTCCCAGCTCTGGAAGTCAAAATTCCCATTCGCGAGCGTAGGCAGTTCATCGCCCCACGGGTACATTCTTTCGGGACCTTGCGGCGTACCGTAAGCGGCGCGCTGCCATTGCGCTTCGGTTAGCAAAGCTTTCCCGGCCCATCGCGCGTAAGCGCTGGCCTCAGCGTGGCTCACGTAGACGGGCCAGTCGAGCGGGAGTGGGATCTCGTTAAACATGGTGCGGTAATGCCAGCGCTCGTGGATGCGGCTCCAGAACGCGGGATGGGTGATGTTGTTCTTCGCTTTCCAGTTCCAGTCACCCTCCGACCAGAACGTACGGTTTTCGTAGCCGCCCGCGCTTATGAACTCGAGATACTGACCGTTAGTCACTTTGTAGCGTTCTATGGCAAATGGCGGCACCGCGACCCGGTGAGCTTCATATTCGTTGTCCCAACCGAACGCATCACGATCGCAGTGCGAAAGCCCGAGAGTTACGTGACCCGTAGGAATCTCCACCGTGGCGGGCACAATCGGACGAGCCATCACGGCTGGGGCACTCGGTCCACGCAGCTTCCTTTCGAGCGGCAGGCGGTGAAGCATATAGGCCAGCGTTTCCGCATGCATCAGCCGGTGCTCGATCGCCACATTCAGCAGCACGCCGGGGGAGAAATCTTCCTTTTCAACGTCGAGCCAGGAATTGGTACGGAACGCCGTTTCCAGCCCGCTGTCCACGGATTGCCGGATACGGCTGACATAGCGGTGGACTTCCGCCAGGGGTGGCCAGTCAGCAGGTTTGTCGGACGGCAGGCCTCCGTCAACAGGATCGATTCCAAAAGCGAACAAGCGGTCGAGTTCCGGCTGGAAAGATTTGACATTCAGCAGGCGCTCCCGAAGCAAGTTCCAGTCGAATGCCTCGAGATGTCCCAGGTAAAAAACGATGCGGTGCCTTTCCGGAATGGGCCTCTCATAGAAAGAATCGGGCTTCACCACTTCGAAAAGAGCATCCGTCTGCGCCCGCGCCTCTGTCAGACGTGCGGCCAGTTTTTCCCTGATGCCAACGCCACTCCGAATGGCGTACATGAGTCTTCTCCTGTGATGTCTTGTTCGGTTCCGCTACTTATATCTTCGCCGAATGATGGGGCGCTCGTGTGTGCCGCGCTCGACTGCTGCAAACTGCGCATGAATATGCGTTACGACCGGGAAACTTGACTGAAGTCACTCTAACGTCCGCTCTCCACGAGAGCCAGCGTGGCGTAACTCGTCGCGGCGTCCCGCATGAATAGCGCCGGCATCGAACCGGCCTCGTGGCGATGGTTCATCGACTCCGCGCTCCAAAAACCGGACTCGGGGTCCTGGTGTGTTTTGAGCCAGGCGAGACTCCGGGCCAGTCTGGTATCTGAGCCAGGAACTCCAGCCCGCTGCAAAGTGAATGCTGCCAGGCCGGTGGCATAGCCGTTCGAACCCTCGGCCGGCGGGGCATCGGCGCGCTTCTTCCAAGCGCCCAGCGATTGCAGGGTCCAGCCGCCGTCCACTTCCTGCTTTCGCCACACCTCTTCGAGAATGGCTTGCCGGCCGGTTTCGGGCAGCAGATCGTGCAGCCTGCTCGACGCCCACAGCAGGATCAGCCGGTTGTGCAGCGGCTGCGTCTTCTGCGTGCTGTGCAGATAATCTTTCAATTCCGCGACATTCGCCTGAATCTCCGGCCGGGCCTGATATTCGGCCGGGGTAGCGCCCGTGGCCAGCGCCCCAAGCGCGGCGCCGAAGAATGCGGCGTCGGGCGTTTCCCACGGATCCAGGTCGAAGTCCGACCAAAGCCAGGCACCCTTGGCGGTTCCCGTGCGGATCTGCAGCGACCACATGCGCTTGAGCGCCTTCTCAGCTTCGGGGCTCAGAGCGCTACCGCGCCCGGCGTCGTCGAGCACCAGAACCAGCGCTGCCAGCACGGTTTCCGCCCCCAATACCTGCTGAGCCAGGAGCTTTTTCTCGTTGAGGCCCGAAAACAGATCGTTCGCGTCGGTCTTCGCGACCCTCGCTCTCACGCCGTCCAGCAATCCCGCCTCGTATGCCGTGCGTCCACTCTCACCGAGCGCGCGCCGCAGCGCAGGCCGGGCCAGCAGGTAGGGCACGGTTGTGTGACACGACACGCACGGAGTTCCTGAAGCCGTTGCCGGCGGCCAGGCGAACCACGCTTTCTCGCGGGAATCGAGATACTGAGCCGCCAACTTTGGATTCCAGTCTCCGCAGAAGGCGGGGACGGCAAGGACGAATAGGACAGCGGTGCGAAGCATAGCTCTTACCTGTACGGAATACATTAGTTCTTCACCGATTCGAGCCGCTGGAGCATACTCTGCGGCCAGTCGGTCTCCGCGGAATCAAACCCCAATTGCGTCCAGCGCCACGCGCCCTTCGGGTCGACGATCCAGTTCTGCGGGATGCCGATCGAGTCAAGCAGGCTCTGCACGTAATTGTACGCCACGACCACCGGGAACGAGTAGCCCTTCTCCTTCAGGTACGGCGCCACCAGGCCCGCGTCTTCATCGATGTTGAAGGTGAGGATCTGGACGTCGCTGCGGTCCTTCACCTGTTCGTAGAGTTTTTGCAGTTTGGGCTGCTCCGATTGGCACGGCCCGCACCAGGTGGCCCAGACGTTGATCAATACCGACTTGCCCTCCAGACTCTTGAGCCGCCAGGTTCTGCCGGAAAGATCGGCCAGTTCGAAAGGCGGCAGCGGTTTCTCGGCCTTCTCCCAACGGCCTTCGGCCAGTTCCTGGCCCTTGGCGGCGGGCGGCTGGCTCCAGATTATCCAGGCCATCTCCGTGCCGCCCGCTTCTTTCCATAGCGCGCGGGATTCCTCGGTGAGGTCGTCGTGCAGCTTTCCGCGGCGGTGTCGCGCGGGCTCCATGCGCGTGCGCATGGCCGCCTGATAATACGTCAGCGCGTCCGTCTTGAGGCCGTCGAGCGCCGCCAGGCGGGCGCGGTTCAGCCAGTACTCCGACTCATACTTCTTCTGCTTGGGCGGCGGGCCCTCGATGGACGCCCGTAGAGTTTTGACTTTATCCACCTTGCCGGCCAGTCGGGCAGCCCGCAGCATCAGCCCAGCGAGATATTGGTTCTCGAATACCTGGCCGCTCGCCGCTTCCTCTACCTCTTCAGGTGTGCGATTGTCGCTCTCCTGTTCGTGACTCTTGGCTAACAGGAGTTGGGCCTTGCGCAGCAGAACCAGCGCACGCCCGGGCTGCCACTTGTGGTTCGCGAGGAACTCCGCGGCTTCCATGTAATCCCACGGGGAAGGCTGCCCGTACTCGTTGGCCGCCACGAGAAAACCTTCCATGGCGAAAATGCCATCTGTTTCTGAGATCGAATCGTCATCGCCGATGGCGGAGTACCACGAGTCGGCCGCCCCCATGTACGGCTCGCTGAATTGCGCCATCCAGCGCTTCGCTGCTTCCTGGTATCGCTTCGTGTACTCGACCCAGGCCACGGCGTCTTTGTGGTCTTCGGGTTCTTTGCGGTCCTTCCGCCAGCGCTCTCGCGCGATACGAAAAGCCTCTGGCGAGGTCGGGAACGCAGAGGCAATCCGGTCCTCCAAGGTCTTGAGTGCTTCGGGTGACACGCCACTCTGTTTGTAGCCGTTCCGCAGAAATATCAGCCATTCGGCATCCGGCTGGGGATGCAGCGACTCCAGCCGCTTCAGGTCCGCACTGAGCTGCTTGCGCAGCGCGTCGTGCTCCTGGGGAGGCCGCGTGCGGAATTCCAGTCCCCACAGAGTCTCGTATTCCTTCAGCCGTGCGCGCGACGTTTCTTTCGACAGCCGCGCGCGCAAAGCGGCCGCAACTTTCATTTGCAGCTCCGTGCTCCCGGCTTTGGCAAGGAGGCGCTGGGCCTGGCGATCCGTCGAATCGGGGCAGGCGTTGAAAAATGCGGCAATGTTGGCGGATGCCTCTTGCTTATCCGCCCTTTTCCCGCCGGAGTAAAAAAATGCGAGTTCGAGCGCCGGCCAGGGAAATTTCGGAGTTTTGGCCTTGGCCTCCTCCAGCAGCCGGACCCGCTGCGGCGAATCTTTTCCAATCAGCGCTACACCCGCCAGGTACAACGCCAGCGGATCGTCCGGATGTTGCGCAGCCTGCTTACGGTACTGGTCGCGCAGCGCCGGAAATCGGTCCTCGTCCCACCAGCGCGTGGCTTGAATGAGCTCCCGATGAGGCTCCACCTCCCGCGGATATTTCGCGATCAGATCACCCAGCACGTCGCGGCGTCGCGCCATCTGTTCGGTGAACTTGAGCCTGTCGAATTCGTTCCCGTTGAGTTTTTCTTGGAGAACGCTGCGGACTTCTTCGGCAGGCTCGCAGCCCGGCAGAGTTAGAGCAGTCTGGGCAAACGTGAGAGTCGATTCAAGTGAAAGAGCTTGCAAGCAGGCAAGGACGACCAATGCGCGCATAACTACGCCTCCCGACGCGGTCCTGGGTCACTGTACTGAGCATATTCTATTCCGAATGACATAGCCCGAGGCGGCGGCCCCAACGGAACCTTCAGAATGCATAGCTCACCAGCAAGTATGCATAGTTGAGGCTTTTTCCGGGCGCTGCGCGCTTCAAAAATGTTCCTGGCACGATGTGACTGAAGCCCGCGCCGTATTGCACGTGTTTGAATGGTGAGTAAAGCGCGCTGGCATCGAGCTCCTGGCCCACGAACCGGCCCGCCGATCCGTCCTGCTTTTGCGCGATGGGCACGCTGAGAGAGGAATACAGGGCATCGTGCGCGTCCGCCAGCCAGAACGCGCTGTACTTGCCGCTGACCATGATCTTGGACCGCGGCTGGAACTCGATCCCGGAGCGCGCATGGTGGATGTTCTTCCACCCGAACTGGTCCGCTAGCCCATACTTATCGTGAACCGTCGGATAGAGCTGATCGAAAGTGCCCCGCCGGCCGTCTTGCCGGTCGTGGTCGCCGGATGCGTAGTTGTATTCGCTCACGAAATGCGGCTGGAAGGAGAGTGAGCGTTCGGTGTACCCGAACACCGAGTGGCTGGCCCACGCGCTGATCCGATCCGTCCCCACGCTCCCGATTTGCCTGATGATGTCGCTTCCGTAATCGAAACCCTTGCCCGCCTCGCCCTTCCAGCGGATTCCCAGCGTCTTCGAGTTCAGGTGACTGATCTGGCCTTCTTCCGTCTTGATCTGCGGAGCCAGCCGCCAAAACAAATATGGCTCGACTGTCGCACCAGGCAGTAGGTTTTTGATCTGGCCGTAGAGGCCGTGCAGATTGTCACCCGCGAGACGTTTGCCGACTTCGCCGTCATGCAAATGAACCACGGAAGCCGCGAATGCGTCCAGACGGTATCTGCCGTCTTGCAGCGTCGCTCGCACGGCGTCAAAACTGCGGGAAGCGTTGGACCAGGTGCTCGCCCCCACCAGCCGCTCATTGCCCAGGATCAGTTCCTGGCGCCCGACCCGCAGGCCCGAACTCTTGTCGCTGTTGCCCAACTCCACGTAGGCCAGCCGCAAATCCCAGGTGTCCTGATACGGCGGTGCATATGGTGTCTGGTTCTTCCACCAGACTCGTGCATCTTGCGTCTGGATACGAAACTTCAAGAAGGAGACCGGGATCAGCTCCATCTCGAACCGAAAGCGGCTCAACAGGTACAGATCGCTCGAGTCGGTTCGGAAACTCTCGCCGGTGAAGCCTTCCATGCGCAGTCGCTCGCCGCCGTTCAGGCGGATCCAGCGCGGCAGCCGGCGATTCAACACTTCGGATGGCGCCGGACCACTATTCGACGGCGCTGTGCGCACCGGGGCTCCCACTTCCTGGGCGGGCATTCGCGTAACAGGAAGACCCAGCACGCAGCACAACCCAAGAATCCGTGCCGTCAACCCCATCCAGCCATCATAGTTGGTTGGACCAAGCGGCCAGAGACGCGCTGTTGACTCTCCCGCGCGGGTGCGTCAGTGTAAAGGACTGATGCCGCCTTCTTCCGAAACACTCCGATTCCGAAGCACGACCGCAAGCGGATGGGTATGCTTCCTGCTCGCTGCATTCGCCACGGTAACGCTGCACGCGCAAGCCGCCCCCGACCGTGCGCGCATCACCTTGCAACCGTCCGAGCGTTTCCAGTTCATCCAGGGCTTCGGCGTCAACTACACCGGGCCGTACTTTCGTGACGACCAGAAGCCCATGTTCGACATGCTGATCAAAGACCTCGGCGCCACCATGTTTCGCGTGGTGCCCTACCTGGTCTACAGCAATTGGGAAGAAACCAACGACAACGACGATCCCAATGTCATGAACTGGGAGTATTACAACGACCGCTACTCGTCGCCCATCTTCGAAGCCACCTGGAACGGTCTGCGTTTTCTGAATTCGCGCGGCATTCGTCCGGTTATCGGCCTTATGGGCCCGGTACCCGATTGGATGCTCGATGACCAGTGGACCCCGCCCAAGCATAAAGTCTGCCAGACTGACAGCAAACAGCGCCGGCTCAAGCCCGCCATGTACGACGAATTCGCCGAAATGGTGGTCTCCATGGTGATGTACGCGCGAACGAAAGCGGGAGTCGATTTCGAATACTTCAGCCCGTTCAACGAGACCGACTGCTATCCGCCCGAAGGCCCGCGCGTCGATCCCGAAGAGGCTCCCCAGGTGCTGGCGGCGGTGGCGCGCCGCCTGAAGAAAGAAGGGCTCGGCGACATCAAGCTGACGCCTGCCGATCAGGCCATCATCACCAACGACTACGTCAGCCCCATCCTTGGTGATGCGGAGTTGATGAAACAGGTGGGCGCCTTTGCGCTGCACACGTATGGCGAAAACTCCGTGGGCCCGAACGTCGAGCGCGTCAAAGCCAGCCGCTACGCGCACGTGCCCGTCTGGCTCACCGAGTACGGCGACTTGAACGACCGCGACAAAACCTCCGACAACGAATGGAAGAATTATTCGCTGGCGTCAAATCGCCGCGCGCTAACCGCGCTCAACCAGGGCGCGAGCGCGCTGTTCTTCTTCGATGCCTTCGACGATTACGAAGAGTGCGCCCGCCGCCTGTGCTTCTATGGCCTGTTCCGCAGCGCCGATCACATTTACGCGCCCAAGAAGCGTTACTATGCCACGCGCCAGCTCTATCATTTCGTGACGCCCGGCGCGCAGCGCATCGGCGTCGTCACCGCCAGCAACACCATGGGGTTGACCGTTTCGGCCTTCCACGACGCAGCCGCCGGCACGCTGGTGGTAGTCGGCGTCAAGGAAGGCGGTCCCAAGCGCGTAGAGGTCGCGCTGCCCCGCGAAGCCGCAGCCGTTGGGTCGTGGGATTTGTACGTGACCAGCCGTGTCTTGGATTGCGTCAAGACCGGCACCTTCCCGGCGGTCAACGGAACCGTCGAGCTCGACCTCCCTGACGAAGCCGTATTCACGTTAGTCGGGAGCTTGAAGAAGTAGCGCAGGCGCTTTCTGGTACCCGTGTTATAGTTCCCGCTGCTGAAGGGCCAAAAGCTCGGCAACTACGAAATCGTCGACAAGCTTGGCGAAGGCGGCATGGGCGAAGTCTGGCGCGCCAGAGACGCGCGCCTGGGCCGATCTGTAGCCCTGAAGGTGCTACCTTCGGAATTCGCCAGCGACCCCGGCGGTCGCCAGCGCTTTGAAGCTGAAGCCCGCACAGTTGGCGCGTTAAATCATCCAAACATAGTGGCCGTGTACGACGTCGGCGAGCAGGAGGGCTTCGGATACATGGTTTCGGAGTTAGTGGATGGGGAGCCCTTGCGCGCGCTCAGCGACGCAGCACGCACGAGTGCGTGCGCCAACGCCCCCAAAATGTGCAGTTATGGTTGCGCGGTTCCTAGTCAATGTCCTTGGCCGGTTGCAAGATATTTGGCTCGCTGCGGAATCTCAGCCCCGGCCGCTGAGACTCTGCAATGAGAGCATGGGATTGCTACTTGCTGTCGCCGTCGTGATCGGCATCGCCTGAAGCAGCCTTGGCAGCAGCGCTCAGGTGCACTGTATCCTCGGTTTGGGCTGATTGCCGAGCGGCCGGCTTTGCCGGAGCTGGAGGCGCGCTATGAGACTGGTACGCCAGGGCTACCAGGTTCGTGCTGCTGACACCGCTGACCATTGGGTTTAAACCCTCCCACTTGTCCATATCGGCCTGAATGTGGCTATTTTGAGAATAATATTGTCGCGTAAGCGACCTGTCGTGTAAGTCCCTGCGCCACCAGCACTTATCTCCCCTCCTACGAAAGTGGGGCCGACGCCCTCCTCCACAGCCGACGCCCTCGTCGGCATTCCAGCGGGTCCAGGGACCCACACGGCTCGGGGGAGCGCCACACAGTTCTTAACTCATTGCGGTCCGCGAGAACAGGGGCTACTCAGAGCGTAAGCGGCATGGACCGCAACCGCTTGCCGGTAGCGCGAAAGATGGCATTCGCCACCGCCGGAGCCGGCCCCACAATCGGGGTTTCGCCCGCGCCCGCCGATGGCAAATCCTTGCGATTCACCAGCACGGTTTCAATCATGGGCACATCGGCGAATCGCGGAACGCGGTATTGCGACAGCTTGGGGTTGAGAATTCTTCCGTTGTCGAAGCGTATCTGCTCGAACAGCGCGCCGCCGATGGCCATCACAATTGCGCCTTCCACCTGGTTGCGCAGGTGATCCGGATTCACCACGGCGCCGCATTCGAACGCCTCTACCACGCGCACGATCTTCGGGCGGCCGCCTTCCACCGACACCTCGGCGCACGTCGCCAGGTAGCTGCCTTTTTCGAAGCCCAGCGACAATCCGCAGCCGTGTCCTTGGGCGACTTTTTGCTTCCCCCAGCCGAATTTTTCCGCCGCCGCCACGAGCACCGCGCGCTGGCGCTCGTTTTTGAGATTGCGCAGCCGGAACTCGAGCGGATCGATACCAAGAGCATGTGCCATTTCGTCGATGTGGCTCTCGCGCGCAAAGTGATTGGCGGTAGCCGCGAGGCCGCGGTAAGAGCCCTGGCGCAGCGGCGTCTTCGCCGGGTGAAATGCGATGCGCTGGTTCGGGATTTCGTACGTTCCCTGAATGGCGGAGGAGCCGGAGTTGTAATTGTGAAATTCCCAGGCGGTGATCGTGCCGTCATTCCGCGCGCCACTCGATATTTCGATCACGCCCGCCGGGCGCAAGTAAGCCCAGGTGAATTCCTCCTCGCGCGTCCAGACGACCTGCACCGGCTTACCCGCAGCTTTAGCCAGCCGCGCAGCCTCGAGGGCGGCTTCGCCACTATGCTTGCCGCCGTAACCGGAGCCGGTATCGGGCACGATCACGCGCACGCGCTCTTCGGGAATATTCAACGCCGCGGCTAGTTCGCTGCGCACGCCGAAAGGCCGCTGCGTTCCGGTCCAGACCGTCAGCTTCTCTCCGTTCCATTCAGCCAGCGCCGCTCTTGGCTCGAGCGGCACGTGCGCAATGTAGGCCACGCTGTAGGTCTCGGACAGCTTGCGATCGGCCTCCGCCATGCCGTGTTCGATCGAGCCGCGTGTCTGCCGGTCTTCAGCCGGCTCGGCATTCGTCTTGAAGTAAGCGAACAACTCACGGTCCGAGGGCTGCGGTTCTGCTTTCCACTGCCCTTGAAGCGCGGCGAGCGCTCGCTCAGCCGACGCTGCGTCCGGCGCCGCCACCGCCGCGAAATCGCCTTCGCGCACCACCGTCACACCCGGCATCTGACGCACGGCGGAATCGTCAAAGCTCGCGAGCTTCGCGCCGAACGCCGTTGGGCGCAGCACCTTTCCATACAGCATGTCCGGCCGCTTCAAATCGGGCGTGTAGCGATGTTTGCCGGTAACGAAGTCGCGCGCGTTTACCTTCGGAATGGAGCGCCCCGCGACTTTCCATTCAGCAGCCGGCGTGAGCGTCAGCTCGGAACCGATAGTCTCGACAAGCTGCTGGCCGCGCGTCAGCTCGCCAAACCCGGCCGAATGACCCGCGCAAAACACCTTGCCCTCCGACACCTGCACGGCGCTCTTGTCCACCTTCCATTTCGCCGCGGCGATCCCGATGAGCGCCTGGCGCGCCGCCGCCGCTGCTTTGCGGAGTTCAGGCGCCATGCTGGGCGTCGTGCGGCTCCCGAACGTGCCCATATCGTAGGGCGTCAGATCGGTATCGGCCATCAACAGCCGGATGCTCGAAACCGGCGCGTGCAGCTCCTCAGCCACGGCTTGCGTCAGCGATGTCCGGATATTTTGGCCTACTTCCGTCTTTCCGGTGTAGACCGTGACCGCTCCGTCCTCGCCGACGTGCAGCCACGCTGAAATCTCGCGCGGGTGGGCGTCGCCGCTATGCGCGCGGCGGCCGGACTCCTGGGCATCGGCGGCTTCGGCCAGGCACAGCACCACCATGCCGCCGCCGAGAGCCGTCAAGAAATCCCGCCGCGTAAGTTCAGCGGTCATGACGGCCTCCGCGTGCTCTTCGTACCAAGCGACGCCATGCGCACCGCCGCCACAATCCGCGGATACGTCCCGCAGCGGCAAATATTGCCCTGCATGCCATGGACGATTTCGGCGTCGCTCGGCCTGGCGTTCCTGCCAAGCAGCGAAACGCCGCTCATGATCATGCCGGGTGTGCAATAACCGCATTGCATCGCGCCGGTTTCGATAAACGCCTCCTGCAAGGGATGCAGTTGGCCTTCGCGCTCCAGCCCTTCAATCGTGATGATGCGTTTCCCAGCGGCTTGCGAAACCGGCGTGATGCAGGACCGCACGGCTTCGCCATCCAGCAGCACCGTGCATGCGCCGCACTGCCCTTCGCCACAGCCATATTTCGCGCCCGTCAGATCCAGATCGTCCCGCAGAACGCTCAGCAGGCTCCGCTCGGGGCTGGCCTTCACGCGGCGGCTGATCCCGTTGACATCCAGTTCGGTAATCCGCGGCATATCCCTATTATCTGGCATGGCTCGTCTCGTTACTCTCTTACCGCTGCCGTCTGATTTCAGGGCGGTGGCCACGCAAATTGCGGCGGGACCTCGTAGAAATGCGATTTCGTATAGTCCCAGACGTACAAATGTTTTGCAGGATACTTCTGGATCCAGTATCCTGGACAATTTTGTCTCAGGTACGATCCGTCCCAATCCCATTTGTACAGCTTGGTGGCTGGATAGATCGTCGTCAGTCCCTGATGAGGTCTTCTGTTTTCGCTCAGCCCCGGCATGGCGAAGGCCGCTGCCGTGAGGTCCCAACTGGCGCCGAAGACGACGATATCTCTGTAATACGACGGTCCGACATAGAGAATCGCCGAATCCCGAGGAAGCTGGCGGATCTCCGCAATCGGCGTTGCCGCGAGAACGTTGCGCTCCTGCAGCCAGACATGCGCCCACTCCTCGACGATAGCGTGTTGAGCCGCCGCCATCGCGAGTACGATCCCGACCGCGGATAGTACCAGCCCGCTTCTCAAAATGACGTTTCCCTGAACGAAAAAACAAACCAGCAACCCAAAGAAGCCAATCGTCAGAGACCACGAGGGAGAGAAGAGAGTGCGGGCCTGCATCCCAGTAAACGTGAATCCATATCCCGCAACCGAATAAATCAATGCCGAGATGACGAGGCCGGTGATAGCCATGAGCTCAATCAGAGTGATGTGGCACACAAGGGTACGGTGCGTCCTGCGAATGAAGCCGATAACTACGAGGCATGTGGCGCAGGCTGCGAACAACAGGCAAAGACTCAACCAGAGCGAACCGTATTCCCTCAGGCCGTCTTTAAGGCCTAGTAGAGCGTGAAGATTCGATAAGAAGGTCGATTTCCAGTGGGGATTGAACGTCTTGGAAGAGGCTGGATTCAGGCGCGCAATGTATCTATTCAACACAACCTGGAACGCTTGAGCCAGACAGGAAAGTGATGCGAGCCCAATGATAGTACGCTTATCCCGGTTGCCACTTAGCGGCGACAACGCACATAGCGCAATCACCGGGAAGATTTGAAAATAGAAGGCCTCATAGCTCAACGCCGAGGCAATCAGGAGAAAAGTAAATCGAAGGGCAACCTTGGTGGTCAGGGGGCCGCGGAGCGGAAGCATCCGGGCGGCCTCTGTGAAGAAGATCTGGGCGAGGATCGTGTGACTCATCACCGGCCAGGCGGTAACGGCTACCATCCAGGGCATCACCATCCAGAAGATCGTCGCCCAATCCGCCGCAAGGCCGTAGTATGCCGGAGATTCTGGGAGCAGGCGGCGAAGCCACGATCGGAGAGACAGTGCAGCGAGCAAGACCAACACACCGGAAGCCCACTGAAAGCCGATCGCGGACGAGCCCAAAAGCGAGCTCATTAGAAAAGCGAAGAGCCCGAGAACCGGTCGCGAAGCGTAACCGGTGTTGACACCAACAAATTGGATCAGCCTGTCCAGCGAAAACGGCGCGGTTCCGTGGATCGGCTCAACCAGCGACCACCAATCGTCCGAATAGAGGCCGAGCATGAAGGGCCGGGGCAGATATAGAAATGCCCAAGCAACCACCACAAGCGCTGGTGAACTGCCATTGAACGCGCGTATGAATCTCAACCATGGACGGACCCTATCAGCGGGAAGCGTCGGCGGAATCGGATGTGGTT
>JBGPKX010000005.1:0-39527 GCA_041486185.1 Bryobacteraceae bacterium | reverse complement strand
GTTCTCGCAGGAACGGCCGGTGCTGATCGACCGCTTCCTGGAAGACGCCACGGAAATCGACGTCGACGCGCTGGCCGATACCGAAGATGTCCTCATCGCCGGCGTGATGGAGCACATCGAGGAAGCCGGGGTGCACTCGGGCGACAGTTCCTGCGTCCTCCCGCCGATGTCGCTCTCGCCGAAAGACGTTGCCACTATCGAGGACTATACGGTGCGCCTGGCTCTGGCGCTCAAAGTCGTCGGTCTCATGAACGTGCAATACGCCATTAAGGACAGTGTCGTATACGTCCTGGAAGTGAACCCTCGCGCCTCGCGCACCGTGCCCTACGTGAGCAAGGCCACGGGAGTGCCGCTTCCCAAGGTAGCGGTAGACCTGATGCTGGGCGGCAAGCTGCGCGACCTGACACATCTCACCCACGGCATGTCCTCAGGTCGCCTGCCGGTGCCGCAGAGCTTCGTGAAATCGCCTGTTTTTCCGTTCAACAAATTCCCCGGAGCGGATCCCGCGCTCGGCCCCGAGATGCGCTCCACCGGCGAAGTGATGGGTGTGGGTGAGAGCTTCGGCGAAGCCTTCGCCAAAGCGCAATTGAGCGCCGGCACGCCGCTTCCGGAGGGCGGTATGGTGTTCATCAGCGTGAACGACCGTTACAAGCCCGAGGCCGTGCAGGTCGCGCGCCGTTTCGCCGAACTTGGTTTCAGCCTGGTGGCCACGCGCGGCACTGCGTCAGCGCTCGAAGCCGCAGGCCTGCGCTGCAAGGTGGTTTTCAAAGTCAACGAAGGCCGGCCGAACGCTGTCGATCAGCTCAAGGCCGGCGCCATCCAACTCGTGATTTACACGGCTACGGGTGCTTTGTCATTCTCGGATGAGAAAGCCATCCGGCGCAGCGCCATACTGTTCCGCGTGCCGTGCATCACCACGTTGAGCGGCGCCAAGGCCGCCGTGGAAGCTATCGCAGCACGCAAACGCGACCCCATCCGCGTGTGGAGCCTACAGCAGATCCACGAGGCGAAAAGAACGGCGGTCTAGGCTCCGGGGGCGACTGTATGTTATACTGTAGGTATCAAACGATTTAACCCACATTCAAGGTCCGGTTTCAACACTCAGGCCGATAGAAAAGTGAGACTTAACTATGTTGTATGAGAGCACGAAAATCCTCTTACAGGGTATCCTTCACTCTTTGGAAACAGCAGACGGCTCCGGATGGGACGAGCAGAATGAATCCGGCAAACAATGCCTTTACGAAATGCACCAGATGTCCAAACCGTTGTACAAGGGATATCGCACGGAAGGTTCGAAGGGCAAATCGCCAGCGCTCGCTCCGGTCTCCGAGAACATCAGCCGAGCTATTCCTTACGTGAAGGCGATGGTAAGTGCGATTCGCCGTCAGGACCGGGCCAAGGCTCTGGAGAGCGGAAAGGCAGCCGTTGCCGAGATGAACGGCACGCCTATGCCGCGACCCCCGAGCTATTCTGCCGAGCCAAAAACACAAACCAAAGAAATCTCTAAGGTGTTACGGCAGAACAAGAAGCCCGTTAGAAGGCATCGTCCCGTGGTGAAAGAACGAAGACCCGCGAGACGAAGCCTTACGGCAAGCTCACGCTGAACTCACCCAGACATGTCGTGTGGAGATGGGGGATGCCTTCGCCCTCAAGCCACCACTCCCTCGCGCTCACGGCTCCCAGTGGCGACGGCTTCAAGAGCCGCTTCGAGCACCGCGAGCGCCTCCTCGAATTGGTCGTCAGTGATCACGAGCGGCATGAGCAAGCGGATCACGTTGCTGTAAGAGCCCGCTGAGAGCACGATCAGGCCGTGCTCGTAGCAGTAGCGCGCGATCTGTTTAGTTTCGTCGTCGGCGGGCTCACGCGATCCCCCTGAACGCACCAGTTCGATGGCCTGCATAGCGCCGAGTCCGCGAACCTCGCCAACGAGCGGCCATCGCTCTCGCCAGGCGCGCGCCCGGGCGGCAAATTGCTCGCCCAATTTCGCGGCGCGTTCCGGGAGCCTCTCGCGCTCCATCATATCGAGAACCGCCAGAGCCGCCTCGCAGGCGAGTGGATTCCCGCCGAACGTTCCCCCAAGCGATCCGGGCCCGGTGTGGTCCATGATCTCGGCGCGCCCCGTCACCGCGGCCAAGGGCAATCCGCCGCCGAGGCTCTTGGCGGTGACCAAAAGGTCGGGAGCAATGCCGTAATGCTCGCAGGCGAATAGTTTCCCGGTCCGTCCGAGGCCCGTCTGCACCTCATCGGCAATGAACAAGATGCCATGCTCTCGGCAGATCTCCTGAACGATACCGAGAAATTCGCGCGGAGGGGTGATGAATCCGCCTTCGCCGAGCACGGGCTCGACGATCACCGCAGCCACCGATTCGGCGGCCACCATGCGCGTGAACGTATCTTCTAAGTGATGCGCGCAGGCTATCGCGCACGAGGGATACGTAAGGCCGTAGGAGCAGCGGTAACAATACGCGAACGGGATTCGATAAACGTCGCTCGCGAACGGCTCGAAGCCCGCCTTGTAAGGATGCGTTTTGCTGGTCAGAGACATCGTCAGCAGCGTACGCCCGTGAAATGCATCTTCAAAACAGATCACAGCCGGCCGCCGCGTATAAGCCCGGGCAATTTTGACGGCGTTCTCTACAGCCTCGGCGCCACTGCTCAGGAAGAGAGTTTTCTTGGGGAAATCCCCAGGCGCAAGCGCGTTCAGGCGCTCGGCCAACTTCACGTAACTCTCATACGGAGTCACCATGAAGCAGGTGTGCAGAAAACGCTCGATCTGGCGGCGCAGCGCGGCCACCACATCCGGCGCGCAATGCCCGGCATTCAGGCAGCCGATCCCGCCCGCGAAATCAATGAAGCGATTGCCATCCACATCTTCGATCACGGCCCCATCCGCGCGCTCGATGAAGACCGGCGTAAGTTGCGACACTCCCCTGGCGACGGCATTCGCACGGCGGCGCAGCCACTCCTGTGAACGCGGACCGGGAATCGAAGTCCGTAAGCGAATCGTGGACATATCTAGTACCAGCCGATGGGTTGCTCGTTCAGATTGATGTGGACCTGCTTGGTCTCCAGGTATTCCTCGATGCCCCACGGACCAAGTTCGCGCCCGAAACCGGATTGTTTGTAGCCGCCCCACGGCGCTTCCACATAGGTGGGTTGCATGTGATTAACCCATACAATTCCGGCGCGTAACGCCTTCACCACCCGGAACACTTTGAAGATGTCGCGCGACCATACCGCGGCGGCCAGACCGTACGGGGTATCATTCGCAATGCGAATAGCCTCCGCCTCGTTCTGAAACGGAATCACGGCCGCGACGGGTCCGAAGATTTCTTCCTGTGCGATACGAGCGCTGTTGTCCACATCGCAAAAAATAGTCGGTTCGACGTAGTAGCCTTTGTCCAGGCCGGCCGGGCGTCCGGCGCCCGCCGCAAGTTTGGCCTCGTGCTTACCTAACTCCTGATAAGATCGTACGCGCTCGTACTGCTCCTTGCTGACCAGCGGGCCCATCTTGGTCCCGCGATCGAGCGGCGCGCCTAACTTGATGCGCTTGACCTTTTCCGTCATGGCCTCCACGAAGCGCGCATAAATCGGCCGTTCCACGAGGATGCGGCTGCCCGCCGAGCAAACTTCGCCCTGATTGATAAACACGCCGAACAGCGCTCCATCGATGGCGGCTTCGAAATCGGCATCGGCAAAAAACATGTTGGGCGACTTGCCGCCGAGTTCTAAGGTTACGCGCTTGATGGTGTCGGCTGCTGATTTGAGAATCAGCTTACCGACAGCTGCACTTCCCGTAAACGCGATCTTGTTCACGTCCGGGTGACGGACCAGGGGCGCGCCCGCGGTTTCCCCAAATCCGGTGACGATGTTGACTACGCCAGGAGGCAACCCCACATCGGCAAACCAGCGCGCCAGTTCTAGAACGGTGAGTGGAGTCTGCTCGGCGGGTTTCAGCACGCAGGTGCAACCCGCGGCCACGGCAGGCGCCAGCTTCCAGGCTGCCATGAGCAAGGGATAATTCCACGGAATGATCTGGCCGGCAACTCCCACCGGCTCCTTCAGCGACAAACTCAGGGCATTGTCAGGCACGGGGTTGACGTGGCCCATCACCTTAGTCGCCAGCCCGCCATAGTACTCAAAGCAGGTGGCCACATCGGCCATGTCGTACTCCGCTTCCACAATGGGCTTGCCGCTGTTGCGCGATTCCAGTTCGGCAAGCATGGCCGATTCCTTGCGAATGCGCTCGGCCAGCCGTAGCAATATCCGGCCGCGTTCCTGAGCCGTCACTTGCGGCCAGGGGCCCGAGTCGAAAGCCGTGCGAGCCGCCTGGACGGCGCGGTTCACATCGTGCTCGTCGGCATCGGGAACTTCAGCAATCATTTCCTCGGTGGAAGGATCATATACAGGGAACCAAGCGCCCCGGCCAGCCTCCACCGACTCGCCGTTGATATGCATGCGATAGCGATGCACGGAAAACCTCTCGGATCAGCAGATCGTATCACTGTTTGCACGCCACAAGTTGCGCGCCTCAGCGGCGAGGCCCTGCACCAAGCGGCGTTGTCACGGCAGCCTTGATGCGCTCGACGGCCTGCATCAGGTTTTCGTAAGAGTTGGCGTAACTGAACCGGATGTAGCCTTCGCCGAACTGGCCGAAGGCGGCGCCATTCAGGCAAGACACGCCACCCTCATAAAGAAGATGGTCGGCCAGCTCTTTCGAGCCGATTCCCGTTGCCGTAATATTGGCGAAGGCATAGAACGCTCCGCCAGGCAGAGCGCAGCGGAAGCCGGGCACCTGATTGAGGCCGTCGCAAAACGCGTCGCGGCGGCGGCGAAACTCGGCCACCATGGCATCCACGGCCTGCTGCGGCCCTTCAAGAGCGGCGATGCCCGCGCGTTGCGTAAAAGTGGCGGTGCAGGAATTGGAATTCACCATCAGCTTGTTGACGGCGTCTACCAGCCATTGGGGCATGATGCCGTAACCCATGCGCCAGCCGGTCATGGCGTAGGTCTTGGAAAAACCATCCAGGATGATGGTCTTTTCGAGCATGCCAGGCAGACTCGCAATGGAGACCGGCGCTTGGTCGTAATAGATGCGCGAGTAGATCTCATCGGAGAGCACCATCATGTCGCGATCACGCACCAGATCGGCGATGGCGCGGATATCTTCGGGAGGGATCACACCGCCCGTCGGATTCTGCGGCGAGTTGAGCACCAGCATCTTCGTTTTGGGCGAGAGGCGTTGGCGCAGCAGACCGAGATCGAACGAGAAACCGCGCTCCTCGACCAGCGGAATCGGCACTGGCACGCCGCCCGAGAAGCGGATCATGGATTCGTAAATCGGAAAGCCCGGATTCGGGTAGATCACTTCGTCGCCGGGCTCGATCAGCGCGAGCATCGGGAAAAAGATAATCGGCTTGCCGCCCGGAACGATCGAGACGTGCTCCGGCCCCACGCGAACATTCCGCGTGGTGGATATGTAGCGGGCCACGGATTCGCGCAGCTCGGGAAGGCCCTGGGTCGGCCCGTAATGCGTGTAGCCTTCATCGAGCGCGCGCTTGGCCGCCTCGATGATGTGCGCCGGCGTGGGAAAGTCCGGCTCACCGATTTCCAAGTGGATGACGTGTTTGCCCTGCCGCTCCAGCTCGCGCGCGCGGACCAGCACTTCGAAGGCGGATTCCACGCCTATCTGACTCATTCGATCAGCTAATTTCATGTGAATAGAACGTTCGTCCACCGCGAAGAAGCTTTCAGGAAAAACGGGACCCCATCACGCACCGCCACGCGCTCCACCAGATCGCCGATGGTGACGCGATCACCCGCCATGCGCCCGGTCACACGGGAACCGTCCTCGAGCGCGACGATCACCACTTGATAGGGGACGTCTTTAGCGAAGGCCTCGGGCGCCAGATGCACGACGGTTTCAGTATAGACGGTGCCGATCATACATTTCCCAGAATGCTCACCACGCACGACGCCCCCGAGCCCCCCAGATTCTGCGCCAGGCCCAGCGCATTGCGCTTGAGCTGCATTTCGCCGGCTTCACAGCGGATCTGAGCGACAAGGTCGCAGATCTGCGCCACGCCGGTCGCGCCCACCGGATGACCTTTGGATTTAAGACCGCCCGAGACGTTGATGGGTTTCTCGCCCGTAGGCTTCGTGTGGCCCAATTGCGTCCATACGCCTCCAAGACCGCGCTCGATAAAGCCGAGATCTTCGAGGGCCACAATTTCGGCGATGGTGAAACAATCGTGCACTTCGGCGAACTGGATGTCCCGCGGCCCGACGCCGGCCATCTCGTAGGCCTTCTGTGCCGCACGGCGCACCGCCGGAAATGTCGTAATGTCCGGCTTCTGATCGAGGGCCACAAAATCCGAAGCCTGCGCCACGCCCAAAATGCGCACCGGCTTGTCCGTGAAGTCGCGGGCGCGGTCAGCGGGCATCAACAACACAGCCGCCGCGCCGTCGCTGATCAACGAACAGTCGTACAACCCGAGCGGTTCCGCCACGGGCCGCGCGTTGAGCGCCTGCTCCATGGTGATGACTTTGCGCATGTGCGCGTCGGGATTGAGAGCGCCATTGGCGTGATTCTTCACCGCCACTGCCGCTAAATGCTCGCGCGTGGTGCCGAACTCGTGCATGTGGCGCCGCGCGATCATGGCGAACAGCGACGGAAAGGTGGATCCGGCCTTGATTTCGCCCGCGCAATCCCCCGCCCCGGCCAGGATTTCCGTCACCCGCGCGGTGGGCTGCGAGGTCATCTTCTCGACGCCGGCCACCAGTACGCAATCGTACAGCCCGCTGGCCACGGCCGAAAATGCATGGAAAAACGCCGACCCGCCCGACGCGCAGGCAGCTTCGAACCGGGTAGCCGGCACGTCGCGAATGCCCAGCGCGGTCGAAATATACGGCGCCAGGTGATTCTGGCCGGTAAACGAAGGTCCGGCGAAGTTACCTAAACAAAACGCTTCCACCTGAGACGGGCTAACATGCCCATTTTTCAAGCACTTCTCGCCGGCTTCGACCCCCAGCGAGCGCAAATCACGGTCGGGAAAGGCCCCAAAACGCATTTTACCCGCGCCGATCAAGGCCACCGGTCTCATATAATTAGCTTAGCGCGTAAACTAGTCTCCACGTTTTCCCGGCTGGAGCGTCATCCAGTTTTGAGGACGGGAATCGTGTATTGCGAGGTCATGAGCGAATTAGTGCCCCCGCCTCTGGTGGCGACAGAGAGGCAAAACCGCTTCGTCTCCGATAACCTGCGCCGGATCTTTCTTCAGATCTATCGCATTGTGGGCAACGTTGCGGACGCCCAGGACCTCACGCAGGAGACTTTCATCAAAGCCCTGCAGCGGCAGGAGCAACTCAAGGACGAGTTGAAAGCGGCTCACTGGCTGTCGCGCATCGCCACCAATACGGCCATCGATTTTCTGAGGCGCCACGGACGAGTGGCTTTTTGCGAAGTGGATGTGCAGACCCAGAGCGAGCAGGAATCTCCGGAAGAACTGCTGCTGCGGTCGGAGCATCGCGACTACCTGGAAGACGGCCTGCGCTTGCTGACGGCGCGTGAGCGCATCGCGCTGGTGCTGCGGGACGTGGAGGGATGCTCGGCGGAGGAAGTCGCCAGGCGCCTCGATTGTTCGAAAGCCACGGTGCGTTCGCACATCGCCAACGCGCGCGTCAAATTACGCCGGTACATGGCCAGGAGGAAGCGCTGACATGATGAAGCATCCCAGTGAGGCGGTTCTCGCGCTGTTCGCCGGTGGCGAATTGGGAAACTGGCGGCGGTGGAGTGTCAGGCGGCATGTCGCGGCCTGCCCGGAGTGCCGGCGGGAGGTTTCAGATTTCTCCGCATTGCGCGAGGAGGTGTCGGCGATGTCGCAACTACCGGATATTTCGTCGCACCAGCCGAACATTTCCTGGACCAAGATGGCCGCCGAAATAAGGGCCAATATCCGGCTCGGTCTTGAGGCCGGAGAGTGCGTGAGCCCACAGCGTCCCGCAGCGCGCGGGATTTTCAGTGTGCGGGCGCTGGCGGTCTGCGGCAGTCTGGCGTTGCTGTTGATGGCATTTTTGCTCGAGCGGCCCACGCCGCGCGTTGACGAGCTGAAGGCGCCCGAGGCGTCATTTTTGGAAAGCAGCGGTTCCGGTATCCAAGTGAAAGAAGGCGGCCAGGCCATGATGCTGCTACATCCCCGGGCGCGCGATGTCAGTTACCTGGCAAGCGGCAACGCGATGCGGGCCCGTTATGTGGATACCGAAACCGGCTACGTGACGATTAACAATGTCTATGCGCAGTAAAATTGCGGGTTTGATCGTCGTGAGTGCGCTTCTCCTTTGTGGACAGGAGACGCAACTCGACCCGCGCAGCTCTATTCAGATCAATTTTCCACTCGATTCACCGGTGCTCGCGCTTTCCACTAATGTCGGCGAATCGCGCGCTACGCCGCGCGGCGGCGCGATGGTTGTCGATCTGCACATGTCGCTCTCGCTGCGAAATTCCGGCTCGCGGAATATTCGCGGGGTCACGCTGCTGGTGACCACGCAGGAAGTCACGGCGGGCGGGAAGGCATCCGTAGCTGTGCCGAGCCTAGATGTCGCGCCCGGCCAGATATTTCCCGTGCGCATCGACCTGCGCCTGTTGCGGCCGCTGCAAGCCGGCGGCGGGCCGCTGGTGAAAGTAAGCTTGGATGGCGTGTTGTTCGACGGTCTCGGTTTCTACGGGCCGAACCGTTTGAACTCGCAGCGCTCGATGACCGTTTGGGAAATGGAAGCGCAGCGCGACCGGCAGCATTTCAAATCCGTGCTGGCCGCGGCCGGTCCCGATGGATTGGGGCGCGAGATGCTGGATTCGCTCGCCCGCCAGGCCGAGCGCCCGCGAATCGACGTGCGCGTATCGCGTGGCGGACGCGCGGTTTCCTCCGCCGGCGCCCCCGAGCACATGGCGCGATTCGCTTTCCTGACGATACCGGATTCGCCGGTGGAGGCCGTGGACGGATGGGCTGAAGTCGCCGCCAATGAGGCGCGCACGCCGACCATCCGGGTGGTGAACCGGTCGTCCAAGCCGGTGGACTATGTCGAGATCGGATGGATCGTGAAAGACCGGGAGGGCCACGAATTTCTAGCGGGCTCAGTGCCGGCTGCCGAAGGCAACCTGTTCCTGCCGCCGGGGCGAACCGGCCGTGTGCTGCAAGACACCTCGTTGCGCTTCTCCCGTAATGCCGGCGAACCGGTCTCGATCGCCAGCATGACCGGTTTTGTCAGCCAGGTGGAGTTCGCCGACGGCAAAGTCTGGGTGCCCAACCGCCTGGCTCTCCAGCTTTCCGGACTGCTGCGCGTGGTAGCCGCATCACCGGAAGAGCAGCGGCTGGCGGATTTGTACCGCACCAAGGGGCTGAACGCGCTGATTGAGGAGTTGCGGAAGTATTAGTGCCTAAGTCTCCAATCTTTGTCGAATCCGGCAAAGCTTTTCGCTCCCCACAAACTCGATTTTGATGCGGCACCCGGCAGCGATTCGCTCCCCGTTTTCACGGAGGCGTTCCAGCCCACCCGTTAGCCGTTCTGCGCCCATTCCGGCATCGTATCGGATTTCGGGCTGGTTCCGGCTCCGGTCAAGGGAACTGACGCTAGTGTTCCCATCGTCGCGCAATGCCGGAGAAGGTGAGAAGAGCGAGCGATGTGATGATGCTGCCGACCAGGATGTAAGCGGCTTTGAGATACTCCCACGGGCGAGGGAAGACCATCCAATGAAAGTGCGGGATGGGACGACGCCAGAGCGTGAGGGTTTTCGTGTTTTCGTCCTCGGGCAGTGGGGACCGAACGTCGCAGCGGCTCTCCTGATGGAGGTTGAGAATGGGGATTAAGAGCTCCGCGGCATAGAGTGCGGGCGCGACGGATTCGCCGCAGGGGAACTTCTTTGTGTAGGTGCTTGTTGAGGGTGCCGGGATGACAGCTGTTGGGCCTTCGGGACCTGGCAGCGCGGCGGCGGCGACTGTGCTGATGTTGGCCTTTAGAAGGCCGTTTTCGCTGAGCATAGTAGTGGCGAGGAAGCCGATGAACCAGAAGATCATAAGAGTAAGGAATGCCCGGACCGGCGCCAGGCCAAAGCGATAGAAGAAGCCGTACGGCCACCACCAAAGAATCAGGAGAAGTCTACCCCCCATGCTGCGTTGAGCGCGATCGTAGGCACCCCAACGAATCTTTTCAGCCTCGACGTCTCGTGCGGCTTCATCGTCTCCTCGCTCGCGCAGTACTTTCGCGAGATGAGCATATGGCTGTGCGCGGAACTGTGGTTCTTCTTCAATCCGCCAGCCTGTCCGGCTGCTGCGGACGAATCGGAAAACTCGGTACACGCCAACGATGCGGAAGACCCGTTGCAAGGCGGCAATCGATCGCTCACGCCGAGACTGCCTTCCCAGGCCACGTAGCCAGAGGAGCCGAAACTCCATTTCGCTTTGCACCGAGACATCGTCAGGAAGAAAGGTCCCGTCGTAGCCGAATTCGTCGAGCTTGACCGGTTTGGCGCGTTCCCACACTCTGGCGGCATTGTCGTTCAGCGTGCCGCAGCTGGCAGCTCTCAGGTCGACTTCGACGGCGGCAAGCCGATCGCGCACCAATCGCTCGCTCCAGTCCGGTACCTCTCTGACGAATTCGCGAATTGCGTCTGGTCCGGTCGCGGCAGGGGCATTCGATTCGAAGTCCGGCCTTTGATCCATGGGAGCAAAGCGGAAAGGGGGCCGATATAGCGGCGTCTCTGACGGCTCATAGACCACATACTCGTCGTTCACCACGACCATGTCGTCATCCAGCATCGTTACCTCGCCAGTGGCGGCGATTCGAAAGACGGAATGGAAAAGGAAGTATCCGTAGCGCACGAAAGCCTCGAAGAAGTACTGTTGGCCGGGCTCCTGTTTTTTGTCCTTCACTGGGCGAACGGGGTGAAGTGTTACCTTGCCGCGGAAGTTTGCAGGTAATTGTGCATCGGCTTCAACCAACGTGAACGACCCTCGGCGAGCCCAGGTGTACGCACAGAAGAGTCTCAGGTACTCCTGCGCCGCTTCTTCTGTCGGCAGCTTGAGTCCGAGTTCCCTATTCAACATATGAAACGGTCGCGACTCGCCATAGAGGAGGACAACTTTCTGTCTGCCTCTATTGAGAACCGACGCGATCTTTTCGGGGGTGCCTACCTCGGGGTCTGCGGGGAGCATTACCTCCGTGAGCGTGAACCCCGGATAGCAGATCAGTTGACGTCGTCTGATACCTGCGATGTGGGAATAAAGCGGAGCGATAACCAAAGCGCGACCGATCTCCGCGTCGCGGAGCGAAAGCTTTCCGCCGGCGAAGAACATGTCGCTCAAGTTAAGCTTGCCGCGTAATGTGGCACCGCCCAGGTTGCACTCGCGTGTGCCCTGCAGGCTGAGGCTTGCGTCCCGGCCTACCGCAAGACCTCCGGCCGTTAGAACACGGCAATCTCCATACATCTGGAGATTACCATCAACAGAAAGACCGTCTGCCCAGATCCGCGCGGCTTTGAGGTGCAAGCGACAGTCGCCGGAGATGCGACAGCTGTTCATGACAAGCTGGCCAGCGCTTATATCGAGTTCGAGCTGCTGTGGACGGTTTCTGCGTTGCACGACCGCTCGTGGGATCACGGTCTGTGCCACCATCCCACCGCGGACCGTCGCACCCTCGAGGTTGACATGAGCAAAGGGCGTGCCTCCGATGTAAGCGCCTGCTAAATCCACATCGCCACCCACCTGAATGCCGGCGAGTTCAAGAGCTCCCTCGCACCAGAAACGGATCGGATCGGGACTCAGGTCATCTTCTGTATTCTTAATCTCCAGCGGCGTGCCGACCTCCAGAAGCCTGCTGTTGTCGACCGAGAGAACGAAGTTGCCATGTACAACTGCGCTTCGCGCCCGGATGCCGGATCGAGGATACTCGTCGCGAGAGGCAATAGCGCTTCGGGTTGTGTCGCTTTCGCCATCTGTGACGTGGAGGCCTTGACCCCAGACGGAACCTCCAATGCGGGCGTCTCGCATCTTCAATCCTCCATGCAAGTCGACGGAGGGTTGGAGATGGAGATCGCACTTAATTTCCGCGGTGGAGAGATCGAGCGCGTAACGGGGTTCTGGCAGAGAGGCGGAGGACTCCCCTTCAGGAGCCCTGAGCAGAGAATGCTTGACGACTACGTTGGTCCCGATAGACGAGGCAAAGGCATCGACCCAGAGAAGTTCGTGCTCATCTGGCTTACCTGCTGGTTTGAGATGTTCCAGGCGTAGTTCGGTCGAGATGCGGCAGTTTCGCAGGCTGATAAAGTTTCGCTTTTGCTCGTCGGAGGTGAAGTTGCAGTTGTTAAAGAACAGTCGATCGATGTGGGCGCCATTAGCGCAGAAGCCCCACTGGAAGTCGCAGTCGTGGAACTCGATGGCGGGGAGGGAGCCACCGCCGGAGCGGCGTCCGTCGCTGAGGTCGAGCTCCTTTGTGAAGATGGCCTTGTGAATGACCCAGCGGAGCCAGGAACGCTGGCGATCGTTGGCAAGAGCATCGGGGGCGAGCTCGAGGATGTGCTCGCGTAAAAACGGTGCGTCGATAATGGTCTTTACGTTGAAGATGGCGGGCTTACCGCTGTAGACCTGCTCGAGGAGGTACTTCTCCTCCTCATTTAGTTCCTGCGCCATAGCGTTTCTCCAGCATGCGAGTGCTGAATCCGAACGGCAATGCGGCCGTGGGCGGGCATCGGTCCTGCGGCTTGTGAATGCTCATTGAGAGAGTATCCGGCAGGACGAGAGTCTATGCAAGGCTTGTCGAGAGGATTCCAAGTATGCGACAGGTTGCTGGAGTCAGATGCTGGATCGCGTCTAACAGGCGCGACTACATCGGACAGTCGATTCCGCAGGTGAAGTCGAGGCTAATGCACATTAGTT
Source organism: Bryobacteraceae bacterium (assembly GCA_041486185.1). Classification (GTDB taxonomy): domain Bacteria; phylum Acidobacteriota; class Terriglobia; order Bryobacterales; family Bryobacteraceae; genus QHXW01. The sequence continues at coordinate 26,601 of JBGPKX010000005.1, read as the reverse complement.
CAGGGAACTTAGAGACGCTCGATCTCGTATGCTGAGGTTATCTATGCGAAATCTGCTCACCGGATTCGGCTTGTGTGTGTTCCTTCCGTCGCTTGCCTTGTGCGGGCAAGGCACGGGAACCTGTGAACGTGCGTTCGAGGCAACTTTCCAGCCCGGCGGCGAGTTGCGTATGCGCCTTCGATCGGGTGATATCGAGGTCCGGGGCAGCGATTCCCCGGTGCTGCGAGTATCGTGCCATCTGCAGTATCCCGAACGGGCGAAGGAAGTGGCCATCGCGTTCGAGCCCAACGGCAAGTCCGGATATCTGCGCATCCGGGGCGGCCCGAACAACGACATCCGTTTCCGCATCGAGGTGCCAAAAAACACGAACTTGTACGTCCGCTCGCCCGCTGGCGACCTCAGCGTGTCCGGCGTCGTGGGAGACAAAGACGTCGAAATTCATGCCGGCGATCTGACCATCTCGGTCGGCGATGCGGCCGATTACAAGCACGCCGACGGCTCCGTGTACGCCGGCGATTTGAGCGCCAGCGCATTCGGGGTCACTAAAGACGGCCTTTTCCGCAGCTTCGACAAAGACAATGCCAGCGGCAAATACCGCCTCCACGCGCACGTGGGGGCCGGCGACCTGATTCTGAAGTAGGCGGTTTTTACTCGCTGGTTGGCGGGCCCGGCCCACGCAAAGGACACCGGGCCGTCGCTACCCCTCCGGCTCACGAAGGCCCGGCTTCACATGGGCACCAAGCTTTAGTTCAGCGTGACGCTTAGGCATTATTGTGCCTCCCTCGATTTCCCAGCGGACGTTAAGTCCCGTAAAATCGACGTTAGTGGACGTTACACCGCAAGAGGTTGCCGCACATCTGGCCCGAATCGAGGCAAGCTCCGGATTCGCACGTGCCGGGCGGCTGGCACGCTTCCTGCGGTTCGTCGTCGAGGAGACGCTGGCGGGGCGTGGCGGGCAAATCAAGGAATACTCCATCGCCATTCAGGTCTTCGGCCGCCAGCCATCCTATGATCCGCAGGTGGACTCGCTGGTGCGTGTGCAGGCCTCGCTGTTGCGGACCAGGCTGAGTGAGTACTACTCCGCGGAAGGTCAGACGGAGGCCATCCGCATCGAGATCCCCAAGGGTGGTTACGCACCCATTTTTCACCGGACCGAGACGCCAGCCACGAGCCGCCGTGCTCTGGTGGCGATGGCCACAGCCGCGGCCGTCCTACTCGCCGGGCTCTGCGTGTGGCTCTTGAACAGAACCCGCGAGGCCGGCTCCAACCAGAGTGCCACGCCTTCGGTCGCCGTCCTGCCATTCGTGGATATGAGTCCGGCGGGCGATCAAGCTTACCTCTGTGATGGCATTGCCGATGAGTTGATTCACGTCCTCAGCCGTGTGCAGGGGCTGCGGGTCGTCGCCCGCACTTCCGCATTTCAGTACAAAGGGCAGTCGGTCGACGTGCGACGGATTGGCCGAGAACTCGGTGTGCGCTCGGTAGTGGAAGGCAGTGTGCGGCGCGAAGGGACCACGCTCCGCGTCACGGCCCAACTGATCAACACCGCGGACGGCTACCACGCCTGGAGCGCGGCCTACGACAGGCGGGTGGACGATCTTTTCGCTGTCGAGAAAGAAATTGCCCAGGCCATAGCCGATAGCCTGCAACCGCACCACCTCGGCGTGCGCGCGGAAGTAGAAACCACTCCTAACCCCGAGGCGTACCGGTTCTACCTGACTGGCGTCTACTGGCGATCCACACCCTCGCCTGAGAGACTCCGTAAGGCGATCGGCGAATTTCGCGCGGCCATCGCGACCGATCCTCGCTATGCCCCCGCGCAGGCGGCTATGGCTGAGTCCTACGAGAAGCTGTACTTCACCGAGACCGCCCCCCTCGAGCAAACCGCCGCTATCGCCAGAGCGGCCGCCGCCAAAGCCATTGAACTCGACGATCACCTTGCTCAAGCACATGAGGCCGAGGCCATAGCCCGCCTCATAGACTGGGATCTCGCGGGCGCCGAGCGTGAGTTCCATCGCGCACTCCAGCTTGACCCCGCCGATGTCCGCGCCCGTTACGCCTACGCGCAGCTTTGCCTGAACCCCGGCGGCCGCCACCAGGAGGCCATTGAGCAGCTCCGCTATGCCCGCCGCCTGGATCCCGTTGCCCGGTATCTGATTACGGAACTCGGCAGCGCATATCTGATGAGCGGCCAGTTAGCAAAGGCCCGCGAGGAATTTCAGAAGAGTCTGGATCTCAACCCTAAAGCCCTGGGTACCCTGACGAACCTGGCAGCCACCGACGCAGCGGAGGGCAGGTATGCCGAAGCAATCACCAGACTCGAGGCGGTCAACGCCGAAGGTCCCGGCGACCCATGGATCATGGGACACCTTGGCTATGCGTATGCTAAAGCCGGCCGTGCCGCGGAAGCACGGCGCATCCTGGCGGCACTCGAGAACAACCAGCCGGCAGCCGCTCTTCACATCGCGGCAGTTCATGCCGGACTGGGCGAAACGAGCCAGGCACTCGACTGGCTGGATCGCGGCTTGGCGGCGCGCGCACCGTCTATGTTATGGCTGAAGACCGACTTCCGGTTTGCCGCGCTGCGCTCGGAACCACGCTACGCGGCGCAAGCGGCGCGGCTCCCGTAAAGGGTTTCGATGTGGCACACGTCGCGGCGCACGACCCGGTTCTCAAGTGGGCAGCGGTTTGAAGTGAATCTTGCTGGAAACCGATTCCGCAACGGATGGCTGAACGTGCCTCGAGTGTTCTCAGTACCGTCATTCTCCCGGATGATGGGCCCGTTACGCATCGGCATCCATTCCGGCATCGTAACGAGTCTCCCGTCTGGTTCCCTATGCCGTGGCGGTGTTTGCAAATGTAACTCAGAATCGGCGAACTGCTGTTGACCGTCGGGTGGCCGTATGTTAACGTCCGAAGATCGGGGTTGCACAAGGAGGAGGTCTTCGTGAAACAGGTGGTCGTCCGCATCAGTGTGCTGTTGTTTGCCGCGCTTGCGGTCAGTGTGGCGCGTGCGCAGGTAGACACCGCGACAATTGTCGGAACGGTTCAAGACTCGAGCGGTGCCGTGGTTCCCTCCGCATCGGTTACCGCGACGGCTGTCTATACCAACATCAAGGTTTCGACAAAGACCGATTCAGCGGGTAACTATATAATCACGCCTCTCAAGATCGGCGGGTACACGGTCGCGGTGGAGACTCAGGGTTTCAAGAAGGGAACACGCTCAGGCATTGTCCTGCAGGTCCAGGATCGCCTCCGGGTGGATTTTACGTTAGAGGTAGGATCCATCGCCGAGTCAGTCAACATCGCAGCGGAAGTACCGGTGGTGCAGAGCGACTCTTCTGCCCTGGGTGATGTGATCGGGAGCCGCCAGATAACACAGCTCCCTCTGAACGGCCGCGATTACACGCAACTGGCTACCCTGACGACCGGTGTGGCCAAGATCACGGAAAACGGTGGCGGCATCAACGGAGCCACTTCGGCCACCAACGGAAACGCGGGTGGAGCCTTCGCGGTCAACGGAACCAGAGGCAATCTCAACAATTTCATGCTCGATGGCATCGACAATAATTCCAACGACAACGCAGGCTACATTTTGAAGACCAGCGTTGACGCCATTGAGGAGTTCAAGGTCCAGACGAGCAACTACTCGGCCGAATTCGGCCGAAGCGGTGGAGCTGTGATTAACGCCACCATCAAATCCGGCACCAACGAATTCCACGGCACGGTCTTCGAGTTTCTTCGCAATTCCGCGCTGGATGCGCGCGGATTCTTTGAGCCGCCGGATCAGCCCAAGGCGCCATTTAAACAGAACCAGTTCGGCGGTACCCTGGGCGGGCCTATTAAGAAGAATAAGCTTTTCTTCTTTGGCGACTACCAGGGCACCCGCGTAAGCGCCGCGACCACGCGCATCGTGACGGTTCCCACACCCGCCGAAATCAATGGTGACTTCAGCGGAATCCTGGGCTCCCAAGTTGGCACGGATGCGCTGGGCAGGCCTGTTTACGAGAGCGAGGTTTTCGATCCGGCCAGCACGCGCACGGTGAACGGATCCGTGGTCCGGGATGGCTTCGGGTTTGACCGTAACACCGGCCTTCCCATTGCGGGCCAGGCCAACATCATCCCCCAGTCGCGCCTCGACACCATCGCCCACAACATCGCCGGTCTCTACCCTGCGCCTAATGTAGCCAGCTCTCTGGCGAACAACTACATCGTCAACGCCCCGGGCCACGACACGATCGATCAGATGGATGCCCGCGCCGACTACAATATCTCACCCAGGCAACAGGTGTTTGGGCGATTCTCGTTAAGCCAGCGGACCCGTTTCCAGTCTCCCCCGCTGCCCGGGCTTGCCGACGGCGGCAACTACAGCACCGGAAACTACTTCGAAGGCACACGCGGCGCCGCGCTGGCCCACACCTTCACAATTAGTCCGTCGATGGTGAATGAGGTCCGGATCGGTTTCAACAGAAATCATTACAGGGACAACATCCCAGCCTACGGACAAAAGTATCCCGCGCAAGGTTTTGCAGTGCCCGGCGTGCCGGATAATTCCACCGTGAACGGCTTAACGCTGTTCCAGCCGAGCGGCCTGACGCGCATCGGCGAGCCCGGCTACACGCCCACTTTCAGCACGAGCCAGGAATTTCAGTATGGCGACACCCTGAACATCATACGCGGCAAGCACGCGATCAAGCTCGGGCCCCAGGTCCGGTTTAGCCAGTTCAATCTCTTCCAGGTCGGGCAGCCGCGCGGTCGCTTCAGTTTCAGCGGCGAGTTTACCGCCGATGATCCCTCTTCGGGTGACGGCAGTGGCATTGGCTTGGCCGACATGCTTCTCGGCATGCCTACGTCGTCTGTCATCTCGACTCTAACCTACTTTGGAAATCGCCAACGCACCTACGGCGCTTTTGTGCAGGATGACTACAAGGTGTCCTCGTCGCTGACTCTCAATCTGGGGCTTCGCTACGACTACACCACGCCGATAACGGAAGCGCATAACCGCCAGAGCAATTTTGATTTCGCGACCGGACAGATCATCGTCGCTGGGAAGAATGGGGCTTCCGATGGGCTAGTCAGCACCGACAAAGCCGACTTCTCCCCACGACTGGGTCTGGCCTGGAGTCCTTTCAAAAACCGAAAGACCGTAATCCGCGCGGGCTACGGGCGGTTTTTCAGCTACCAGGAGATCCGGACCGGCGACCCGCTGCAACTTGGCTACAATCTCCCCTTTTTCTTTGAGCCCAGTTTTGTCAGCGATGGCATCACCCCGGTACTGACCGTTTCAGGTGGTTTCCCGTCGCTGGACATCAGCCAGGCCAAATTCGCCGGCGTTACAAGCAACGACCGGCGTCTCCATGCGCCCGTCACGGACGAATGGAATCTCAACATCCAGAATCAACTGCCCGGGAACATTCTGGTCGAAGCCGCCTACGTAGGCGCCAAAGGGACGCACCTGCAGGTTCTGGTGGACCACAATCAGGATCCAACCCCCGGCCCCGGCGATGTCCAGTCTCGACGGCCCTATCCGCAGTACGGCCCGTTTACATCGATCGAAAATCACGGAAATTCCAGTTATCACTCTTTGCAGTTGAAGGCCGAGAAGCGATTGTCAGGCGGTTTGATGTTTTTGAGCGCATTTACATTCAGTAAGTCGATCAACGATCAGCCCGAAATCTGCTGTAACTCTCCCTGGCCCCAAAACTCGTTTAATCTGGCATCGGAGAAGGGTCTTTCAGATTTTGATAACCGGTTTCGCTGGATATCGAGCTTGGATTACGAATTGCCAGTGGGGAAAGGAAAACGCTATCTGAACAACAATCGCACGTCGGATCTGCTATTCGGAGGCTGGCATGTAGGCGGAATCTTCACGTTCCGCACCGGTTTCCCCTTTTCGCCGCTCATCGGTTATGACCCGTCCAACACAGGCTCGAACGGACTTCTACGGACGGATCGGATTGCCAACGGTAACCTTCGTTCCGGCCAGAGAACCCCCGACCTCTGGTTCGACATTACCGCTTTTCCCGTCCCCACAGGTTATGCTTTCGGCAATGCCGGCAAGAACATACTCGTCGGGCCTGGAGGGAAGACCGCGGATATGTCGGTGCGGAAGGTGTTCACCATGACCGAGCGCACCAATCTCGAATTTCGCGCCGAATTCTTCAACACGTTCAATCACGCGGTTTTCGCCCAGCCCGACAACTACATCACCGACGGACCGGGCCAGGCCGGTGTCATCACGTCGACCGTAATACCGCAGCGGCAGTTGCAGTTTGCTTTGAAACTATATTTCTAGACAGTGCCAATGAAGGTCCGCGTTCCTGATGCCGGGACTCGCTTCGGCCGCATGCGCGGGCGCCCCCATCGCGAGAGGCGCCGGCTTTGCCTCAAACTGATGGAGCGCGGCTACGCCGGGCCCTAACCAGCGCGGCTTTTCACGCCGCGAATCTCTTCAGGAGCCCTTGCAGGTTCTCCGAAAACACTTTCCGCTTCTGCTCTTCGGTGAGAAATGAATTCCGGATGCGGGCGATTACCGTGCTGGGGTCATTGATCGAGAAGTCCGAGCCGAAAAGCACGCGGTCTGCTCCGATTGTTTGCACGGCGTATTCCAGCATTCCCATGCGCTCGTGCCCGCGCCCCGAAGTATCCAGATAGCAGTTGGCATTCCGCGCTACCAGGTCGATGCGCTTGAAGATGTGGCTGCTCTCGTGGCTGTCGCCGAAGTGCGGAAACACGATGGTCGCTTGCGGAAATTTCTGAATGATGAACTCCATCTCCTCCAGATCGGTGTGTACATCCAGCACCATGTTCATCTTGACGGTCTGCTCCACCAGTAGCTCGAATTCCTTGATGGTGTACTCGAACGGGACCTGGTAGTTGCAGATTTCGCCCACCCAGACGAACCCGAGCTGTTTGCGGCAATCTTCGATCTCGCGCAGCGCTTCATCGATGAATAGCGGATTTACCACGGCCGCGCCGAGAAACCGGCCTTTGTACTTCTCCACGTAACGCGCTACCTCGCGGTTGCCGGCGATGAATTCCGCAGCGGTCTTGGATTCCTGGCATCTCACCGAATTGATGATGCCGCGCTGCACACCGGCACGGTCGAGATAGCTTACGAACTCTTCGAATGTTTTCGTGACCGGGTGCCACTGCCAGACGTGCCCGGATTCGGTCGGGCAGTGCAAATGAGCGTCGAAGGTGACGTAAGGCTCGGCACTGTTCCGCGAGTCTGGTCGCGCCACCGGTTGGCGTGCGGCCGGCGGGCTTGCCGGAGCTTCCTTCGTTTGCGCGGCCCGAACGAAGCGGCTCGTCGGAGCCAGCGCCCCGATAAACGTAAAGGTTTTCTTCAGAAACTGCCGGCGGGGATGCGGGTGGTGGTGAAAGGAACTCATCGGACGCCAGTGTATCGCAAGGCATCGCAGCGCTGCGCCGATCGCAGGCCAAAGCCCCGGCGTCACACTTTGCCCCGTCCGTCCGCCGTGGTTGGGCAGGCGCTGGCGTCTGCGTCGTTGCCGATTCGCGGCTACTGAACCCGATCCGTGGCGCGCATCAATTCCATGCGGATTACAGCGCACGCGGCTTCAAGCGGAGACATCTCCTCACCGCCCTCGCCGGCCCACTTCCGAAGCTGGTCCACGTCGGCATCCGTGATAGCCTCGCCTGTCGCCTGCTGGTATTGGGCGGAGACGATCATCAGGGCGAGTGTGATCGGAGATTTCGATCCAGTTTCCATGGCTGGAATTGTCAAATATAGCCATCCTCGGTTTGCATCTCAATCGGGATATCTCCCGGTACTGGAGCACCCAGCCCAGACTGCTGAGGCTCAGGGAATACCATAGAAACTATGCTCAACTGGCTCGTCATCGGCATTGGCGACATTACCACCAGGCGCGTTCTCCCGGCCATCCTGGCGGAAGCGCGCAGCAAACTGGTGGGGATTGTCACGCGCGATGCCGCCAAAGCCGAGCCGTACTGCGTGCGCGCCTGGACGGACCTGACGGTCGCGCTGGCCGAGTCCGGCGCCGATGCCGTATACGTGGCCACGCCAGTTTTTCTCCATGCACCGCAAACGATTGCCTGCTTGCGCGCCGGCAAACACGTTCTCTGCGAAAAGCCCATGGCGATGAACTATGCCGAAGCTCGCATGATGCAGCAGGCCGCGGAGGAAACCGGGCGCACTTTGGGCATCGCTTACTACCGCCGCATGTATCCCAAGGTGAATCGGGCCAAGGTGTTGATCGCAGCGGGCGCAATCGGCCGGCCCGTCATTGCTGAAGCCACGTGTCACGACTGGTTCCATGCGGAGTCCGGCTTTCGCGACTGGCTCGTCGATCCCAAGCGCGCCGGGGGTGGGCCACTATACGACATCGGCTCGCACCGCATCGACCTGATGAACTACGTGTTCGGAAAACCCCAGCGCTCGACCGGCCAACTCTCGACACTGGTCCATCCCATAGAAGTTGAAGACAACGCGACGGTCCTCATCGAGTATGAAAGCGGCGTTCGTGGCGTGGTGGACGTTCGCTGGCACTCGCGCGTGCCCCGGGATGAATTTCGCATTCGCGGAACCGAAGGCGAGATCGACCTGACGCCGCTAAGCGGGCCGCCGCTGGTCTACCCCGGCGGGCAAGAGCACCTGCCAACACACGAAAATCTGCATTACCCGTGCGTGGGGAACTTCGTGAGCGCGGTGCTGGAGAATGAGCCGTTACGATCGACCGGGACGACGGCGATGTTGACCGATTGGGTGACCGAACAGGTTGTTACAGGCGGGGGCTAAACTAAGAACTTGTCAAAAAACTCGAGGCAACCGCTTCCTTAGGGTCGCGGCTCGGAAACGTGATCGTTGATTTTGAGGGCCGTTACTAAGCCGCGCGCGTGAGTCAGCGGTGTCCGAAACACTTTGTTCAAATCAGCAGCTCCGTGAGCCGGCGGCTCGAAGTCGGAAACGCCTCGGAGCCCAGACCGGCATCCAGCGCACCGTCCGCCAGCGTGCGGTAAAGATCGCCGATGGTGCCCATCATGCGCGTGTGCCGTCCGTGCGCCAGACGATCCTTAGACCCCGCTACCAGCGCGATGACGCCGCTGTTTTTGTGAACGTTGGCCTCCGCGTGCTCGTGCACGAACACCAGGCAGGTGTGGTCGAGCAGCGTGCCGTCGCCTTCCGGAATCGATTTGAGCTTGGCCACCAGATACGCGAACTCCTCCACATGCCAGCGGCAGATGTCGCGCATGATGCGCTGGCCCACGGGTCCGTCCTCACCCGGAGCCTTGCCGTCGGCGTGCGTGTAGTCGTGGTGCCGCGCCTCGTCGTGGCCCAGCCACGGGAAACGAGCCAGGCCCTGGCACTTGGTGAGCATGTAGCTCGCGACGCGCGTCTGCCGGGTGGCCAGCGCGTAGGCCAGCAGGTCGCTCTGGATCTTGGCGATGCGCGGCCAGTCCTTCATGTCGAAATCTTCGTCTGGTTTGGCCACTTCGCGGTACTCGGGCGGCAGCGAGGTGATAGCGCGCTCCAGATCGCGAATCGAAGAAAGGTGCTCGTCCAGCCGCTGCGCGTCCTCTTGCGGCAGGCCTTTGCGAAGCAGGTTGGCATCCTGATACACCGCGTCCAGGATGCTGCGTTTCCGGTTGACCCAGCCCTGATCCTTGGCGCCGAAGAGGCGGTCAAAAAGCCGGTGCGGAATCTCCTCGGGCGGCAACGGGCGGTCGGGACCGGCCCAGCTCATGTTCTTGTGGATGGCGCTGCCGAAAGACTCCTGCGAAACGCCAATCTGCAATGAGCGGAAGCGCGTCTCGGCGGCCAGCTTGCGCGCGACGATCTGGTCCACCGACGGTCCACCCGGACTGCGGCCGGTGTAGTGCGTGCAGGTCATCAGCGCGCTCATCGACGTCGAGTGTCCGTCGCCGGCGGAATTGCCTACCGCCGAATTATCGAGGCCGCTCAGCACGTGAACCTGGTCGCGCAACCGGGCGAGCGGCGTCAGGCATGCGGTAGTGTCGTAGTCCGGGCCGGTCTGGTCGGGAATCCAATAGCGCTCCGGGATGCCGTTGCCATTGAACCAGAGCACGAAGCGCCGCTCAAACGGGACCGCTTTCTTCGCGGGATTTACTTCAGCCGCATAGGCGGTGCCGGTGGAGTTGAACATCGAAACCAGCGGCGGCAGGCCGACGATGACGGGCGCCTGGGCGAGCGTCAGCCCCTTGAGGAAGAACCGCCGTGACAACCTAGGGCGACGGGTGATTAGCTGCGACATTCACGCTCCTTTCCGCGGGCTTCGATTCCCACTGCTTTACTAAGGATACAACCAGTTCCTTGTAATGGAAACCTGAGGCCCGGAAGTCCTCCAGGGCGCGGCGAATCACGGGCACATCGGCGCGGGCATCCTGGCGACCGGTCATATAGCGAAACACCTGCTTGACGATGCACTCCTGGCATTGCGGCGTGCGCGCCAATAACTGGCCCAACTGCCGGGCGTTGGTGAACTGCGAATCCGCGATGCCCGCCACCTGCCCCGTGGTGTCCATCTCGAGCAGGATCTCCTTGGGTTTGACCTTTTCCGCGCCCGCCCCATGATATTCGGGATAAAACAGCAGTTTCTGCTTTTCGCGGTACATGCCGATGGCATCGAACTTCTCCAGGCCGAATCCGATGGGATCGATCAAGTGATGGCAGCCGGCGCAGGTCTTGTCGGTGGTGTGGACCGCGAGGCGTTCGCGATTGGTCATCGGGCGCGCCTGGTCGAGCACCGGCAGGTTGGTATCGACGCCGGGGGGTGGCGGAGGCACGTGCTGGCACAGGAACTGCTCCCTCACGAAGAGCCCGCGCGAGGTGGGCGCGGTGTCTTCGAGCTTGCTGGTTAGGGTCAGGAACAGCGCCTGGCCCAACAGGCCGCTCCGCTCCTGCTCGGCTGGGAAATCGACCCGATCGTACTCGTGGGCCGGCGTTGGCACTTTATAGAGCGCAGCCAGATTGGAATTCACGAAGCCGTAGTTGGCCGTGAACGCGCCCATGAAGCTCCGGTCGTTCCACACCAGATCGCCGATGAAGTGCCTGGCTTCTTCGGTCATGGCGGCAGCCACATCGTGATTGAACAGTGGGAAAAAACGGTGGTCGCGCGCGGCTGTCAGCGCACGATCGAAGCGCAGCCATTGAGACACGAAATCGTCGAGGCCCTGCTTCGCCCTGGGATCGTCCAGCATGCGGCGCGCCACGCGCTCGATATCTTCAGGGGTGTTCAATTCACCCCGCGATGCCGCATCCAGCAGCGGCTCGTCCGGCATGGTGTCCCACAGAAAGTACGCCAGCCGGCTGGCCGCCGCATACGGCTTCCACTTGGGATTGGGCGTCTGCTCCATCCAGAACAGGAATGACGGCGATTGCAATATAGCCTCGATCACCGTCTGCGCGCCCTTCAGAAAATCGTCCTCGGCTTTGAGCAGTGCATCGTAACGCGCAACCTCTCCGGGCTCGAGCGGACGGCGGAAGGCGCGTCGCCCAAACGTCTCGATGAACTTGAGCCTGCAGGCGGCATCGCTCGCACCACCGAACGCGCAAGGGATCAAGTGGCGGGAATCGCCGCGGCGAAACGCGTTGGCCGCGACACGCTCGGCCGCCAGGCTATAGGCCTCCGCCTGGATCGGCGACAGCGATTGCGACTGGTACTGGTTCTTGAAACCGTTGACGTAATCCTCGGGCGGAAACTGGTTGGCCGGGTCGGTCGGCTCCCCGAGCAAATTGCGCACGGTGTTGTTGTATTGCTGGTGTGTCAGCCGCCGTAAGACCACCTGAGGCGCATCGCCGGAACCAGCCGCTTCCCGCTGTTTGTACTGCAGCGCCTGCTCCAGTTCGGGGCCGGAAAGTGTGGCCAGGTAGCCGATCCATTCCTTCAACAACGCTTCATCCGCGCCGCCTTTGCGGATGCGCTCGCCGCCACTGTGCTTGATCCGATTGGTGGGCTTCTTCAGCAGAATGGAATCGTCGGGGTTCTGGCGGTTCACCAACTCCGCGAGCGATTTGCCGAAAGCTTCCACCCGCTCCGTTGACGCGCCCTCTTCAGGGAAACGTAATCGCGTGGGCGACGCCACGCCCTCGGGATTGTGGCACATCCGGCAGCCGGCCTTCTGCAGCGCGGGGTAAAGTTTGTCCGAGAAAGAAAGGGGCTGCTGGGCCGAGGCGGCCAAGGCGCCTGCCACGAAGAGCAAGCACAGCCCGGGCCAATGGCTTATTCGAGCGCACACCATGATAGCGTCACCATACATTAGAACATTCTCCTCAGGGATGCCGCGTCTAGTAGGTTGGATGGGGGTCTGTCCCCGGCTTTTGGGAGGGAGGCGTCTAAACTGGTGCTGGCGGATCACTTCAGCGTACAGCTCCCCAGCCGATCTACTCCAAACAACGGGCCCTTCATCTCCATATCCGGCAGGTGCTGGACGTACAGACTCCATGCTCTGTCCAACCCCAATATCGGGCCGGAAGTCCTGATCTCGTACTGGTTGCCGCCATTGTGGAACGCAATGACGTGATTGCGAATCGCGCCCGCCTTTTGAAAGTTGTTGCCCTCACGTGGTGCTAGCGAGAGGATGTACATCCCTTGGCCAGGAAGTCCTAACCACATGGTCGAGCCAGTATCGATATGCCATCCGAACGAATGCCCCTGCCACTTTCTCCCGTTAACAAACACCTCGAATGGGACCTTGATAGAAATCGGCACGTCGTCCACAGTGAAATCCTGCGGCACCAGGTTGGGGCTGGCTGGGGCAATTTCACGCTCGTGCTGAGGGTACGAGAACGCCCCGGCGCCTAATACGCCTAACAGGAGAGCACATAGAAAAAAGTGGCGCATGACTGCACCTCCCCTACTGATGGTATGCCTGAGCCCACCGCGCCTCAAGCCCCACCCCAGCGTTGATCCCATTCCAAGACCTTCACCTCTTGGGACGCGCTCAGCAGCCCGCAAAGTGCGTTAGTTTCGTTGCGAGAAGGTATCGCAATTGTGGAGGTTGTCGGAACGGTCTTTCGGAGCCTCTGCCGGAGGGCTCCCTGCTTAGCACGAATGACGGCACAGCCGAAATCCTGCTAGCTCCGGAAGTATTTCTCTGGCTCGGTCAAAACAGCACAATCCGCATGCAACGAAACAGCCTGGCTGTCACTCGAGTCGATCTTCTCGAAGGATCGGCGATCGTTCAATCCACGCAACCGCCGCCCGACAATGCCGTAACACTGATCCAAAAGGGCTCCCAGGTTCGGCTGTCAGCCCACAGCTTGTACCGCATCGACGCCGCATCATTCGCCACAGCGACCGAGTCGTTCGGAAGGGAGAACTCAAATCATCCCTCCTTCGCTTCCATGGCGCGGCCGCGCTGCCCTCTAAATGGGCGATAATTTCAGTTGAGCCAGGTCGGTGTCGAAAATAGCCCGACCGCTCAGCGGCAGGCCGGAGGTTGCCCGTGGCGGTGCTAAGCCAAGCCCAGGCTCTCGTAGAAAAGCAAGCGAGGAAGCAGCAGGGCGTCACTGCATGGGTGACGGCCCGCGAAGCCTTTTGGATTGCCATCGAGGCGCTGCGCAGCCACAAGCTGCGCTCCTTCCTCACCCTGCTTGGGGTGGTCATTGCGACAACTACGCTGATCGTGGTCATGTCCATCGTGAACGGCATGAACGTCTACATCGCCGAACACATTGCCAACCTGGGCACCAACACTTTCGTTCTTCACCAGTTCAAGTGGGCGCAGGGTTTTGACTCGTTCCTGAAAGCGCGACGCCGCAACAAGCCCATTCGCATGGAGGACTACGAATTTCTGAAGGACACCCTCCAGAGTTACCAGCAGATCGGGGCCTTTGCCCAGCTCGTTCCCAATCCACGCGCCCGCTACAAGGATCACCTGATCGACGAGATGGAACTGAGGGGGATGACGCCCAGCTTCGCCGACATCGGCCGCGAGAAAGTCGAGTACGGGCGGTACATCAATGACACCGACTACCAGCACAACGCCCGGGTCTGCGTCATCGGCCGCGATCTGTTGGAAAAGCTCTTTCCGATGGTCGATCCGCTTGACAAAGAAGTGTTGCTGAATGGTATTCCCTTCCGCGTCATCGGCGTGACGGAACGGCTCGGCAGCACGTTCGGACAGAGCCAGGACAACTTCGCCATTGTTCCCTTGACGACCTTTCGGACCATCTGGATAGCACGCCCAGAGCTCTTTGTATTCATCAAGGCGCCGGATGCCCACCACATGATGGAGCTCGAGGACGAAGTCCGGGCCCTGATGCGCGTACGCCGCCGCGTCCCCTACAGCGAGGACGACACTTTCGGCATCAATGCCTCCGACACGTTGATGAGCGCGTGGCAGAACCTGACGGGCACGATTTTCGCCGTGACCATCGGGGTGGTTGCGGTATTCATGGTGGTAGGTGGCATCGTCATTATGAACATCATGCTGGCCAGCGTCACCGAGCGCACCCACGAGATCGGCATCCGCAAGTCGATGGGAGCGCGGCAGCGCGACATCCTGTGGCAGTTCATTATCGAGTCCGGCGTGATGGCCAGCATCGGCGGCATCGCCGGGGTGCTGCTCGCCGCCCTCATCGCCCGGCTGATCAACGTGTTTTTCACGGCCTCGGTTCCGGTCAGCGCCGTGATCGTGGGGGTAACGCTCTCCGCCGCCGTGGGTCTGTTTTTCGGCATCTACCCCGCCAGCAAAGCAGCTCGGCTCGACCCCATTGAGGCGCTGAGAACGGAGAATTAGCTACGAGAGCGACACGGCGAAAGCATCACAGCGAAGCGTCCGAGGCGCAGGCGGATGTAAGGGTCGAACCGGTTGGTTCAACGATTGAGTTATAAGAGCCTGAGACACTCTAAACTATGCAAGCCTATCGTCAACACATTCGCGAGAACCTGTCGCTGGCGCTCGACACACTCCGCACGCACAAATTCCGGTCCTTCCTTACGATTCTTGGGGTGCTGATCGGCACCACCACCGTGATCGCGGTCACTTCTATCGTCGCCGGACTGGACAAGCAACTGGTGGACGTGGCGGAACAGTTCGGCACACGCACCCTGTGGGTGTACAAGCTGCAGCTCGGCGCTCCGCACCAATTGACGCGCGAGGAGCGGCTGCGCAAACCCCTCAGCTATGAAGACGCCATGGCCATCAAGGAGCAGAGCCCTTCGACCGCGACCGTCTCGGTGGAGCTGTTTCGCGAAATGGGAGAGTTCGGCCTGCCGCCTGTCACGGCGCGGTACAAGGGCCAGGACATGATCGACGCGCTCTTCGTCGGCGTCACGGCCGATCACCTGCGGCTGCTTAACACCACGCTCGCCGAGGGCCGCTTCTTCACCGAAGCCGACGACCTGCACCGCCGCGACGTAGCGGTGATCGGCAACGGCGTCCGCGAGAGGTTTTTCGTGAATGGCGACGCCATGGGCAAGACCATTCTGGTCGACGGCCACAGCCTTGAAATCGTCGGCACGCTGACCAAGTTCAAATCGTTCCTGGGCGACGACCAGAACGATAAAGGCATCTTCATCCCTTACAACACGTACAAAAAAATCTACCCCGAGGCCAAGGACAACTTCATCTGCGTGCTCGTCGAGCCGGGGAAAATGGAACAGGCCAAAGACGAGGTGACCGAACTGCTCCGCCGCCGCCGGCGCGTGAAGCCTTCGGAGCCCAATAACTTCGGCATCTCGAGCGCCGATTCGGTGATCGCCCAGTTCCGCCAGGTCATCAGCACGGTGGCTCTAGTCATGGTGGTGATCTCCTCGATCGGCCTGCTGGTGGGCGGCATCGGGGTGATGAACATCATGCTGGTCTCGGTCACCGAACGGACGCGCGAAATCGGCGTGCGCAAGGCCGTGGGCGCGCGACGCAGCGATATTACCTGGCAGTTCCTGCTCGAAGCCATGACCCTGACGGCATCCGGCGGCGTTATGGGCATCCTGGTCGGATGGCTGTTCAGTTTGACGATTCGCACTTTCGTCCCCAGCTTGCCGTCCACGGTCCCGGTTTGGTCCGTTGTCGCCGGATTCACCGTCGCCACCGGCATTGGTCTGTTCTTCGGCATGTGGCCGGCGTTGAAGGCCGCGCGACTCGACCCCATCGCCGCACTGCGGTATGAATAACCGATGTATGCGGCTGCGCTTCGTTATGAAATAGAGCACTTATGTCCACATACGTTTTGGCATTCCTGATTGGCGTGGTTACCGGGCTTCGCTCGATGACCGCGCCCGCCGCTGTCAGTTGGGCGGCCCGCCTCGGCTGGCTGCATCTGGAAAACACCTGGCTGGCCTTTCTGGGCTTCGCGGCGACGCCCTACATTGTGAGCGCGCTGGCGATTGCAGAGTTGATCAGCGACAAGCTGCCGAAGACGCCCAGCCGGAAAGCTCCCTTGGGGTTCACAGGCCGGCTGGTGAGCGGAGCATTGTGCGGGGCCGCTCTCGGCGCGGCCAGCCAGGCTCTGATGGGCGGCCTCCTGGCGGGCGTGCTCGGCGCCATAGCGGGGACGCTGGGCGGCTACGAGTTCCGGACCCGGCTGGTAAGAGCCATTGGAGGGAACGACCTTCCGATCGCCCTTCTCGAGGACGCCATCGCGATCTGCGGCGCGGCTTTGATCGTGGCTCGAG
The DNA here is from genome assembly GCA_041486185.1 of Bryobacteraceae bacterium. Taxonomy (GTDB): domain Bacteria; phylum Acidobacteriota; class Terriglobia; order Bryobacterales; family Bryobacteraceae; genus QHXW01. Next base: position 9,979 of record JBGPKX010000005.1, on the reverse strand, counting down.
TTTCCTGACAAACACGTTGGCTCGGAGCAGTCATCCGCATTTTCCGAAGACCTGCTCGTCACGCCAGCTTGCGCGCGAACTCAACTTCGCGGGTTACGTCCGCGTCAATATCGCCCTCTTTCTCGTATTCAATGGCGACCAATCCGCGGTAAGACACCTTATGCAGTTCCTCCATGACAGCCGGAATCCTGGCGATGCCCCGGCCGAGCAGAACGTTATCTTCGCCGCCCGCGGCCGCCACATCTTTCAAATGCACCATTTTCAGAAACGGGGACAGCTTGCGAACCGCCTCCACAGGATCGTAGCCGCATGAGGCGATATGTCCGACATCCAGCGTGGCGCCCATCGTCTTCGAGCGGCCGGCCAGCGCTTGCAGCACGTCATCCGGGCTCTCATACGCAAATTTCTGTTTGAAATAATGGTTGTGAATGCCAAACGTCAGGCCCTCTCGCGAGAACCGCTCGTCGATCTTTCTCAGCATGTCACCGGTTGCATCGCCGGAGACGTTGGACGCGCCCAGCAGCTGCGCGAACCGCACCGCATGATCGAGATCCCGGTCATCTTTAATGGTCGCCGCATAGTAAGACACGCAGCGAATCCCCGCGCGGTCGAACCGGCTCCTGGCAGACTGGCACATTTCGGTCGTCGGCGGCTTCATCAGCATGAATTCCACGCGCGACATTTCGACCTCGGTGATGCCGAGCGCGGTGAGCCTCGTGATCATGCCGTCAATCGACAGGCTGTGATAGGTGTAGGTGCCGATGCCGATGTTGAGGTGGCTGGCGCCGCGCGCACTCGTGCCGAACCCGGCGGCTAACGCTTGCGTGAATGTTCTTCGAGTCATCATGGGTATCTTACGGCGCCGGCCGTGGAGTGACATCCGCGTCCACCAGCCCCATGGCCCACTTGATCGCCTCCACGTACATTGCCTGCATTTCCGGACGATCCCAATTCTCGGCGGGGTGCCCGAGCGTCGAATAATACACGCGGCCTTTGCCGTACATCTTCGCCCACGTGACCGCAAAGTCCCGATCCTTGCGATGGACGCGCGGGTTGGCCAGGTCGACTTTGTTCGCATCGAGCCGCATCAGCACCCGGACTTTGTCGCGCGAGAAATTCCTGATTTGATAAATCTCGTCTTTGAATGTGAAAGACCTGGGCCACTGCCTCATTCCCGGAAAGCCCGGGTCTTCGACAATGATCGGCGCTTCAAAGGTTCCCCAGGGATGCTCGTCGAAATACCCGCCGATCAGGTCGCCGTATTCCGGCCAGCCGGTAAACGTGATGGCCGCGCTGTGTACACCAATGAACCCCTTCCCATCATCACGAATGAACGATAAGAAATCGGCTTTCTTCTGATCGTCCATTTCCAGCTCGCCCCCGGTGTAGAAGAGCACAGCATCGAAATCATTCAGGTTCTTGGCGTTGTATTCCAGCTTCTTCTTGGTGAGAGATTCTGTGTCCGTCCGAATCGTTGTGTCCCACAATCCAGACTCCCGGCCGAGACGTTCAATGGTTGCCAGCGCGTGAGAGACAGATTCGTGCCGGTATCCTTTCTCTTCTCCGATCGCCAGCAATCTTTTTTTCGCGCTGTCCCCCCGCGTGCCGCCGTGCGGAACGATCGTCATTAACAGGAGCACAACCCAAATTCGCTTCATGCAACGCTTTATTATCTTCCTGATTTGTGTGGTCGACGCGCAAGACCCGCTCTGGATGAAGAATGCGGACAAGCGTTTGCGAGGAACGGCTATCGCAAGTATTCCACCGGCCATCGCCTCCTCTGATGCACTACACTCGATAGCAGTCATGAAAACACTCATCCTGCTCGCGGTCTGCTTCGCAGCGCTTGGCAGCGCCGCCGATCTGGCATTGACGCCCCCCATGGGGTGGAACAGTTGGAACAAGTTCGCGGACAAGATCGACGACAAGACGGTGCGTGAAATCGCCGATGCCATGGTATCGACGGGCATGAAAGACGCCGGCTACGTGTACACCAACATCGACGACACCTGGGAAGCCGGGCGCGACGCGCAGGGGAACATTCAGACCAACAGCAAGTTTCCCGACATGAAAGCGCTGGCCGATTATGTGCACAGTAAGGGCCTCAAGATCGGCATCTATTCGTCGCCCGGTCCCAAGACTTGCGCGGACTACGAAGGAAGCTATCAGCACGAGGAGCAGGACGCGAAGACGTGGGCCGCCTGGGGCATCGATTATCTGAAGTACGACTGGTGCAGCGCCAACAAGGTCTACAAACCCGCCGAGATGCGGGCCGTGTACAAGAAAATGGGCGACGCATTGAAAGCGACGGGCCGACCGATCGTGTTCAGCCTGTGCCAGTACGGTCTGCAGAATGTCTGGGAATGGGGCGCGTCAGTGGGCGGCAATCTCTGGCGCACCACCGGCGACATTGAAGACAGCTGGAAAAGCATGTCCACCATCGGCTTCGATAAGCAGACAGATCATGGGAAGTATGCCGGGCCGGGGCACTGGAACGATCCGGACATGCTGGAGATCGGTAACGGCGGCATGAGCGCGACCGAGTACCGGACCCATATGAGCCTTTGGGCCATGCTGGCGGCGCCGCTTCTGGCCGGTAACGATCTGCGCAGCATGGACGATGAGACTCGAAAAATCCTCATGAATAAAGAAGTCATTGCCATCGATCAGGACAAATTGGGCCGGCAGGGCTATAAAATCTCCAAGGAGGCCGGCGCGGAGATGTGGGTTAAGCCGCTCGAAAATGGGGATCTGGCGCTGGCGCTGTTCAATCGTGGGGAGACCATGGTGACCGTGCGCGCGGTCTGGGAGCTTCTCGGCTTGCAGGGCAAGCACAAAGTGCGGGACCTGTGGGCGCACGCCGATCTGGGTTCGTTCCGCGATTCGTATGCGAGAGATGTCGCGGCACACAGCGTTGTCCTGCTGCGCGTAGCGCGCTAGCTCGCCGAATTCGAGCCGTCCTTGTAGTGCAGGGTCACGCGCAGTTTGCGGGAACCTGCGGTTTTTTGCCCCGGCCGAGCCAACAAGCCGCAGGTCTCCCAAAGACAGGTAGGCTTGCGCTACAAACACCCGTCATGTCCTGGCGCGATCCTACATTTAAGGAAACCAGTCGGCTCGAAACAACATCCTTCTGAAGAGGACATTCCCGAATCATTTCCGAATGCAGGCTTACTTGCAGAAGCTCAACCATCTCGCTGACCGCAGATGCTCCAGGCGCCAGCTCATACATTCAGCGGCTTTTCTGTTCTGGACCGCCTCCTTCGTGCGCGGCCAGGACGAGCCTACCTTTTCGACAGACGTCAAAGTGGTAAACCTGCTGGCGACCGTGGTGAACAGGAATGGAGAGATCGTCCGCGATCTGACCAAGGATGATTTCTCGCTGTCGGAAAATGGCCGGCAGCAAATCATCCGCTATTTCTCTCGCGAGTCCGATCTTCCCTTGACGCTTGGGCTGATGGTGGATACCAGCATGAGCCAGCGGCGTGTGATGAATGCCGAGCGCGGCGCCTGCGTCCGCTTTCTGGATCAGGTAGTCCGCGAAACCAAAGACAAGGTCTTCATCATGCAATTTGACATGACCGTGCGAACGCCGCAGACACTCACGTCATCTCTCAGGAAGTTGGACGACGCGCTCGCCTTCGTGGATACGCCTACTTTTCATGAGCTGCAGAACCAGTATGGCGGGGGCACTTTGCTCTATGACGCCATCGTGGCCGCGTCAAAGGATGTCATGAAGAATCAGCGCGGCCGCAAAGCGCTGATTGTGCTTTCTGATGGGGTCGACGTCGGCAGCGAAGCGACCTTGACGGATGCGATCGAGGCAGCTCAGCGCGCCGACACGCTTGTGTACTCGATCCTGTTCTCCGATGCCAGCGCGTACGGAATTCCCCTGGGTCCCTTGATGGGCCACCGAAGTATCCCAATGGGGGGTCGAGATGGCAGGGGAGCCCTCATGCGGATTTCAAAAGAAACCGGCGCGGGCTTTTTTGAGGTTTCGAAAAAACAGAACATCGAGCAAATCTTCGACGTGATTCAAGAGGAATTACGCAGTCAATACAGCTTGGGCTACGTTTCAGACCAGCCGGTTACCATCTCCGAATTTCGCAAGATCCAACTAACAACGAAACAAAAGGGACTGGTGGCGCAGGCTCGGGATCGCTACTGGGCCCAGCGCTGACAAACTTCGCCGAAGATTCCCGGTGCGGCTTCTTGCGTGGGGCGGCGGGCCATGACGGAGCGTCGGCGGCATAATTTCCGTGACGCTATTACCGTAACGCCGCGCTCCCAGACAGTAATCAACGTTACAATCAACATAGATGGGGTCTCCGGGTCGCTTGAGCGCCCGTTTCTGGGCGCTGATTGGAGCGACATTCCTAGGCTTTCTTGGCATTGGCACAGTGTTGCCGCTGATCGGGCCACACGTCCGCCACGATCTCGGCGGGTCGGATCAGACCGTCGGCTTAGTGATCGGCTCGTTCTCATTCATCGCGCTGGCCAGCCGGCTGATTTCCGGGCCGCTTGCGGACCGCCGCGGGCGCAAGCTCGTATTTCTCGCGGGTCTGCTTAGCTGCGCGGTTTCGGGAGCCGCCTATCTGATGCCTCTCGGAATTTTCGGTGCGTACCTGGGCCGCATCCTCCAGGGATTGGGTGAAGCCTGTCTGTATACGGGCGCGGCGGCGTGGGTAGTGGAAGTTGCCGGCATTCACCGAAGCGGCGAGGCGCTCGGGTACCTCAGCAGCGGCATCTGGGGCGGCATCTCCGTCGGACCCGCAATTGGTCCGTGGCTGGGCTCATTCGAGCGGGCGGCACTGCTGCAGATCGTTGCGGCGGTGGTGGCGTTTGCCATTGTGACGCGCGTGCCCGAGGACTATATGCCGGCGGCGCACACGGGCCGGAGGAGGTGGATTCCCGCTTCTATGCTGTCTTCGGGGATTGCGGTGGGATTCGTCAACGTACACTACCCGGTGGTCGCGGGCTTTCTGGTCTTGCACCTGGCGCGATTCGGCAATTCAGGGCCGGCGGCGTTCTCCGCGTATGCGCTGCTGATTCTGCTGTCGCGATTTTTTCTGGGCGGGTTGCCCGACCGAATCCATCCCGCGTTTACCTACTACGGCGGATTAGCGGCGATGGCGCTGGGTCTGAGCGTGCTTGCCATCGGGCCTCGCCCGGCCTACGCCATCACTGCCACAGCGATTCTGGGATTCGGCTTCTCGTTCCCCTGGTCTTCCGTCGCATCGACGGTTCTACGGAAGATTCCCAGTGGTGAACGTGGCTCCGCCGTAGGCGTACTGAGCGCCTTTGTCGACCTTTTCGTCGGCGTCAGTTCGTTTGCCGCCGGAGCGGTGGCCAATCGTTTCGGATACTCGGCGGCCTTTGCGCTGGCGGCGGTAGCTCTGGTCGCGGCGGCGGTTGCGGGACGCTTCGTGTTTGCTCCCGTCGCGCCAAGCGACGCCGTAGCGGCTACCGTGGTGCAAGGCGAGTGTTTGACGGGCTGACGCGCCTGCTTCGCTTGCCTAAGGATATGTACTCCGCGGGCTCAGTCTCTGAAGGGCGGAAGCGGCGCCCAGAACAGCGCCGCGGGGTGATGTCCACCTCCCAGTTAGGATGCCCGACCTACGCCGGCGCCGCCGCAGCCTGCTGCGCAGTGCTCTTTGCCGCGGGCTTTCGAGCGGACTTGCGGTCCTTCTTCGGCGCGGCCTGGAGAGCTTTCGCCTTACGCACGGCCGCCCAACGTTTCTTGGTGGCTTCGACGATGGCTCTCCGGCCAGCAGCGCTCAATCTCCGTTTTGGTTTTGCCGGTTCCGATTGTTGCTTCTTGAGTGCCGCCCAACGCTTCTTCTGCGCCAGCGCGATTTTTCTGCGTGCAGATGCGCTTAGAGTTCGCCTCTTTTTTGGAGCGGACTGTTCTGTCCCAACATTTGCAGTTCTTGGACGCCCCGGACCCCGGTGCCCGAGTTGGGTTTGTATCTGTGCTATGACCGCTTCTATCTTCGTCTTCTCGGCCTCGTAACCAACCAACGCCGCCCGTAGCAGTCCTTCATCGTGTCTCGCCATGTCTTAAGTCTCCCCATCGAATATTGTTTTCAGAATTCGTGGTGCTTACAGAATGCGACCAGATTGTATCACTTTGGCAGGTACAACTCCGGTATCTTGGACTGCGCGTCGCTACGGGAGCGGATCACGGGTCGGGGAACTGACTCATTTTGTTCAAGCGGAGAAATGTATTTCGGGTCGAGCTCCGAGAACGTCAAAACTCGAGGCAAATGCCTGCAGATCGGCCAATTCGACAGGTGCTCAGATCGCGATCGGCGGCTGGAACGCTTCCGGTCCGGATTCCGGCAGCATCGCAGGTTCGTGGCCTCCGCTGGTGATGACGTCGTCGGCCAGAATGATAGCTTCGGCTAGGTCGCGCATGGGGCGGCGCAGGCGCCGGCTTTCACCGCGGAGCCGCAGGTACGCGTTTTCTTCGGTCAGGTTGTACTTGGCTTGGAGAATTCCTTTGGCGCGTTCGATGAGCTTGCGCGCTTCCAATTGGCGCCTGATATCGAGAGCTTCTTCCTGCAGGCGGGCGTTGTCGTCCATCACACGCGACCGCGCGATGGCGCCGCCCATTTGTTCTCCCATGAAAGATAGCAGAGCCACCTGTTCCGGCGTGTGCGCATGCGGTTTCTTGTGGTGCACGTTGATCACGCCGATCACGGCGCCGCCGCTAATCAGAGGCACCGAGAGGAACGCTTCGAAGGTGTCTTCGACCAAGCCGGGAAAGTTCTTAAAGCGCTTATCGGCGGACGCCTTGGCGGAGAGTGCGACCACCGACTTGTGCGCCGCTACCCAGCCGGTCACGCCCTCGCCGGGCTGCATGCGGATGCTTCCGATTTCCCGGGTGTGCGGCAGTTGCGACGCGCGCAGAACGATTTCACCGGTCGGCTCGGCCAGGTAGACCAGGCAGGCATCGCAGGCCGTGACCTGAAACGCCAGGCGGATCAGCTCCTTCAGCATGTCATCGAGCGCCAACCTGGAACTGACGATCTTGCTGGTTTGATGCAGGATGTCGATCTGCGATTGCATGAGGTCCATACATTGAGCGTAGAGTGGAAATTCCCGTTACGTCCAATCGAAAAACCTTCTACCACCCATCTAAAACATCGATTTGGTTTTAGACGTCTGATACCGTACTTTGAACAGTGAGCCGGGCTGTAGCTAGCGGCTAGTGGGGTTGGTAATTCAGATGCGGCCAGCGATTAAGTCACGTGGAGACAATGATTTCCGCGTAATGCCCTGCCGGGTATGGTCGCGCGTCCGGTCGATGATGTGATGGAGTTCGTGCGCCAGTACGCGTCCCAGTGCTCGCCAGAACAGCAGGTCGCCCATCCCGCCGGGCTCGGCATGCGCCGACTGGAGGGAACTGCGCACGCGGTCGCATTCCACGTCGGCAAAAGGAATGATGTGGCCGTCGGAGAGGTGGGTAGACGCCAGAGCGACGGGTTCGCTGGGCAGCGGAGGCGCGAGCGGCTTCAACTGGCAGCTTCCGTGGAAGGTTACAACGACCACGCTGGGAAAGGAGTCCGAAGAGGAAATCTCATCGATACGCCGCCAGCTTAGCTCTACTCCGGAATTGTGCATCAGGTTCTGGAGTTCGCTTTTCATCTCGCTGACAGATCGCTCGGAATGGGCGGCGTCGAACTTAAGGATCAGCGTCACCCTGGCCGTCGCGAAGGCGGAGCAGGCTGACGCGAGAAGAGCGAACAGTGCGCAAATGACGGGGCGCATAGATTGTCTCCAGCGGAGAGACAATAACCGGCCCTATTATACTCCTCGGGGCCACGCCTGCAAATGCCCCAAGAGGGTTGGTGTGCGCTGATTTGTGCCTAGTTTGCAACTGAATTAAGGGTTTCAACGTAACTGAGACCCGGCGCACCACGGCGCCATAAACACTCCAAGCCGAGTTGCTGCCGCTCCGACCCGCGGCAGGACAGCCAGGGCGCTTCGAGCGAGCACGTCGCCTCGCTATCCCGATTGACCAGGAGAAGAAACATGAGTAAGCGTGTAAGTCGCTACGGCCGAATTGTAGTTGTTCTAGGCGTCCTGCTAACCGCGGCCGCTAGTGCCTATTCCCAATCCACCACTTCGTTGCGGGGTACCGTCACCGACACCCAGGGCGGTGTGATCCCTGGATCTGTCGTGACGCTGACCGATCGCGACAAAGGGGCAATACGCCAGGTGGTGACGGACGCCGTGGGCGATTACGCGTTTCTCCAGGTGGCGCCGGGAAACTATGCTCTGAAGGTTGAGAAGCCGGGATTCTCCACGGCGACGCGCAACAACATCAAGCTCCTGGTGAATACGCCGGCCACGCTCGACGTGCGCGTGGATGTTGGCAGTTCTGCGGAGACTGTCAATGTGACGGCGGAGACCACGGCAACGAATACAGTGGACGCTTCGGTCGGCAATCCGTTTTCGGAGAGACAGGTCCGGCAGTTGCCGCTCGAGACGCGCAACGTCGTGGAACTTCTTAGCCTGCAACCGGGCGTCACACCGACGGGCGAGGTGATGGGGGCGCGGCGCGATCAGAACAACATCACCCTCGACGGGGCCGATGTCAACAACAACCAGAATTCCGGCCTGATGGTACAGAACAGCAACACCTTCACCGGCGGTTTCCAGGGCTCGAACGCGAATGGCTCCGTGATCAATTCCGGGTTCAACGCTGTGCTGCCGATTCCTCTGGATTCCGTGCAAGAGTTTCGCGTGACGGTTGCCGGCGAGGGTCCGAACCAGGGAAGATCTTCGGGCGGCCAGGTGGCGCTGGTAACCAAAAGCGGATCGAACCAGTTTCACGGCTCGCTCTACGAATTCAACCGCAACACGGCCACGGCGGCCAACACGTGGTTCAACAACCGCTCGGGCGTGCCGCGAGAGCCGCTCGTGCGTAACCAGTTCTGCGCCTCGGCCGGCGGGAAGATCGTGCGCGACCGGGTATTTTACTTCTTCAACTACGAGCAGCGGACCGATGCCAGCGGAGTGGCCGTGGCGCGCGCAGTGCCCTCGGACACAATGCGGCAAGGCATCCTCACCTTCAGGCTGGCGGATGGTTCTACGCAATCGCTCTCGCCCGCGGAAATCCAGCAGGTGGATCTGCTGCATCAGGGCGTGAATCCGAACATGCTCAAGGCTTTGAATGCCTATCCCGCGGGCAATGACCCCACGTTCGGCGAGGACGGGGGGCTCAATTTCAGCGGCTTCCGCTTCAACTCGCCAAGCCATCGCGACGATCGGGCAATCGTCGGGAAAATGGATTTCCATATCGATTCCGCCGGCAAGCACACCGTAACCGTGCGCGGGACGCTGGCCGATAATACGGATGATCAAATCCTGGCGCAGTTTCCAGGGCAGACGCCTGCCTCCACCTTGCGGGATAACAGTAAAGGTGTGGCGGCGCAGTACACGGCGATCCTGAAATCGAATCTGATCAATGTTTTCAATTTCGGATACACACGCTTCGGCCAGGCGTTTTCCGGCGTCACCGGACCGGTGCTGTTCCAGACGGCTCTCGATCCGTTGCAGAACCCGTACGCGCGTCCTATTGGCCAGCGCCTGCCGACGCTCAACCCCACCGACGACCTCACCTGGATCAAGGGCAAGCACACGATCACTACAGGATTCAACTTGCGCTTTATCCACAACAACTCGGCCTCGTATGCCAACTCGTTTGCCCGGTACGGGTACGGCGCGACGGAGCTGATCGGACTGGGCGCGGACATCGACAACTCGGTTACGGCTTACATCCAGCAGCGTACCGGCAATCCGAATGCTCAGCTTGCCGACCCCACCTCAGTGGCTAACGGCATGGGCGCGATTCTGGGAATCGTCAACGACAATTTCCACACCGACTTCTTCGACAAGACCGGCAGCCCGCTGTCACAAGGAGCGCTGCAAGTGCGCACCTTCGTGGAGCGCGATTACGCGGCTTATATTGGAG
>JBGPKX010000004.1:0-41388 GCA_041486185.1 Bryobacteraceae bacterium | reverse complement strand
TCTTCTATGACTCCTTCACCAACGGCGTGGGCGGGCCTCTGCAAGCGCCGGTGAGCGCGCTTCCCTGGACACTGGCGTACCAGCTTCCCGGACCCGGTTTCGATATCGCCAACCCCTACGGCAACCAGCCACCGCCGTTCGCGAGCAAGTCCTTCGTGAAGCCGGCCACTATCCTCACCGTCGACCAGCTCATGCGCCCGCCCTATGCGCAAAACTGGAACATTTCGATCGAGCACGTGCTCGGCAAGAACTACCTGCTTGACGTGCGCTACGTGGGCAACAAGGGCACGCGCCTGCCTCGCATGACCGAAGCCGATCCGGTGCTCTCCGGCCCGGACGTAAACCCCAATAATCTGGACCAGCATCGTATCTATGCCGGCTGCTCCAGCACTCCTGGCCCGTGCAACTTCGCCTCGGTTGGTATCGTCAGCAACATCTCGAATTCCACCTATCACGCCGGGCAGATCTCACTCTCGCGGCACTTCGCCGCCGGCCTCGGGTTTCAGTTGTCGTACTGGTTCTCGAAGAGCCTGGACGATGTCTCCTCGTTTAACGTCTCAGGATCGGCGCCCACGGACGTCTCGGGTGAAAACGACCTGGCGCAGAACCCCTTCAACATCCGGGCTGAGCATGGCCCCTCGCTGTTCGACGCGCGCCAGCGGTTCTCGCTCAGCGGCAGTTATGAGTTGCCGCGGTGGAAAGGCGCCTCACGTGCAGCGGACTTGCTGATCAATGGCTGGCAGTTTAATGGAATCGCTAACGTGTCTAGCGGGACGCCTTTCACGGTCTACGACAGCGCCAACGTGTCGCTTCAGGGTCAAGCGCCCGAGATCAGCGGATTTTATTCCAGCCGGCCGGACCTGATCGCCGACCCGAACCAGGGGCCGCACACGCCGGAGCAATGGGTGAGCCGCAGCGCGTTTCACCGTCTCGATCCCGCCACGCAGGCCGGACAGTTCGGCAATGAGGGCCGCAACGCTGTGCGCGGACCCGGCATCGCCAACATCGATCTGTCACTGTTCAAGAACTTCACGATAGGGGAACGCAAGCATGTGCAGTTTCGCGCGGAATGCTTCAACGCAGCGAATCACGCCAACCTCGCCCTGCCGCAAAACGATATTGCGTCGCCTCAATTCGGCCGCGTCCTCGAAGCCGGGGCGCCACGCCTGTTCCAGTTGGCGCTGAAGTTCGTTTTCTGAGCGTAGCTCCCGCATCGAATGCGGCCTCTAGTTCGGTGAAGAGTTGCGGCGGCGTGTGGCGCGGGTCCTCGGCCTGCTGTGTGGGTACTCGTGCCGACATGTCTTTGATCGGAAAGTCGAGACGAGTCTCGACTCAGCAGCCTGAAAGGCTGCGCCACTACACGACATCCAATGTGGTCTTTAACGAACTTATGACTTACTAGCGCCAGGAAACGCTTGCTGACGGGCGCGGCTCGGAAGGTGTCTCGCTGAGCCGCGACAGTGAGGGACTGGTTGTGCTCACGTAGTGCCTGCGACAGGCCATGGGTATGCAGGGCCGCGAGCTGGATCTCTCGCGGCCTGCTTGAAGTATTTCTATGTGAAGGCGCGGACTGCGCTGGCCTCGTTGTCGTGCACGTCGAAAACGGTATACAACTTCGTGATCTGCAGGAGATCTTTGACTCTCTTCGTCAGCCCCAAGAGCTTCAACTGGCCGCCCTGATTGGTGACGGTGGTGAAACCCGAAACCAGCTCGCCGATTCCCGAGCTGTCAATGTAGGAGACTTCGCCGAGGTTCAGCAGGATCTTCTTCTGGCCCTTGCTCACCATGTCGCGTAGTGTGTCGCGAAGCGCGCTCGAGCCTTCGCCCAGCGTAATTCGCCCCGCCACATCCACCACGCTCACATCTCCAACCTGGCGCGTACTTAACTTAACGCTCACTTCGACAACCTCCTTGCTAATAAACCTTCGTTCGCTATTTCCTGACCAGATACTTGGTCATTGTGACCTCGGTACCGGACGGGCTGAGCCGGCGGACATGCAACTCATCCATGAATGCGCGGATGAGGAAAATGCCCCGCCCGGAATTGCGGAGAAGATTTGCTTCCGAAAGCGGATCCGCCAACCCATTCAGATCGAAGCCCTTTCCTTGGTCCGCTATGCTTACCGTCAAACGGTCGGGCCCCTTCGATACCGATACGTGAACTTTCTTGTGCGCGCTGTACTGATTGCCATGCACCACGGCATTCACCATGGTTTCTCGCACCGACATGCCGATCTTGTGTAAATCTTCCTCTGGGAAACCAGCTTTTTGGGCCATATCGAGCACAAGGCTCTCAGCGCTATCCACGCTTTCCAGTGTCGAATCCAGAAACTGCTCCACAGTTCCAGCTTCGCCGCCAGTGTTTTTGCCCATATGTAAGCTGGCCTCAGCGTGGCCAAGTTGAATCGCTACAATAACCTGCCCGCTGAAGGAAAGTCAAGAGAGGATGTGGACAACGCGGCGCTCGCCAGGTACGGAGACGCGCGATTGAACGGCGATTGTCGTTGGTTCCGTTGTGGCGCCAACGGCGACCGGGCTCATTCGTACCGCAGTGCGATGACCGGGTCTACCTTGGTGGCGCGGAGCGCGGGAATGAAGGTGGCGAGAAATGCCACCGTCAGGAGCACCAGCGCGACGGCCACATATGTCATCGGGTCGGTGGGCTTGACGCCGTAGAGCATGGCGGACATGTAACGAGTGAGCCCGAAGGCCGCCGCCAGGCCGGTCACCAGGCCGAGGGCCACCAGCTTCATGCCGTTGCCCACGACCAGCCGCAGCATGTCGCCCGTGTGCGCCCCGAGCGCCATACGGATGCCAATCTCGTGCGTGCGCTGCTCGACGGCATACGACATCACGCCGTAAATGCCGATGGCCGCCAGCAGCAGCGCGACGCAGGCGAATATCGTGAGCAGCAGCATGTTGAAGCTCTGGCGCGCCGTGGCTTCTGCAATCACCTGCTCCATGGTGCGGACTCTGGCAATAGCTAACTGGTTGTCCATCGCCAGAAATTCTTTCTTGAAGGCCGGGACGAGCGTGCGCGGATCGACCAATGTCCGAATCAGCCAGCTCCTAGGTAAAACGGCGTTGCCCAGTTGCGTCAGCCCTTCCGGAACCTGGCCCAGGGGGACGTAGAACACGTCGGGGGCGGGGCTGTCGAGCCCGTTTTCCCGAACGTCGCCCGCAATGCCCACAATCTGCCGCGTGGGGTCGTCGAATTGCGGGCCGAGTCCCTTGCCGATGGTGATGCGCTGCCCGATCGGGTCCTGTTTCGGCCAGTACTTTTTGGCCATGGTTTCGTTAACGATCACTACCGCCGGCGCTTTGGCCGTATCCTGCAGCGTGAAGATGCGGCCGCGCAGCAACGGTAATTTGAGCGCCTTGAAGTAATCGGCGTCAGCTTCGCGCCACTGTACGTCGCCGTGATACGGACTGTCACTCGCGGGCGGCCGGCCCTCGATTGTGAACGGCAGATCCGGACCGCCCTCGATTGGAATCGAGATCGAGGAGCTCGCCGCCTCCACGCCGGGCAGGCTCTCGAGGCGCTCGACCATGCGGCGCGACAGCAACTCGACTTGCGCTGTGGATGCGTACTTCTCCCCAGCCAGCGAAGTTTGCAGGGTGATGAGGTTGTGGGGTTCAAATCCGCCGTGGACGGCGCGCAGCGAGACGAAAGTCCGAATTAACAGCGCGGCGCCGATCAGCAGCACCAGCGCCAGCCCCATTTCGCTGACGACCAGTGCGCTGCGGGCGTAATGATGGCGTCCGGTGGTCGAGCGGGAACCGCTCTCCTTGAGAGTCGAGCTGATATCGGATCGCGAGAGGTGGAGCGCTGGGACCAGACCGAACAGGATGCCCGTCAGCACCGAGACGGCAGCCGTGAACGCCAGCATGCGGAAGTCGATGCTGGCGAACACGGAGACCGATGTCAGCTCCTCGACGCGCGGCAGATCGACGGGGCTTGCAGCGAGCAGCGCGCGCAGTCCCCACACGCCGATCACCAGGCCAAGCAAGCCGCCCACCGAAGCGAGCATCACGCTTTCCGTGAGCAACTGGCGAAGGATGCGCAACCGGCCGGCTCCCAGGGCGGTGCGGATGGCGATTTCCTTGGCGCGTGCCGCCGCCCGTGCCAGCAGCAGGTTGGCCACGTTGGCGCAGGCGATCAGCAACACGAAGCCCACCGCGCCGGTCAGGATGAGCAACGGTAGCCGCGTATCGCCCACCATGGAATCTTTCAGGGGAACCGCCGACACACTCTCCTCCGGTGGCATCCACTTTGGATACTGGCGGCGAAAATGCTCGCCGACGATCTTGAGCTGCGATTTAGCGGCTTCGAGGGTCACGCCGGGCTTGAGCAGTGCCGCCACACTCAGGTAGTGGCCCTGGTTGGCGCTGGCAGGATCGGCCTGCAACGGAATCCAGACGTCAGCAGGCGGATAGGAGTGGAAATTCTCGGCCAGCACGCCGATCAGGGTATAGGGTTCGCCATTCAGGATGATGGGCCGGCCTATGATGTTCGCGTCCCCGCCCCAGCGCCGTTTCCACAGTCCATGGCTGATCACCGCGAGTTTGGGCGCACCCGGCCGGTCTTCTTCGGCGGTGAACGTCCGGCCGATGGCGGGGGTGGCGCCAAAGACTTCGAAAAATCCCGAAGAGACGTGAATACCCTTGACCTGTTCGGGGATGTCGCCGCCGCCCACATTAATGCCCGGGCCCGCGAAATCGTACGCCGCGATGGCTGAGAACACCTGGTTATCGTTCTTCCACATCATGAACTTCGGAATGGAGGCCCCGCCGCCCACGCTGCCATCGCGGAAGCTGCGGCCCACACGAACCAGCCGGTCGGCCGTCTTGAACGGCAACGGTTGGAGCAGGAGGCCGTTGACCACCGAGAAGATCGCGGTGTTGGCGCCGATTCCGAGCGCTAGAGCCGATATGGCGACAGCGGTGAATCCAGGACTCTTGCGGAGAACGCGTAGCGTATGGCGAAGGTCTTGCGTCAGGCTGGACATGGCAGGCTACCCTGCACATACGTGAAGGAGGCGGGTCGAGTTCACGGGATTTGAGAAGTTGTTACTTGTTCGCGGGCTCGTGCCGCCCGAGCCAGGCGATCACCTCTTCCGGGTGTTTGTCGGGCGGGAAGACAGGATAAAACACTTTCTCGATCTTTCCATCCGACAGCACGAGCGTTAGCCGCTTCAGCAGGCGCACGCCTTCAAACTCGAACGTCGGCAGGCGCAACGTGTTGGTGAAGGCGAAATCCGCGTCGCTGAGCACTTCGAAGGGCAGGTGCAGCCGCGAAACCATCTCCTGCTGATATTCCGTGGTCTGCGTGCTTAATCCGTAGACCTGTGTTTTCAAATTGCGGAGTTGCTGATAGTGATCGCGGAACGAGCAGCTCTCCGGTGTGCAGCCGCGCGCGCCGGGGATTGCATCCCAGCCTTTGGGGACTGGCCGGCCGGGTGCCCCCGTGCGCGGGTAGCAATAGATCACCGTCCGTTGGCGCGCGAGATCGGTCATCTTGTCGCGGCGTCCGGCAGTGGACATCAACGTGATCGCCGGCACACGCATCCCCGTCAGGTGTTGGGCAGCGCCGTCGTCCGCCGGGACTGGCAGATCCGGCGGCAGAGTGTAGAAGGCATCCTTTTGCACCGGCTTATCCTTTTGCGCGGCGAAACCAGCGGCGGAAACGAAAGCAAGCAAGGAACGGCGCGTCATGTTTTATACCCCCAGCGACAGCTTCAGTTTCTCACCAGTTGACAACTTTACTGGTGCATCAAAACGCACCACCGCTTCCCCACCCGCGACATCGGCCGTGGCCGGTCTGTTTGCCGTGACCTTGGCGTGCGCGCCGGAGAAGGGCACACGGACCGCGATCAGCTCGAGCGCACCGCCCTCCACCGAGATCTCCGCGTCCAGCTTCTGCTTGGCCGCCTGCTGCGCGTAACTGCCCCATGCCGTCCCGGCCGAGTACAGGCACCGGAACTGTGCCGGCGAGACACGCGGGTTGAAGCGAATTTCTTTCCTCGGCGCCGAGTAGGCGAAGCCGGAGATGGCTGTGAGCACGCTCCAGCTCGACATGGCGCGCGCGTAATGATGCCCGCATTCGATCTCATTCCATGGGTTGCGCCGCGCGCCGTCATACCGCGCCCGCGCGGCCTCTACTACCGCCAGCCCTTCTTTCACCATGCCCTCGTAAATCAGGTGCGCGGCCACCTGATATTCGATGCCGGTCCAGACTTCGTCGGAGTAAACAAACGGCAGCGGCGGCCGTTTGCCCTTGGGCCAGCTACACAATAGCAGGCCTTTTTCGTCGTTGAGCGCGTAGATGCGCTGGGCGTTGGCGAAATCGTCGAAATCGGTGTTGAAGTTGTAGCGGAAAATCGATGCGAGCGCGCTGCGCACATGATCGTGCGGCAGCAGCTTGCCCAGATCCACCACTTCGGCGAACCACTGGCCCAGTAACTGGTCCGAGAGGCAGCCCTCGCCGTACTGATAGCGCTTGGCTTTCGGCTGCGACTCGTCCACCTTCTGGACATAGTACTCACCGTTCCACAGCGCTTGATCCAGGCGCTCCCGCCCCTGCTCGTAAAGCTGGCGGTAGCTTTGGACAGTGGCTTGATCACCCAAGTGCTCCGCCATGCGCGAGGCGGCTACGAGCGCGCCCAGATAAAGCGTGCCCATCATGCTATTGGGTCCGTAGAACTCGATGTCGTAGGTGTTGTGCTGCTCTCCTTCCATCACGCCATCGCGGTCGGCGTCCCACTTCACCCAGGCGTACTCGACGGCGCGTTTGACGTTGGGCCAGAGCTTGCGCAGCCACTCGTCGGCGGCGCCGCGCATCCATTCGCGGTAAACCTTCATCACGCAGCCCATCTGGCCATCGGCCGCGGGATGCACTTTGTTGCCGCCCTGGCGCAAGGGCACGGGCGTGCGGAAACTCATGCTGCCATCCGGCCGCATGTTAACCAGGAAATCGGTCTCGCGCATGCTGCGCTCGAGCTGTGGATAGAGGTGCGCCATGGCCTGCTCGTAGTTGTAGACATGCGTGCAGTTCATAGGACAGCAGCCGCTGTGATCGTTGCAGCCTTCGAACGCCAGCGTGACATTCTTGTCGAGCACCATGACGGTGTTGGTGCGCAAGATGGACGCCTGGCTCGATACAGCGTCAATCACGGGCGCCGGCAGCGTGGATGCGTAGAGCGTGTCGCGATACTTTCGCGAACGGGCACGCAGCGAATCCAGCTCGCGCAAGGCGTGTACCGCGGGCTCCCAAGCGGAGTGCCAGCGCGTACCGCACGCATTCTTCAGCGGCTTGTTGCGGCCCTCCTTTTGATCGCTCCAATCGGTCGCAGAAACCGGCTCGCTCCAGTAATTCTCGGTGTTGGGAAAATGCCAGGCGAGAACAAAGGTGACGCGCTTGGTTTCACCGGGCTTCAGTGCGAAGTGCGAAGCCAGGGAGGCGTAGTCGGTTGTCTTACCTTCGGACGGCGCGGCTGCGGCGCTGGGAAACCGGCCGCGCGCCAGAAACTCGTCCCACCATTTCTGGAATTCGTCAAACCACTCGCCGTGCTCCCATGCCAGTCGATACGATGGATCGCCGGCTTCGGTGACGACGGCCACGGAACCGTAGCGGTGTGAATCCGCCGGGTATTTCGCCGATGACAGGTGGAGGCCGCACGCGCCACCCTCGGTGCGAAACTCGTTGAGGTTTGCGCCGAACATCGGGTCAGAACGGCTCGAAAGACGGGTGACGCCGTCGTATCCCACAGGATTCATGATCGAAAAGGCCAGAGCGGCGTTGACCGCCGAAGGGGCGCGGTTCTTCACGCTGTAGGTCAGGATCGCGACCGGCAGGCTGGAATCATCCGTATCCAGCGGAATCATCGGATTGAACGCTTCGAGCGAGACTTCGACCGGCAGCTTGGCGTCGATGAAATCGATATTCGCAAACGGATAAGAACCCGTGAACACTGCTTCCCGGAAGCGCGGCAGGCCGAGCGCCGTATCGCGCGGCACGCCGTCCGAGCCGGTGTAGGGCGGATGCGGCTGGCGCTCGATCACGCGGACTAGCGGCTTCGCCAGGCCACCGCCGGTGAGATGCATCGACACAAATGTGAACGGCAGGATGCCGCCCTTGTTCGGGCGGTTGAAAATCTCCCAATCACGGAAATTGCCGCAGCCGCCGAGCGAGACCGTGCCGGTACCGATGCCGCCCAGGGGAAACGCGATTTCCCGAAGTGACTCTTTGGTGAAACGCCGCCCCGTCGCGGGCCGCGAGGCCGATGTTCGCGGAGTTGTCTGGCCACGGGCGAGACCCGCCGCGGCGGAGCCTGCCAGCAGATTGCGTCTGGTGATTTTCATGCGATTTCCTCAAATCGATGTTCGGGCACGGGCGGCGAGGGACGAAACGCCTCCAGATGGTCGACGCGAAACCGCCCGGGAATATCGCGGAGGGCCCGGTCGACCGCGGCGCGCAGTGCTTCGGGATCGCCCGCCGCGCGCAGATTGATGGTGAGCGTGTACCGCGAGGCGGGCGGCGCGTCCAGCCGGCCATCCACCGACGGCGCATCGCCATTGCGGCAGATGCCGGCGCGCACATACCCATTGGCAGATTGCGCGAAGATTTTCAAGTGGGCGATGGCGATCGCAGCCCCGGTCAAGAGGTGGTTGAGACTCGCCAGCAATGGGCCGCTGATCGCCGCGGGTGTGAGTGGCCGCTCGGGGCGCAACTCGCCGCGCCAATTCAACCAGCCGAGCGAGGCCTCAGCCTCCGCGTAGCGCGCATAATCGATTTCGAGCAGCCGCGCGCCAACCGTGATTTCTCCCGAGAGCACTTCGTCGAGCCACTCGGCGATACCCGCGCCGGTGTGCGCGCTGAGCGGCCGCGCATTTACACCAGGCAGAGCGGGGAAGCTTTGGCACAAGTCAGCTTTGCTGAAGCGCACCAAATCGGCTTCGGCAATCTGCTTGCGAAACAGATACGCGACGAGCGGATCAGCCTCCGGCCGTGACAGTTCTTCGGCGCGCGCGGGATCCACCAGCACGGTTAGCGGAGCCAGCTTGAAGCGGTCGCCGTAGTAGCGCTTGATGGGTTGCAGAATGGTGGCGGAAAGGTCCGTGCAGCTTCCCACCGGCTCCGCCAAAATGAACTCGGGAGCGCCGTTGCCCGCGAAACGCTCCGCGGCCGCGATGAACTCCGAAAAGCGGCAGCAGAAACAGCCGCCGGTAATTTCCTGGGCCGCAAGCCCGGCCGCTTCGGCCAGCCGCGTGTCCACCAGTTCTCCACCCTGGTCGTTCAGGATGATGCCCACGCGCCGTCCCATCGCCCGCAGCCGCGCGCCCGCCGCCAGCAGCAGCGTAGTTTTTCCAGCGCCCAGAAATCCGCCAACCAAAATCAGGTGAGGGGTCAAGATGTGAAAAGCATACTAGAAGGAATGGAGGCGGGCAAACTTCTCAGGCTGCTGGGTCGAGACTCGTCTCGACCTTCCGATCAAAAACGTGCCGGCACGAGCGCCGACACAGCAGGCCGAGGGCCCACGCCACACGCCGCCGCAACTCTTGACCATTCGTTACTAATGGAAATACAGCACATCAGGGCGCACGGCGTGGTTCGCCTCGGCGCATGGCCCGCATTCGACCGTATACCCGGGCCAGGTCGCCCGCACCAGCTCCGGAACTTTTTGCGGATGGTCGGGCGCGTGATAGGTGCATAGCGCCATTCTCGGATGATACTTCGCGATGGTCTCTCGCCCGCCCGTGATGGCTCGGGGTTCGGCGCCTTCAATATCCATCTTGATGAAATCTACGCGTTCGAGCTTCAGCTCGGCCACCAGCTTGTCGATGGTGGTGAGCGGAACTCCGCGAACCTCAGTGTCGCCCTCACGGTGAATGAGGAAGCTGTCGGCCGCCGAGTTGTTCGGGTCGATCTGCATAGGCATGATTTCATCCTTGTCCCACACACCTTTGGGATAGATAATCACGCGTCCGGCGGCGATCTCATCCTTGAAATTGCGGCGCAGGCATTCCAGATTCTCCGGCGCCGGCTCGATGGCCA
The DNA here is from genome assembly GCA_041486185.1 of Bryobacteraceae bacterium. Classification (GTDB taxonomy): domain Bacteria; phylum Acidobacteriota; class Terriglobia; order Bryobacterales; family Bryobacteraceae; genus QHXW01. The sequence goes on along the minus strand of JBGPKX010000004.1, from coordinate 31,334 downwards.
CCACCTGTTTGGCGTCCGCCGCCAGCCACACGCGCACGGTCACGCCCACGTTGGCTCCGCAGTCCAGCACGATATCGCCCGCACGCGCGGACTGCTGATCGTTGCCATAAATTCTGCGCTTCTGTTCCGCCAGGTTGAATGGCAGCACGTAGCGGCTGCCCTTGGGAATCCAAAACCGTCCCGACGGCGTGTCCCACAGCTCGTACCCGGTGGGGTCGGTCTCCAGCAGCTTGCTGGCCTTGATGATTTCGTCGTTATACCGGATCTGCAAGCGCAGGTTCTCGTCCGCTTTGACGGCGCTGGCCATGGGACACGCCGGGCTGCGGCCGACAGCCGCCAGCGCGAACAGGCGCGCCGGCGGGTAAAACCAGATGATCGCCGCAACAATCGCGACGAAAGCGAGCAAAAGACGAACGGTTCGCGACAAAGTGGAACTCCTTTACGTGCGGCGCAGGATGATGGCCGAATTTTTGCTTCCGAAAGCAATACAGTTGGCGACGGCGTACTCGATTTGCATCTTGCGTGCGCCTTCCGCAATGTAATCGAGATCGCATTCGGGGTCCGGCTCATCAACGTTCTTGGTGCCAGGCGCTACGCCGTCGCGCATGGCGAGCAGGGTGGCGGCGATGCCGGCCGAGCCGCACGCGCCCTGCGGATGGCCAATCAGACTTTTCACCGACGAGCCGGCCACCTTGTAAGCGTACCCATCAAAGGCCAGCTTGATGGCGCGCGTTTCGATGCGGTCGTTCAGCTCGGTGGCGGTGCCGTGATAGTTGACATATTGGACGGCCCCTGGTGGCACGCCGGCTTCTTCGAGCGCCATCTGAATCGTGCGCGCCGGTTCCTCGCCGCATTCTTCCAGCCGCACCCGGTGGAAGGCTTCGCAAGTGGAGGCGTAACCTGCGATCTCTCCGTAGATGTGCGCACCGCGGGCACGCGCTCGCTCGCGCTCTTCCAATACAAAGAACCAGGCACCCTCGCCCAGCACGAAGCCATCGCGGTCGCGCGAGAACGGGCGTGAAGCCCGCTCTGGCTCGGCGTTCCAGCTCGTGGTCAGGATACGCATCAGCATGAATCCGCGGAGAATCAGGGGCGCGATGGGCGCGTCCACGCCGCCCGTCACAATGGTGTCTATGACACCCCCCTGGATATTGCGATAGGCGTAGCCCATGGCATCGGTCGAGGAGGTGCAGCCGGTCGAGACAATGTGGCTCATGCCGCGGAGACCGAAGCGCATGGAAACTTCGCTGGCCAGCGTGCCGATAGTGCCGGTCGGAATGGTATAGACGCTGCACTGTTTCTGATGGCCGGTGTAGTAGAGCCGGTACTGCTCTTCGGTGAACTCCTGGCTGCCGCCGCCCGAGCCGATAATCACGCCAATCCGGCGGAGCTGGTCGCGCGTCATGCGCTCCGGCTCGAGACACGCGTCCGCGAGCGCTTCCTGGACCGCCGCCAGAGCCAGCGGAACGGCGCGCGATACATGCGGCCGGTCTTTGGGGTTGACGTACTCGTGCTCGTCAAAATCGGCCACCTCGCCCGCCACCTGCACGGCGTGCGCCGAGGGGTCGAAACGGCTGATGCGGCGGATGCCGCTTACACCTGCGCGTGTGGCGTGCCAGAAATTCTCACGGCCGACTCCATTGGGGCTGACAGCTCCGATGCCGGTGACGACGACGCGACGTGCCATTTGTAGTTTCGAAAACTAACCGACGTCATCCGCGAAACCTGGTTCCGCTGCGCCTGCGGCGTCACGACAAGTCCCGCAACCATGAGGACAACTTTGCCTTTACCTTTCCGTCAGTATAGGCTGTTTTCATGTCTTCAGGGAACGCAGCCCGGTCGAACTGCCTTCTTGCGCTGGCGGGAATCCAGGCGGGCGTAAGCGGGGCCCTGTTCATGCTCGCGTATGTGGCGCTCGATTCGGCGTGGCATCGCCGCTCCATTTGGCTGGTTCCTAATCTGCTGGCGTCCACCTTCTATGGCGAATCGGCTTACCAGCCCAACTTCGGCGCGCACACCAGCGCGGGATTTGCCCTCTTGCTGGTGTTGTACGGTGTGCTCGGGGCGCTTTTTGGCCTGGTGGTCCGCGATCAGGGCAGCCGCCTGCGCATGACTGTCCTAGGGCTGATCTTCGGTACGGGCTGGTTTTTCCTTTCGTTCGATGTGCTGTGGAAGTTTGTCAACCCCATGGTGCGCATGTACAGTCCAGACCGGGCCATGCTTGTGGGCCACGTGCTCTATGGCGGCTTGCTGGGGCGGCGCTTACCAGCTTACTTACGGTCGATGCGCGAAGTGGAAGGCCCCGCGGATTCACACGAGCTCACCCCGCCGCGCCCATCGGAAAGTGAAAGCAGTTAAAGCAACCGAAAGTTGACTTCGATGGTCGCGGCCACCGGGACTGGTCTACCATCCTTTGTTCCCGGCGAAAACCGCCAGTTCGAAATGGCATCGATCGCATTTCGGTCCAGACCGGGATCGAGCGACCGCTTGATGCGCAGGTTGTGCGCGCGCCCATCGGGATGTACTTCCAGAACCAAGACCACCGTGCCGCTGATCTTGGCATTTCTCGCAGATGCGGTGTATGCAGGTTCCACTTTTTGGACGACTCTAGGTGCGACCATGCCCGCCTCCGACATAGTGTGGACAGGGCGGGATTGGAGAGGGAACACCCAGACTATGAGCGCGCCTGCAACCGCTAACAACAATGCGATGCCGGCCAGGGATGCGATCAACCGGGACTTTTTCATGGAAACCTCCTCGAGTATGGATTTGATGCGGCGCGCCAGATGCCGCTCCTGAGAGAACGTCGGAGCAGCGGCGATCCGCAAGCCACGGTTTACTTCCGCAAACGCCAGCAGTGCTTCCACGTACTGGCGGCGCGCGCCGGTGAGCCGGACTGCGGCGCGGTCCACTACCTGTTCGCGGGCCAGCCGGATTTCGGCTATCAGCCACCAGATCGCGGGATGAAACCAGAGCAGGGCGCGGATGATTTCTTCGCCGGCATGGAAAGCCCAATCTCTGCGCCGGACGTGCAGGAACTCGTGACAGGCGACGGCGCTCTGGCGATGCACATCCAATTCCAGCCAGTGCCGTGGAAGCAGAACGGCTGGGCGCCAAATGCCGAAGGTGACCGGTCCCTCGACTTCGTCGCTGAAATAGATTTCCGGCTGCACGCCAATCAGCCGTCGCCACTGATCGATGCCTGGCTGGTGCGGATCGAGACGGCGAGCGACACGGCGGAACCGGCATAGTCTCGCGTAACCAATGGCTAGCCAAATCAACCGGATGGCGATTCCTCCGGCAATCACTGCCGCCAGCAGCGCGAGAACGGACGGGTTTTCGACGCCAAGCGCGGAGATGCGCCCGGAGGAAGTCATCGCAATGGAAATTCCGGCCAGCGCCGGGGGCACGGTTCTCCACGGCTCAAGCGCCGGCAGGACGAGCCATATGCCAAGCAGCGCCTGCCAATAGCCGAGCACCGCTCCCGGAGAGCGCACACGCGCGACTTGCAACATCAGCGCGGCCAGAGCCGTGACGAGCCCAACCTGCAGCCAATAAGCCGCGAGATTCACGAACCACAACTCCAGGTTCATTCGGTTTTCCGCAGCAGGCGCCGGATTTCGTCCAGATCCTCGCGCGATAGCCGCTTGTCCTCCACCAAGTGCACCAGCAAGGGTTTTGTGGCCCCCTGGAACACGCGGTCGACAAAATCCCGGACCATGCCGCTGACGACCTGCCGGCGCGCCCGAGCCGGCCGGTACACATAGGCCCGTTCCGCCTGATCTGTCTTGAGATGGCCCTTCCGCTCCAGGATTTTCATGATCGTCATGACACTGGTGTAGGCCACTTTCCGTCGTTCACGCAATGCTTCATAAACGTCCCGCACCGTTGCGCGGTCCAGCTTCCAGACCACGTGCATGATCTCCAGCTCCGCGCCGGTCAGGGTTGTGCTCGCGCGCCTCATACTAATTTTTTAGTACTAAAGAAGGCCAAAAGCAAGTAAATTCCGGCTGGCAGGACCATGCAGCCTGCCAAACCGCAAGCGACCGCTCTACTCCTGCTTACACGATATGCTCACCACCAGCCAGGATCAAATTCAGAATCGCGGGACTGGCGTGGTCAAACTCCACCTCAACCGGCCGGCTCTGGTACAGCTTGTAAACCACAAGGTGCCTCAGAACCAACTCCGGTTCCGGTTGCCCTGCCTCACGAATTGCCGCGCCTACCGTCGCACCCCAGGGGACCATGACCTCGCTTCCATTGACGGCGACGGCCAGGAATGGATTTATGGCCACGCCCTTGGGAATTTCCACGCACAGTTTGCCCTTCAGTTTCTGGCACGAGGCCGTGTCCGTTTCCAGCACCCTGGTGCGGTGATCCAACTCCGCGCGCGTGCGGGCGGCGACGACCAGCGCGGTGAATCTTGTTTGGTCGGCTTTGTAGAAAAGGCGGTAGAACGCTGCGTCCGCCGGAAACAGAAAGTAATTCGTCGCCGGTTGCGGCCGGCGTTCGGTTTCGCCTTGAATGTGCCGCTCCGCGCTAAGCGGCACAATGCTGAAACCAATTCGATTGGCCATGGGCTGGACCGCATACCAGGCCGTTTCATAGCCGATCAGATTCGCGGAAGCCTTCATGGTCACGGTAAGGCTTTTGCCGTTCCCGGACGTCTCTGCAGGCTCGATTATCGCAGCGTCGGGCGCCGCGCCCTCATGCCAGATCGGACTGACCACCTGAAGTCTGGTTTGCGGCCAGATGTCTACCTGCCCCTCTCTCTCGCCCCGATGCAGCAGATGGAACGCCGCGCCGGGATCGAGAGGAATTGACTCGACGATTTGCTCCGCGAGTTTCATCCCGTCGCCGGGCGCGATGCAGCCTTGCTCTTCGAGTTCGGCGGTCCAGGCAGCAAGCCATCCGGGCGGCTGCTGGACCAGCCTGTCCCGTGTGACCGTTAGCCGCAAGTGCGGCTTGCGCACTCGCATCGCGATCCCTGGCGAGGTGTTCGGGCACGGGCCGCGGCCCACTGCGATATCGGCCCTGAACGTCCGTGGCGTCACATCGGGCGCGGCAACGCCTGGCGGGATCAGAACCGGACCCGCGTCTTGATTGACCAGGCGGTAGGTCACCGGTTTATGGACGGCGCATCCCGCGCAGGCCAGAAGCGCAAAGACGATTGCACGGCGGTCCATCCGATCCGGAATGCGCCGAGGACCCATAGCACTAAATAATTAGTACTAATTCAATCGTGTTGTCAACGGGCCGAAAACACTGGCAGGCCAGCGTTTCTACGCCATAGCCAGAACGCGCCCACACCCGCCGCCAGCGTCAGCACGCCAAACAAAATGAACACCCAGCCTGAAGTCAGAAATATGTAAGTCCATCCCAGCAACGCGATGGCATTCGGCACCGGATACAGCCAAGCTTTGAAAGGGCGCTCGATGTCGGCCCGGTATTTTCGAAGATAGTGGACGGCGAAGGTCTGAGCGATGAACTGGATGAGAATTCTGCCCGTCAGCATAGCGGAGACCACCGATTCCAGGTTGACCATGCCGCCGGCAATCGAGAGCGCTCCCATCACCAGCAGTGAAACCGCCGGAAACTGCTTGGTCGGGTGCAGACGGGCGAAGGACTTGTAGAAGTAGCCGTCGAGCGCGGCGGCGTAGGGCACGCGGCTGTAGCCGAGCAGCACGGCGATCCCGGCCGCAAACGCGGTCCAAAGCACCAGAATGGTGACCGCGCCTGCCACCCTAGGGCCGTAGAGCTTCTCCATGAACTCGGCGACGATGAGCTTCGAGTGCACCGCCTCGCGCCACGGCACCACCGACATGATGGAGAAATTCATCACCGAGTAGATGAGCGCCACGGCGATGACGGACAGGAAGATCGAGCGTGGCATCACGCGTTCCGGATTGCGCACCTCGCCGCCGACGTAGCAGACGCTGTAGTAGCCGAGAAAGTCGAACATGGCGATGAGCATGGCGCGGCCGAGTCCCAGCGCGAATCCCATGGAGAAGCTGAGCGCGCCCGGTGGGAAGTCGAGCGCCGGCCCGGGGCCGAAGCGCGCCATGTGAATCACGCCGCTCACCATGACCGATCCCACAGTCAGCAAGACTCCGGCCCACATCAGGATCATCAGTTTGCCGATCGCACGGATCTGGCGATAGAGCAGCGCAATCGTCAACACGCCGAGAGTCAAGGTCAGCAGGCGGTTCTGCCACGGTCCCCACGAGGGGAAGAAGTACGCCGCGTATTGTACGAAGCCGATATAGGTGGAGCCCACCTCCAAGGGGCCGCTGACGATGAACTGCCAGATGAACAGGAAAGGCAGCAGCAGGCCCAGGCGGCTGGTTTTGAAGCTCTCCTTCAGAAACAGATAACTGCCGCCCGCGCCCGGCATGGCGGTGGCCAGCTCGCTCCAAACCATGCCGTCGCAAATCGAGAGGATCGTGCCGGCAACCCACCCCAGCATGCATTGCGGACCGCCCATGGCGGCGATGATGAGCGGAATGGTGAGGAACGGTCCCACGCCGATCATGTTGCTCATGTTGATCGCCGTGGCTTCGAGCAGGCCCAGGCCGCGCACCAGGCCGTACTTCTTTTTTATGTCGAGGTGTTGGTCGCTCATCGCGTTGCGGCGGGCAAATGATACCAACGCGCACATGTTTGTACCGCATGACCACGCCGAGTTTTAGCGGGGGCTTGCGGGTTCTTGCGCGTGCTGGAGCAAAAGGCCGCAGGTCTTCCGCAAAACCGGCGGCAGCCCTGGGCTACAAGATTCACGCGGGAACTCTCATCAGGTTCTGGCAGGTCTCGGCGGATTTTGCAGCGCCACGGGGCGGCCCTCGCGATAGGAGCGCTCCGCCGCCGCTGCCGCGGCCACCGCCTGCCGGCCATCGAAGCCGTCCACTTTTGGCTCGCGATCGGCCCGGATGGTGTGGACGAAGTCGCGCATCTCATCCAGGTAGCCATCGGCAAAGCGTACCAGGAAGTGATCCACCACGTCGGTTCTGGCGCCCGATACGGTCAGGACGATTTCCGGAGTCTGCTGCAGATACCCGAGCATGATGGTACCCTTCGAGCCAACGATCTCGGTGCGGATGTCGTATCCATACACAGCCTGCATGTAGTTTTCGACGGCTCCGAGCGCGCCGCGCGAAAACTTGAGGTTCACGACAGCCGTATCGATGTCGTTGAATTGCGCGGCTTCCGGAAATACCAGAACGGCGCCATAGGCGTGCAGTTCGGCAATCTCGTCGTTCATCATCCAACGGCCCAGGTCAAACTCATGCACGCTCGAATCCTGAAAGAACATGCCGTTGACGCCGCTCTGCATATAGCTCACCGGGGGCGGCGACTGATCGCGGCCCAGCGACTTGAACAGCACCGGGTCGCCAATCTCGCCGGCTTCGATGCGCTTTTTGGCGCGAACATGCGAAGGATCGTAGCGGCGGACATGCCCGGGCTGCAGCCGCACTCCCGCCTTGGCGGTTACGCTCAAAACCTCGTCGGCTTCTTCCACGGTCAGCGTGAGCGGCTTCTCGCAGAAAATGTCTTTCTTGGCCTGAGCACACGCTTTGATCGCCGCGCCGTGGAATTTCGCCGGGGTCACGATGGCCACTGCTTGAATATCTTTTCGCTCGACCAGCGCCTCGACCGTGTTGTAGGAGTGCTCGATTTCCAGTTCAGCGGCAACCTGCCTGGCGCGGGCGAGATCCGCATCCGCAACGGCGATCAATTGCGCCTCCGGGATCAGCCGGCGAATGTTCTCCGCGTGCCGCTTTCCCATCGTGCCTACGCCAACCACTCCCATGCCTAGCTTCGTCAAGATTTCCTCCGCTTCGACCTTTTGATGATTGACGGATAAATGATCGCGACCGGCCGGCCCAGCTTTGCGGCGCGATAGATGGCGTCGAGGATCACGATGTCCCGCATTCCTTGTTCGCCATCCGGCTCGGGTTTGCGGTTTTCGCGGATGCAGCCCGCAAAGGCGTCCAGCTCGAGCGCGAATTCGTCGATGGCGGTGAATTCCTGTTCAAACCACTTGCCCGCGATCTTTCCCGTGAGCCGCCGCTCTTCCTCGAAAGCGAACGCCGGCGCGAGCGATGCCCACCCTTTTTCGCCGTGCACCTGAACGAAAGAGGCGAGCGCCGATCCCCAGCTTGCCGTCCCCTGCAACACGATGCCGCTTGGAAAATGCAGGCGGAAGGCGATGCCCTCTTCCACATCCTTGAACCGCTTCCTGTCGCGGCTCCAGCGCACGGCGGTCGCCTCGACCGGATCCTCATCCACCAGCCAGCGGGACGTGTTCACGCAATAAATCCCCACGTCCATCAGCGGGCCGCCGCCACCTATCTTGCGTTTCAGCATCCATCCGGGCGTGCTGTCTCCCGCGGGTCGAAATTCCGTGAACGCGGTGTGGATGATATCCACGCGGCCCAGCTCGCCCGTCGAAATGATTTTCTTCAGAGCTACGCTGCCCGGCTCGAAATATTTCCGATAGGCCGTCATGAACAGCACCGCGTGATCCCGGCAGGCGCGGACCATGCGGCGCGATTGTTCCACCGTCGCCGCCAGCGGTTTTTCGCACAGCACATGCTTCTTCGCGCGTGCGGCCGGCACCGTGTACTTTTCGTGCTCACCCGGGGGCGTCGCGATGTAAACCGCTTCGACCTCCGGATTCTTCAGACATTTGGCATATTCGCCGTAGCTGTAATAGTGTTGGGCGTGAAACTCCGCGGCCAGCCGTTTGGCTTTGTCTCTATCGCCGCTAACCACCGCGACCAGCCTGGCCTTCTTGCTGTGTGCGAAGGCCGGCAAAACGGCCTGCTGAGAGATCGCGCCCAATCCGACAACCGCATAGCCGACACGATCCATGTCAGCTCTCCCGGTCCGCGCGGCTGAGTCCCTGAGAGCGGATGGCCGGGTGGTCGAGGGAGCGGAGTTCTTCGGCATTTTCGAGGGTCTTGAAAATCGCGTCGGCAATGCTATCGATATCCTTCGTGTCGCCCAAGAAGAGGTAGTGCGGGAACCAGATGGCCTCATGATAAGCGGCGCGCTCGGAGGCCGGGCAGCGGTACATGTTCCGCAGATCGAGCGGCTTTTCGCGGCCCCAACTCAGCGCCGGATACTCGGCGGGAATCACCGGGAATAGAGAACTTCTGTACACCGGCTCATAGAAGAGCCCGTCACAAGGGATGCCCTCCAGTTGCAGCGCCGCCACGAAGGCCGCGCGCGGAATGTCTTTCATCTGTTCGGCGAAATATTTCAGCACGTAGGAATAGGGCGCCGTCCGCGTTACCCGTGGCTCCGGCCTCAGGAACCCGAGGCCGCGCGTATTGCGCAGGCGCGATTCGAAATAGTCGATGTTCGCCTGGCGGATCTTGGCCTGCACGGGCAGCCGCTCCAGTTGCGGTCCCAGCACCGACGCCTGGAATTCGCCCAGCCGGTAGTTGAACCCGATCATTCGGTGTTTGAACTTGTCGGTCACGCTGGCGCGCCCCGTGTTGATGTACGACTGCACGCGCTCGAAGTATTCCAGGTTGTTGGTGATGACGATCCCGCCCTCGCCGCACGTAATCAACTTGCTCGATTGAAAACTGAACGCGCCCAGATCGCCGATGGAGCCCGCCCCCTTGTCCTGCCACATGCCGCCGTGCACGTGGGCGCAATCTTCCACGACCTTCAAATTGTGCTTCTGCGCAATGCTCACGATGGCGTCGAGATCCGCGAAGCGCATACCCAGGTGGACGGGCAGGATGGCGCGGGTCTTCGGCGTGATGGCCTGTTCGATCAGCCTGGTGTCTATACAGTAGGTCTCCGGATCGACGTCGATGAATACCGGAATCGCATTCACCAGCAGGATCGGTCCGACGGTACCCTCCCAGGTATAAGCGGGCACCAGCACCTCGTCCCCCGGCTGAATCCCGACAGCCTTCAGCGCGGCCTGGATCGCCACGGTGCCGGTATTCACGCACTGCCCGTATTTCGCGGTGTGAAACTCGGCGAATTTTCTGGCAAACGTGTCGCCGTGCTTGCCGGGAAAAGGCTGCCCTCCCCAGTTGCGGTTGGTCAAGACGTCTTCAAGGGCGGAACGTTCCGCCTCGGTATAGACCGGCCAGGCGTCGAAGCGCTTTTTCCTGACAGGCTCGCCGCCCGTGATCGCAAGTTTTCCCATCGGTGTTGGTGTTCTCCTGTACGAAAGTGTTGCGATGCGAGCTCGATCAGACGATAGCCGCAACGGCGGAAATGCAGATATGCATCAGCACATCATACTTCGGGCGAGTGGCTATCGTCCGCTTGCTTACGCGCGGCTCAGAAACGCCGGCACCGGGCCGCGACCGTAAGCGGAGCAGCTACTCTCTCTGGCATAGTGAAAAATTGACTCTGTCGCTCGAAGGTCTGCTACGGCCGGCGCAGCGTCCGTCACGATCGGGAGAGGAGCACCAAATGAAAAGTACTCTAGCGATTGCCGTGGCTTTTCTTGCGCTGGCAGCGAACCGGGCGGCGTCTGAGGTGGCTGACTTCGCAGCGGGCGGGTTCACGGTCAAGACGACGCTCCACATCCAGGCGGCTCCGGACGAGGTTTACCACAAGCTGATTCATAATGTCGGCGACTGGTGGAGCTCCGGCCACACGTTCTCCGGCAACTCGCATAATCTGAGCATCGAAGAGAAGCCGATGGGATGCTTCTGCGAAAGGCTTCCCAACGGGGGCAGCGTCCGTCACATGGAGGTGGTGTTCCTCGCGCCGGGCAAAGTGCTGGGTCTCACCGGCGCTCTCGGTCCGCTGCAATCGATCGCCGCCGCCGGCAATATGAGAGTGGGGCTCTCACCCGCCGAGGGAGGCACCAAGCTGGACCTCACGTACGCCGTTACCGGCTATCTTCCAGCGGGCATGAACACCTGGGCCGAGCCAGTCAACTCTGTTCTCACCGAGCAATTCACGCGGCTGAAGAATTATATTGAGCGGGGCGATCCGGCTCCGAAATAGAAATCAATCGACGGGGTTGCTCGGGCGGCGGAGCTTGAGCCCTTTGCCAAGAGTGACAGGAAGTTTTTACCGACTGACATCGTTCTTACCAAGATTGCCGCTGCCCTCGGCGGTGAAGTTCCATCAAATTGTGCGGATTGCAGGTTTGGAACGCAGAGTGCAGTCATGTCCAATCAGCGCCATTTCGACAATCTCAATTCGGCAAGGAGAGAACTATGCGTAGAGTGTTAAGAACGGGCGCGTTACTGACAGTCGTTTCCGCGTTGGCGCTCGCGGAGACTTGGTCGGGGAAACTAGTCGATGCAACCTGTGCTGACCCACAAAAGACTGAATCCTGTGCACCGACAACCTCCACAAGTGCGTTCGCCATCGTCTCCAGTGGGAAGATGCTGAAACTGGACGCCACCGGTAACACGAAGGCCGCCGAGGCCTTGAAGAACAGAGAAAACAGCGCTAATCGTTCCAAGGACCCGAACAGTCAGATAACAGCGAGGGTCCAAGGTACCCTCGATGGCGATGTGATCAAAGTGGACTCGATTGACGTGCGTTGAATCACGCAGCAGGAGAGCCGTACTTGAATAAGAGGACGGCTCTTTCAAACGTCGCGTACGGCACGAAGCATACGGCGACGCGATTCTAAGTTTTCGCAAAGCGGTCCTTCTATCGGGACGTGGGCTGAAAGGCGTCGGTGTGCTGCGACTGGCGGCGGATGTTCCAGTTAAGTTCGCATCAGGCGGTTTACGGCGAAATCACAGGGACTCGCAGCCGAGAGAAAAGCGCAGGGCCGAACAGACTTCGCTCATCCGCCGCGGGCCGAGCCGGTTTTCCCGAGCATTGCCGGTTCCTGTGGGCTTTTTTTCTCTGTGGCCTGCTTAGGCCCAAAAAACTCCGGAGCCAATTCCTCTTAATTCATCCAAATTACAGGCTGGGCCACCGGACAAATCTGCCTCTGCCCTCCATTTCGGGTTGCATTTCTGATAGGCTTGGCAGTCAAGTCGCCACGAATCAAGGCGCCACGGTTCGGCCGGCGGTATAAAGTCAGCGCGGGCAAGGAGGGTTAATGGAGATCGTACCCGGACTCCACAGCCTGGGGGACAAGAGCGGCGGTTACGTGCGATCCTTCCTGATTGACGATGGGAATGAGCTCACGCTGATCGACACGTTGCTGGACAAGAATGGGACGCTGGTCCTGGATGAGCTACGGCAGATGGGCAAACAGCCCGCGGATGTGAAGCGCATCATCCTGACGCACGCGCATCAGTCCCACCTCGGCGGGCTGGCTGCTCTCAAGAAAGCCACCGGAGCGCGAGTCTATTCGCACGATTGGGAGGCGGACATTATTGCCGGCAAGCGGGAGGTACAGGTCCCGCCGACCACCGGCCTGTGGCCGCAAAAACCTTTGCAGATTTACTACCTCCAGGTGGCGTTCGTTCTCGGCCTGGGCAAACCCAACCCGTGCGACGTGGACCAGAATCTAGAGGATGGGGATCACGTGGGTCCGCTCACCGTCATGCACGCCCCCGGACACACGCCGGGCAGCTTGGCGTTTTATTGGCCGGAGAAGAAGGCGCTGGTGGCAGGCGACATTGTCGTTACCTGGCCGGAGGCCGCGCTGGGATGGCCTCCGATTACGCTTGACAACAAGCAGAACCGCGATTCCGTTGGAAAATTGTGCGACATGGTGCAAGCGGAGATCGTTTGCGTGGGCCACGGGCAGCCGGTGATCCACGAAGGAGCGAAGACTATGCGCGACCTCTTCGACGGCAAGGTCACAAAGCCGGAATTGGCTAACGCCTAGCGCTGACTGGAACGCGCGTAATCTTCAGCACTCGTCAGAAATGACGTGTACCGGACTAGACTGCGTTGCAGATTCACAGGGACTCGCAGCCGAGAGAAAAGCGCAGGGCCGAACAGATCTCACTCATGCGTCGCAGGCCAAGACGTGCCACGCGCCTTCCCAAGCGTTGCTGCGACACGGTAACCGCGTTGTGCAGATTCACGGCGCAGCGGCGCTTCATCCCGTCTTCCTCGTCGAGCAGGACCTCGGATGGCACGCCGCGGATGGTGGACGTGACTGGCGCCACCGTGACGGTCGATAAGTAGCGAATGGCGCTGTCGCGCGTGAGAACCACTACGGGCCTTCGTTTGTCGGGAACGGCAAACCGGTAGAGACGAACATCGCCTCTGGCTACTCCGCCGGCCACGCCGCCTCCGATTCCCAAGCAGACAATTGATCGCCATCTTGCGGGCCGATCTGGTAACCCTTGCGGTCGCGTTCCTCGAGTTCCCGGACCTCCAGCCGTCTCAGGTGCTCGAGCAGGGCTTGGCGAATCAGCGCCGACCGATTCAGTTTCGTGCGGCGCGCGGCCTGGTCCGCGGCTCGCAACAGCCTCGCGTCGAGGACAACCTGGATAGTCTCCATATGTGGACTCCAGTCCACAGTATACTCCACAGCCATCCGGCGTCACTTTGTGAGCACTGCGGCAATGTCCAGCTTTTTCGCTTCGATATGAGCACAGCTGCCTTAGACGTCTGGCGCCCGTGAGGAGAAGGGAATACCACAAGTTTGGAAGCCTAGCATGATTTGAATGCTGATCCCTCCTCACCCCCACGGTTCGATCACCACTTTCATGGAATCCGGCGCGATGGCTTTGTGCACCGCCGTCTCCACATCGCGCAGCGGATACCGGTGGCTCACGAATTCGCGCAGCGGGTAGTGCTTCATGTAACGCGCCATCTGCCGCATGCAGGGCCCGTAGCTGGCCGGTTCCTCGCCGCCGACGCCCATGATGCGCACGCTTTTTGAGCAAAGGTGCCGGTGCGGGTTGATGCCGATCTCACCCAAGTCGGAAAAGTTGCCGGCCTCCACCAGCAGGCCGCCCAGGCGCAGCATCTCAAGCGACTCGGGAATCGCCTGCGGCACGCCCGCGCATTCGACGACCATATCGGCGCCGCGGCCATGCGTGAGGTCGCGAACGATTTGGAGGCGCTCCGGCAGAGTGGTATGCGCGGCGTTAATGGCATGATCGGCGCCCAGGCGTTTGGCGAAACTCAAACGGTAATCGGAGAGATCCACCGCGATAATCGTACCCGCGCCCAGCATGCGAGCCTTCATGAGGAAGCACATGCCGAGCGGACCCACGCCCATCACCACCACGGTGTCGTCGAACAGAAACGCCTCGCTGGGGAAGGCGGACATTTGCTTGGCGCGATCGAGTCCCACCGCTACCGCCATCACCTCGGTGAGCACGGCCACCTCGCTGGGCAGATCGTCGGGGACGCGCACCAGAAAACTGCCGGGCACAATGTAAATGTATTGCGACCATCCGCCGAAAATGTGCGGCGGATCGGCGGCGCTCAAGTTGTTGCCGTAATCCGTCATGTTCTGGCAGAAATAGTAGGGAAAATCGTGGGTGCAGTAATAGCACTGCCCGCAACAAACATTGGCGCCCACCACGACGCGGTCACCCACTTTCAGTGGGAGGCCCTCGAAGTCGTTGTACTTGCCATCGCCGCCAATGGCCGCCACCGTGCCCACATTTTCGTGTCCCTGGATGATCGGAAATGGAATCTTCTTGCCTTCGCCGGCGCCTGAATATTGCGTCGTGTATCCCTGATAAGTGTGTTTGTCGGTTCCGCAAATCCCCGACATGTGCATTTTCACGAGAACACAATCGGGCTGCGGCACGGGCAGCGGGTATTCCCGCAGTTCGTATCTTCCGGGCTCAACAAGTGTGGCGGCCAGCACGTTCATGCAGGGCTACTGTAGCAGCCGGCGGCGCTGTGGAGCAATGTTGCACAGCGAGAAAGTTTCGAAGCGGGTAGCCTCGAGAATTTCGCCCAGCGCCTCTCAGGAGACGCGCCTGGACTCCTGTAACATGAGTAACTACAGATTGAGGAGTTGAAAGGACGCCATGAACATCACCGTAACGGGGGCTACAGGTTTCATCGGACGGTACCTGGTCCAGTCTCTCGTGAAGGATGGACATTCCGTCCGTGCGCTCAGCCGCGCCGCGTGGAACGTTTTCGGGGGCGAACCGCCGGCGGCGAGTCTTACCGGGGTGGACGCGGTGGTGCATCTGGCGGGAGTGCCCGTGGCGCAGCGCTGGACCAGAGCCAACAAGGAGAAGATCCGTGCCAGCCGCGCGCAGGGAACGCATCACTTGGTAACGGCTCTGTCGACGCTCTCGCAGCGGCCCGAAGTGCTGGTCTGCGCATCGGCCATCGGCATTTACGGAGACCGCGGCGACGAAGTGCTAACTGAGGACTCGCCCGCGGGGAGAGGTTTTCTTCCGGAAGTGTGCACCGCATGGGAACGCGAGGCCGACTTGGCGGAATCGCTGGGCATGCGCGTGGTCAAGCTGCGTTTCGGAATCGCGCTTGGCAGGAGCGGCGGAGCCCTCGAGAAAATGCTGCCGCCATTCCGCGCGTTTGTGGGCGGCCGGCTGGGGCCGGGCAGCCAGTGGATGTCGTGGATCCACATTGCCGATATCGTCGGCCTGATCCGCTATACCATCGATCACCCGTTGAGCGGCGCGGTGAATGCCACGGCGCCGAAGCCTCTCCGCAACCGCGATTTCACGCGCGAGCTCGCGCACGCGATTCACCGGCCGGCGATATTTCCCGTCCCTTCGCTGGCGCTCAGGATCCTGTTCGGAGAGATGGCCGAAGTTTTGTTGGACAGCCAGAGAGTTCTGCCGAAAGCCGCGGAAGCGGCCGGATACCGTTTCGCATTCCCCGAGCTTGGGCCGGCGTTGCGCGACCTCCGCCGCTGACTCAGTTCTTCAGCGCGAAAAACAGAACCAGAAACAGCGCCGCCAGAAACAGGCAGCCCAGGATCACGTAGAGGGCCAGGTTTGAAGAAGCCGGCCGCGGAGCTGGCGGTGGAGTTGCCGGCATGCGCAACGCAGGAGCGGGTGGCGCCTGCATTGCGGGCACGTATGGCATAGCTGGCGGTGCGGGTTGCGCGGGCATCTGGTACATCGGCGGAGCCATGGGCGCGGCCGGTTGCCCGGGAATCCCATAGGCCCCAGGAGTCATAGGCACGCTGGGCTGAGCCGGCATCCTGGACACTGGAGGAATCATCGGGGTGGCGGGCGGAGCCGGCATGCCATACATAGGCGGTGGCGCCGGGGGAGCGGGCTGCGCCGGCGGCTGCTGCGCGGGAGTGGAAAACACCCGCGTATATTCGCTTGGACCCTGCTGCACCGGAGGCGTCATGGGAGGCGCCGCCGGAGGAGCGGGCGGGGAGGCTGGTGGTCCGGCCGGCGCGCTGAACAGCCTCGTATATTCGCCGGGACCTTGTCGCGGCGGTAGGGCGGTAGGCGGCGCGGCCACTGTAGGCGTAGCGAAAAGGTTAGTGCCGATCCTTGGTGGCGAGGACTGCGGCGGCATACCCGGTGGTTGTGGAGCGGCGGGCATCCCGCCCGGCCTGCCTGGCATGCCGAACAGGCGGGTGAACGCTCCAGGATCCTCATGGGACGGCGGCGGGGGAGCGACTACAAGCGGCTGGTTCAATAATTCTCCGCCCGGGCGCGATTCCGGCAGCGGAGATTCGAAGAAGCGAGTGAAATCGCCACCGCCGGGCGAACCAGGTGAAGATTGGGGCGGAGCAGGCGGAGCCGCCGGCGCCACGGGCCGTGCCGGCTGAAGCGAAGGGGCTCCAGGCGCAACGGGCGGCGACTGGAATTGTTTCGTGAACGCGCCAGGCTCGGAAGTGGGTATGGGCGGCACGAAAGCCGAGGCCGGCGGTTTGGCCGGCACGGTTGGTGCTGCGCCCTGTGCAGGCGACTGAAACACTCTCGTGAACTCGCCCGGTGCCTGCTGCGGTGGGGGGCCAGCCGCAGGCGCGCGTGGTGTGACGGGCGGCGCGGATGCCGGCTGTGGCGGAGATTGAAACATCTGCGTGAATGAGCCGGCCGGCTGCTCGACCGGCGGGGTTGCGGCCGGCTTTTTTTGGGGCGTGCCAGGCGCGACTGGTGGCGCCTGGAACATGCGCGTGAATTCGCTCGGGCCTTGCTGTGCAGGTGGTGCGGCGGGAGGCGATGCCGCGGGACGCCCGGCCGAAACCAGTGGCGGCACCGGCCTCGGAGGCTGCGGTTCGACCCATGGGGGAGCGGCCGGCGCGGCCGGCTTTTTTTGCGGCGTGCCAGGCGCGACCGGTGGCGAATGGAACATGCGGGTGAATTCGCTCGGGCCTTGCTGTGCTGGCGGCGCCGCGGGAGGCTGTGGCGCAGCAGTGGGTGACGCCGAGGGTACGGCCGGCGACTGGAATTTTCGCGTGAAATCTCCTGCCGGCTCGGACTCTGCCGCGGAGGGAGGAGCCACTGGCTTGATCAGCGGAACCGTGGGAAAATCGGCCTGATCGGCGTTGATACCCGGGACCTTCCAACGCCCCGCCTTCGCGTACTTCTCCTCGGGCTTCGGGTGCTCGTCGTCGGAGTTCATGCAGACGCGCTCGTCTAATCATGTCATCCCCGTGCGCGCCTTGTCCAACGCGGCTTGAGGTTGCCCTCCCAAGCGCTGTCACCCAATCAGCGCCGGATACGCGTAAAATAACGCCCGGCGCGCGTCTATGCTACATTACGACTTGTGAAATTTCTCTCTCGCGTCGTGTGGTCGGAGGGCATGCACCTGGGGCCCCACCACTTCCAGGCGCAGAGCCGGTATTTCGAAGATTCCATTCAATTTGCCACCTCCTCGCTGTGGTTTGCGCCGTTCGGACTGGTAGGTCTGGAATTGGATGCCGACGCGCTCAAAAATGGCACCGTCTCCATCGTCAACGCGCGGGGAATTTTTCCGGACGGGCTGCCTTTCCAGATGCCCGAATCGGATTCCCTGCCTGCTCCGCGGCAGATCGCCGAAGCATTTCCGCCGACACGCGATACGCTCACCATCTTGATGGCCATCGCGCCGCGGCAAGTCGACGGCCTAAACTGCGCGTTATCCGAATCCGAAGCCAACGGCGCCCGGTTCATTGCCGAAATGCGCGTGTTTCACGACGAGAATACGGGCCGCGACGAGAAGCCAGTCCGGCTGGGGCGCAAAAATGTCAAGCTCTTGCTGGACACCGAACCCGCGGAAGATCTGCTGACCATGCCCGTGGCGCGCATCATGCGCGATGGCAGCGGCCACTTCATCCCCGACCCGCGCTTCATTCCGCCGGTGATCCAGATCGGCGCGAGCGAGCGGCTGATGACCATGCTGCGGCGGCTGATCGAGATTCTGGAAGACAAAAGCGCATCCATCACGGGGTCACGCAAGACCGAAGGCAAATCGTTGGCCGAATTCTCCACGCGCGAGATTGCGAATTTCTGGCTGCTGCACGCGGTGAACTCGAGCCTGGCGCCGTTGCGGCACCTTTGCTTTTCCAAGCGCGGCCATCCCGAAGAGCTCTATGTCGAGCTTGCCCGGCTTGGGGGAGCGCTGTGCACGTTTGCGCTCGATTCGCATCCGCGAGCGCTGCCGCTTTACGATCACGAGCACCTGGACGAGTGTTTTGAAGGGCTCGATCTGCATGTTCGGACGCACCTCGAGACCATCGTCCCGACCAACTGCCTCTCCATTCCGCTGACGCGCGCCCGCGATTATTTCTGGGAGGGCGATATCACCGACCAGCGCGCGCTGGGCCGCTCACGATGGGTGTTCGCGCTGCACTCGCGGGCGGGCGAGGCGGCGGTGATCGCCCGCACGCCACAACTGGTGAAAGTCTGCTCCTCGCAGTTTGTGGCCGAGCTGGTCAGGCGCGCGCTGCCCGGCTGCGCGCTCACGCATTTACCTGTGCCACCGCCGGCCATCTCGGCGCGCGTGGACACGCAGTATTTCGGCATCAGCAAGGCCGGGCCTTGCTGGGACCACATTATGCAATCGCGCCGCGTCGGCATCTACGTTCCGGGCGAGCTGCCCGAGCCGGAACTGGAACTGCTGGTCGTGCTGGAATCGTAAGCCGGAGTCTTCACTATGACGCCATCCGCAGTTGCACGCCGCACGGAAAACCTGGCGTTGATGTTGCAGGAGGTGCTCACCGCCGTCGTGCGTCTGCGGTCGAATCGCCAGGCCGTCTCCGACGCCAATTCGTTTCGCATCCACATGCGCGAGGCGCTGAAGTCGGCCGATCAGGAAGCTCGCAAGCGGGGCTACAACGCAGATGCCATCCAGCTCGCGGTGTTTGCCGTAGTGGCGTTTCTGGATGAATCCATTTTGAACTCGCGTAACCCGCTGTTTGCCGATTGGCCGCGCAAGCCGTTACAGGAAGAGTTATTCGGCACGCACATGGCGGGCGAGGTCTTCTTTCAAAATCTGCAAAAACTGCTGGGCCAGACCGATTCGCAGGAGCTGGCGGATGTGCTCGAAGTCTACTATCTGTGCGTGCTGCTCGGCTTCGGCGGCCGTTACAGCATGGGCAATAAGGGCGACCTGCGCGCCATCATAGATGCTGTGGGCGAGAAGATCCGGCGCGTGCGCGGCTACCTGCCCGACCTGTCGCCGGCGTGGATGCTTCCTAAAGAAGCCGCGCGGATCACGGGCGGCGATCCCTGGGTCCGCCGGCTCACCATCGTCGCCGCCAGTTGCGTGGCGCTGGCGCTGGTGCTGTTCGTCATTTTCAAATTCTCGCTGGGTTCGGGCGTATCCGATCTGCGCGCTTTGGCGCTTCCGGGGCATTAGGGGGGAAGGATGAACATCTACCTGGCGACGGGCGCGGCGCTTCTCTTTTACCTCATCGTCGTCTGGTTCCTGGGGAATCTCTTGCACCTGCACGGTCGCGACCTATGGGTGCTGCGCATTGGCCTGGGCGTGATCGGCATCATCGGCGCCGGCGTCTTTTTGTGGTTCAAGCGCAGAGAGCAGAAGCTGGCCGGGGGTGAGGCAACGTCCGAACCAGCCGGCCCCGGGCACGAAGAGATCGACGGGCTCATCCGCGATGCCGAAGCGCGGCTGGCGGCGGCGCGCATCGAGGGCGGCGGCAAGCTCGGCAATCTTCCCGCGATTTTTCTGATCGGCGATGCCGGCACTACCAAGACCAGCACCATGATTCACTCGGGGCTCGAGCCCGAGCTGATTGCCGGACAGGTGTTTCAGGACACGGCTGTGGTTCCCACGCGATCCGCGAACCTGTGGTTCGCGCGGCGCACGATCGTCGTCGAAGCCGGCGGCAAGCTGCTGGGCGACAGCGCCGGATGGCAGCGCCTGGTGCGCCGGCTGCGCCCCGGCAAGCTCGGCGCGGTAGTGGGAAAAAGTCAGCAGGCCCCGCGCGCGGCCCTGGTCTGTTTCGATTGCGAGACGTTTGTCCGCGCCGGTTCGACCGACGCTGTAGCGGCCGGAGCGCGTAACCTGCACGCGCGCCTTTCCGAGATTTCGCAAGCTCTGGGAATCAATTTGCCGGTGTACGTGCTGTTCACGCGCACTGACCGTCTGCCGTTCTTCAACGAGTACGTGCGCAACCTGAGCAACGAAGAAGCCACGCAGGTGCTCGGCGCGACATTGCCCATGGCCGCGCGCAGCGCCGGCGTCTACGCCGAGCAGCAGGCCCAGGGGCTTTCGGCGGCGTTCAACGACCTTTATTTTTCGCTCTGCGACAAGCGGCCGGAATTTCTCTCGCGCGAGCACGATGCCGAAAAGCTGCCGGGCATTTACGAATTTCCCCGTGAGTTTCGCAAGCTGCGGGCGTCCATGGTGCAGTTCCTGGTGGACCTGGCGCGGCCCAGCCAGCTCACCACGGGACCTTTCCTGCGCGGCTTCTATTTCTCGGGAGTGCGGCCCGTCTTTGTGAACGAAGTCGCGCCCGCCGCAGTGGCGCCGCGCTCGCAGGAGGGCCAGGGATTTGCGGCGTCCCGCGAGGCCACCGGATTTTTTCGCATGGGCCAGCAACAGCAACCAGTGCAGGCGCCCATGGCGGCGCAAGTTCATGGCGCCAAGAAGGTGCCGCAGTGGTGCTTCATCGGTCACCTGTTCAGCGACATTCTGCTCGAAGACAAAGTCGCCATGGGCGCGAGCGGCGCGAGCACGCAAGCCAACACGCTGCGCCGCGTGTTGTTGAGCGTGGCGGCCGGGCTGTTTCTTCTGCTGGCCATCGCGTGGCTGGTTTCCTATGCGAATAATCGCGACCTGGAATCGAGCTCGCTCGATGCCGCGCGCGGCATCTCATCGGCGGAGTCCAGTGGTCTCAATCTGGCGTCGGCCGACGCGCTCCGCAAGCTCGAAACCCTGCGCCAGTCGCTCGAAACTCTGACCACGTACGAGCGCGAAGGCGCGCCGTGGAGTCTGCGCTGGGGGCTGTACACGGGAAGCTCGCTCTATCCTGAAGTGCGCCGTATTTATTTCAACCGCTTCCACCAGTTGTTGTTCGCGCAGACGCAGTCCACGCTGCTCAGCGCTCTGCAACGCATGCCCGCAATGCCTGCGCCCACCGACGAGTACGGCCCCGCATACGAAACGCTCAAGGCCTATCTGATTACGACCTCCAACCACGACCGCAGCACCCGGCTGTTTCTCGCGCCCGTGCTGTTGAACCGCTGGTCCGCCGGCCGCGGCGTCGATCCGGAGCGCTTGCAGCTCGCCAAGAAACAATTTGAATTTTATGCCGAAGAGCTAAAGGTGGCGAATCCGTTTTCTTCGGAGAACGATACGCTGGCGGTGGAACGCGCGCGCCGCTACCTGCGGCAGTTCGGCGGCATCGACCGCGTTTATCAATTCATGCTGTCGGAGACGGGGAAGAGCAATGCGGCGGTGGATTATCACCAGACATTTCCCGCTGCCGGGCAGGCCGTGGTGGACCGCACCATCGTCCCGGGCGCGTTCACCAAGGGCGGTTGGGCCTTCATGCAAAACGCTTTCAAGGATCCCAGCCGGTTCTTCAGCGGCGAGCAATGGGTGCTGGGCGATCAAGGCTCGGCCGGCATCGATCCCGCGGCCATCGATCAGCTCAAGAAGCGCTACCAGGACGATTACATTGCCCGCTGGCGCGCATTCCTCAAGAGCGCCGCGGTTCTTCGCTACGCCAGCTTGAAGGATGCGTCCAACAAGCTCAGGACGCTGGCGGCGTCGCAATCCCCGCTGCTGGAATTGTTGTTCCTGGTTTCGCAAAACACAGCCGTGGCCGATCCCGTCATTGCCAATGCGTTCAAGGCGTCGCAATCGGTGGTGCAGCCCGGAAGTCCGGACCAATTGATCGGTGGGGGGAATACGGCTTACATGCAGGCCCTGGTCGGCCTGCAAGGTTCCATCGACCAGCTCGCGGGGCAGCCCGGCGTTCCCAGTGACGCGGCGGCGCAGCAGAGCCTGGACCAGGCGCGAACGGCGAAGAACAATGTCGGCCAGATGGCGCTGACGTTTGGCACCGACCCCGAAGCCGGCACGGTACGGCAACTTCTGGAAGCGCCCATCACCTACATCGAACCGCTGCTGCGCAGTGTGGGGCCCGCGGAGCTGAATGCAAAAGGCCGGGGGCTGTGCACGCAATTCCGCATCGTGATGGCCAAGTATCCGTTCAATCCCACCGCCACCGTGCAAGCCACGCTTGCCGATCTCAATGGCCTTTTTAAGCCGCATGAAGGCGCGCTATGGGCTTTTTACGATTCGAGCTTGCAAAAGCTGCTGCAAAAACAAGGTGCGCAGTATGTGGCGGTGCCGTCGGGCAGCATGTCTCTGACGCCGGCGTTCGTCAGCTTCTTCAATCGCACGGCAGCCTTCGCGGACGCGCTCTACGCCGGCGGTTCCGCCGATCCGCATCTGAACTACACGCTGAAGCCGCTGCCGAGCGAAGGCATTCACAACCTGAACATCGCGCTGCGCATTGATGGCCAGATGCTCGCGTATAGCGGCGGCGTGGCGCTGGCGAAACAGTTTGTCTGGCCGGGCGCCGCGCACGAGGCAGTGGCCACGGTGAAATTCGGCGGCCAGGACGTGACCTGGTCCAACAGCGACGGGCTGTGGGCGCTATTCCAGTTCTTCGGGAAAGCCGAGCGGCAGCAGGGCAATACGCTCGAATGGGTGGCGCGCATGGGACGCGACCCGATGCTGGTCAACGGCAAGCCGCTCACGGTACGCGTGGAGGTGGAGATGAATCCGCCGCTCTACCAGCGCGGCTACCTTTCCAGCCTTTCGTGTGTCTCCGAAGTGGCGCGCTGAGGCGTTATGCAGCTTCCCGCGCGCATCGGTAAATACGAGTTGCAGGAATTCCTGGGCGGCGGAATGGCCCGCGTCTATAAAGCGCTCGACACCGTCATCGGCCGCACCGTGGCCGTCAAAATCCTGACCGAAGAAGGCTGTGCCGACGAGGAAGCCAAATCGCGATTCCTGCAGGAAGCGCGTCTGGCCGGCAATATCACTCACGACAACATCATCAGCATTTACGACTTCGGCGAAGATGCCGATGGCCGGCCGTTCATGGTGATGGAATTCCTGAAAGGCCAGGACCTCAAGCACGCCATCAAGGACGGCTCGACCGGCGATACCCGCAACAAGCTGCGCATTGCGCTGGATATTGCGCGCTCGCTCGAGCACATCCACTCGCAGAACATCATTCACCGCGACATCAAGCCCGACAACGTGCACATCACCACCGCGGGCGCCGTGAAGCTGATGGATTTCGGCATCTCCAAGCTGCAGAATTCGACGCGCACCACGACCGGCATTGTGATGGGCACGCCGTACTACATGGCGCCGGAGCAGGTGCTGGGCAAGGCCATCACGCCGCTGGCGGACGTCTACGCTTTCGGCGTGCTGCTGTTCGAGTTGATGACCGGTTCGAAGCCCATCGTGGGCGATACGGTCGAGCGCATTTTTTACCAGATTCTGCAGGAGCCGCTGAATATCGAGCCGATGAAGCAGGCCGGCATACCGGAGCCAATCATCAACCTGGTGCGCCGCTGCACGGAGAAAGACCCGGCCCAGCGACCGCAGGGTTTCGGCGAAGTTTGCGCGGAGATTCAGCGCATCATGCACGAATGGGAAGCGCCGACGCAGCCCAATCCGTCGCCGCGGGCTTTGGCCCCGGCAGCCAGCCCGTCCACTGCACGCAAGCCGTGGCTGGCGCCGGCGATTGTGGTGGCTATGGTGGTCGTGCTGGCTGGTGTTTATTTCGGCGTGCGGTCCATGCACGCGCCGGCTGCGCCTGTGGTAGCGCCCCCAGCCAAGACCGAAACTCCAGTCAAGGCCGAGCTGAAGCCCTCCATCGACACGACGACCGGGAAGATGGTGCTGGTCGCGGAGGGAGCGTTTTTGTTCGGGAAGGACAAGCAGAGCGCGACGCTGCCGACGTTCTATATCGATAAAACCGAAGTGCCTGTCGAAGAATATGCCAGGTTCTGCAAAGAGACGGACCTCCCCATGCCGGCTGGAGCCGCGGGTGAACGGCCGGAGGATCCCATTGTGGACGTCAGCTTCCTCGACGCGCAGGAGTTCGCAAAATGGGCCGGCAAGCGCCTGCCGACTTCGCAGGAGTGGGAGAAGGCCGCGCGCGGAACCGATGGCCGCATGTATCCTTGGGGTGACGATCCCCGAACTCCGCCGCCCGCCAACATCGATAACAAAAAGGGAGTGATGCAGGTGCATGGCCATCCCGAAGGCGCAAGCCCGTGTGGCGCTGTCAATATGCTGGGGAATGTCTGGGAGTGGGTGGATGACCGGAAGTCGCCAAGTCCGGCGGCGGTGAAGCGTTTTTCGAGGCTGCTCCCGACTTCGCCCAGCGCGGCCGAGCCCTGGTATGCCATGCGTGGCGCTTCCTTCCAGGACCCGCTCAGAGACGACTATCTTTGGGAGTACGCTCCCGCCCCGGCGCGCTATCACGCCAAGAACATCGGCTTCCGCTGCGTGAAGAATCCTTAAGAGGCTCCGCCTCAGACCGAAGATACGTGTCCACCGCCGAGACGCCGAGCGCGCCGAGGAAAACAGTGGCGGCTGTGCTGTCTCTCACGCCTCGGCGAACTCAAGTGTCTCCGCCATTCCACTGCGCCAAGGCGTCCTGCTTGTGGTCGAAGAGCTAACCGAAGACGCCGAGTCGTGAGCCTTCCTCGGCGCCTCGGCGGTGAACAAAACTTGACTCATCTTTGGTCACGGCTCTGAATGGGCGCGAGGCACTTATGTCCGCCCGGGAACATAGGTATGGAGCCGCGACCGTAGGGAGCGGTTGTCAGTCTTACGCGGGACGGTACACTAGCTCCCAATAGATGACACGCGCAGGCCGGTCCTACCGGTTGAACCAGCGTTTGCGGAGGGATCGCAGCCGCTCTTTCACGCGTGTGTACAAAGATTTGGACGCGGGCTCGGGTTCGCCGGTGCGGGATTGGACGATGAGCGTAGCGCCCGATTCGGCAGGCCGCTTCTCAAGGGTACGGATCTCGCAGGGTTTTTCACCGGCGGGCCGGACCGCAATCCCGTTCAACGAGTAAACGCGTCGCACACGCCGTCCGCCGGAAGCCTCCACGCAGACCGAGAAACCAGGTGGCTCGACCAGCACGGGGAAATATCCAGTGACCCTGCGCTGGATGTACGCCGTCTCATACCGGTGGTGGCGCAGGCTCCAAACGAACACGCGATAACTGTCGAAATCGTAGGGCTGAAGGGACTGCTCGATCGTGGTCCACAACCAGATCTTCTTCACTTGATCGCCATCGTGCACTTCACCTAGCGAAAAATACGACGTGATGCGGCGGCCCTCGGCATACTGCGCCACCTCGTCCGGTATCGACATGAAGAGCAGCCGCGTGAGCACCCATCCGCTCTGTCCGCTGGCCGTGCGAACCAGCGACCAATCGTCCATGGGCTCGGCTTCCTTTACTTTTTTCTCTTCCTCCTCCGGCAAATTGGTTTTAGACAAAGCCAGCCAGTCCTCCGGCGGCTTGGGCGGCGGGGGCGCCGCCGGTGGCGGTATCCTCGGCACTTTGGCGGGCTTCTTGAGCTTCGCTGCCTTGGGAGCGGCCGCAACCAGCGGCTTGCGCGGGGGAGCTTTTCGCGGCGCCGTTTCGTGGCCGATGACATCGAACGTTTCACCCGCCTTCACCTGCACGAAACTGGGTGAAAAACGCGAAGGTTCGGTATGGATGTTCAGCGTTTGATAAGTAGTGGCCGCGCCTTGCGAGGGCATCGCGCGGGCCTGCTGGTTGAAACGCTGGATCCGCGCGACTTCTTCGGGCGTGAGCAGCAGTCGCTCGTCGGTCCAGCCCTCCTCGCCTTTGGCGTTGCGCACTTTCAAGAACCGCCGGCGCTGCTGGATGATCTCCAGCCTCTCGCCGTGATGCGCCGTTCCAGCCGCTGCCGACCGTGGATTGATTTCCTGACGCAGAGTGAGCGTCGCCGGGCCGGCGTAAGCTACGCCAATAGCCGGCGCATGATCGCCCCGCGACTTACATCCGACGGTGACGAGCGCCAGGGACAGAAGGCCGAACAGGAAAACGCGCATGGAGCGAGAACAGCAGTGCAACTACCAGTTTATCGCTCGTACCGCGCAGAAACATTACGGCGAGCCAGTGGCCGGGTTTCCGCTAAGTGCGCCTATCGCGCCGTCACCCGAGCAGTTGTTTAACTTGGATCCGCCAGCCTGGCAGAACTTCGGAATCTTCCACGTACGCCTCGCGGCCGAGCTTCTCAACCTTGCCGCCAACTTTATGCACTTGGATTTCGCCAGTGCCCGGAAAGACGTCGATGTGAGCAGGGTTTTCGTGCTCATATTTCGCCTGGCACCTTAATTATGACCTGGGCGTTGGGCCGCCTACGCGCTGGGCCGAGGCCGGATCACCGTCGCTTCGCGCAGCTTTTCCAGTTGGCGGCGCGCGATGTTGGCCCAGGTGCCGCTGTTATCCAGCTTGAGATAGCTCTTCCAGTGGCGCACGGCGTTCAGGAAATCGCCCCGGCGCTCGGCGAGCAGCGCCAGATTGAAATGCGCGTCGGCGTAATTCGGGTTGAGGCGTAGCGCGATCGAGTAGTGCTGCTCGGCGCGGGTGAGGTCGCCCTGCTCGTCGTAGAGATTACCCAGGTTGTAGTGCGCCAGCGGATAATTGGAATCCACCGCAATGGCACTCTCGTAATGCCGTTCCGCCTCTTCGTACTTGCGCTGGCGGTAATAAATGGTTCCAAGATTGACCAATGCGCCCGCGGCCGCCGGGTTCCGTTCGACCGCATTCTTGTACGCCTCGATGGCCTTCTCGATGGGCGCGCCGGTTTCCTCGAGTGCCAGGCCCTGCGGGAAATACGCCTCGGCTTGCCGCTCGGCGCCGGCGCGATCGTGGGCCTGCTTCGGCCTGAAGGACGCGAGGCTGCCCAGCTCGGAGGTATCGAAGTCGAACAGCATCTGGCCGGTGAGCGCTTCCATCTTCTGGCCGGCGATCTGCACCGAAATAGTGCGCCCGTCGGAGAAGATCTTCAGCTCGGAAAGCGGCCTCTCGACATGGGACAGCTTCTTCTTAAGCGCCGTCAGCGCGCGGCCGATCTTGCGCGGCGGGATGCGGTTTTCGCGCAGCTTCTGCAGTGCCTTGAGCGCGATCAGGTCCGAAAAAGAAAATGTGGAGACTCCGGAAATCAGGCCGTGGCGCTCCCAACTGCGAAGCTGCTGCTCGGAAACCCCCAGCATGCGGCGCACGTCCTGACGCGAGTACTCTTCCTTCGGCGCAGAATCGAGCACGCGAAAATTTTAGCATGCGCGCATGAAAACGAGAAGAAGAACGCCTGAAGATCTATCGCGCGAATTTCGCCGAACGGTTCATCGTATGTTCATCTGCGGCGCACCACAATGGAGACCGAGCCAAGGAGTGTGACCATGAGTACGCACCATTTCTATCTCGCGCTGTCCGCGGTGCTGCTGGCCAGTGGCGGGTATGGCGCTGAGAAGCGCGTGAAGATGGAGAGCCTTCCGCCTGCCGTTCAGAAGACCGTCCACGAGCAAAGCCAGGGAGCTACGGTCCGCGGCCTCTCCCAAGAAGTCGAGAACGGGAAGACGTTTTATGAAGCCGAATTGAAGATCAGCGGCCATAACAAGGATGTGCTGATCGATTCAGCGGGTTCGGTGGTAGAAATCGAGGAAGAAGTGGCCCTCGATTCCCTTCCGGCGGCGGCGAAGGGCGCCATCCAAAAGCACGCAGGCAAGGGCCACATCGTGCTGGTCGAGTCCGTAACAAAAGGCAACTCGATTGTCGCGTACGAAGCTAAGATCAAGACGGCGGGGAAGACTTCCGAGGTCCGAGTGACCCCGGATGGCGCCCCGGCGAAGGAGCCGTGAGGGTATTACTCGTAGAAGACGAACCCCGCGTGGCGGGATTCATTGCCAAAGGCCTGCGCGAGCAGGCCTACGCTGTCGATATCGCGCGCGACGGCGGGGAGGCCCTCTATTCCGCCGGAGTCAACGAGTACGATCTCGTCATCCTCGACGTGATGCTGCCGGTAAAGAGTGGTTATGCGGTGTGCCGCGAGCTGCGCAGCTCCGGCGTCCGGACTCCCATCCTCATGCTCACCGCGCGTGATGCCGTCGATGATCGCGTGGCCGGCCTGGACAGCGGAGCCGACGACTACCTGACCAAGCCATTCGACTTCAAGGAGCTACTGGCGCGCCTGCGGGCCTTGTCGCGGCGCACGCCTGTGATCCGGCCGGAGGTGATCCGGGTGGCCGATCTGACGTTGAACACCGCGAACCACACCGCCGGACGCGCCGGCAAACCCATCAGTCTCACGGCCAAAGAATATGCCTTGCTCGAATTCCTGATCCTGAATCAAAACCGGGTGGTGAACCGGGAACAGATTGGCCAACACGTGTGGGACGAGAACTTCGACCCGTTTTCCAACGTCATCGATGTCTATATCCGCCGGTTGCGCGCAAAAATCGACACCGGTTTTGAACGCCCGTTGATCCATACGCGCCGCGGCGCGGGATACATTCTGACAGCGGAACCGGTGGCAGCCGATGATTAAGAGTTTCCGCCTGCAGCTCACGGCGTGGTACCTGCTGCTCTTCACGCTGCTGTTCGTTTTGTTCAGCGTATTTCTGTACGGAGTGCTGTCGCGAGCGCTCTACCAGCGCATGGACGAAACGCTTTCCTCGGAAGTCGGCACGGCGGCCGGACTCTTCCGCGGAGAGATGGCGGAATTGAAGGGTGACGCGCGCGGCGCCGCTCTCGACGCTATGTCGGAAATGGCGATTCGGGACGTGCTGGTTGGCGTGTTTGAAGGCAACAAGCTTCTCGCGTCGAACGCGCCGTTCGAAAGCCCGGATCTATTCGGCATCGCCGCGCAAACTGGCGCGGGCGACAGACCGGAAATTTTGGCTACGGTTCGGCGGTTCGGCAAGGACGGATCACGCGTGGTGGCGCGCCGGTTCGCGGTCGATGGCCGGCAGTATGTCCTGCTCGCCGCCGAATCGCTCCACTCCATCAAGGGTGAGCTCCGCCTGGTGCGGCGCGTGATCTACCTGGCGCTACCCCTGGTGTTGCTAGTGGCCGGAATCGGCGGTTTCCTGCTGGCCACGAAGAGCCTGGCGCCGCTGCGATGGATGGCTGAGCAGGCCAGGAACATTACCGACAAGAACCTTCACAGCAGACTCGATATCGGCGCCGCTCACGAGGAGCTGCGCGTTCTGTCGGATTCTTTTAACGAACTTCTTTCCCGCCTCGACCAGTCGTTTGAAACCATGCGGCGATTTGTCGCCGATGCCTCCCACGAGCTTCGCACGCCGCTGGCCGTCATCCGCGGGGAGGCGGATGTCGCACTCGATCATGACCGCCACCCGGCGGAGTACAAAGACTCGCTGGCCATCATTCAGGACGAAGCGCGCCGGCTGACCCGGTTGATCGACGACTTGTTGAACCTCGCCCGCGCCGATGCCGGGCACGTCAACCTGCGCGTCGAAGAGTTTTATCTGAACGATTTGCTCGCCGAATGCTGCCGGTCGGTGCAGGCGGCGGCCAGCGCTAAGAACATCAGCCTGGAATGCCAAAGTCCGGAAGACGTGGCCTATCGCGGCGATCCGGAGCTGTTACGCCGGCTGGTATTGAACCTGCTGGATAATGCGATCCGGTATACACCGCCGGGTGGGAAAGTGTCGACCCGGCTGGAGGCCGCCGACGGGAACCTGCGCATCCAAGTGGCGGACACCGGGGTTGGAATTCCGCCGGAATCTGTGCCGCATGTCTTCGAGCGTTTTTACCGGGGCGACCAGGCGCGCTCCCGTCAGAATGGCGGGTTTGGGCTGGGCCTCTCGATCGTGAAATGGATCGCCGAATCGCACCGGGGCACAGTGGAGTTCAGCAGCCAGCCCGGCGCTGGCACCACCTTTACCGTGCTCTTGCATCGCTGATTCATCGTGCGTTCATCTCGCAATCGCTACACTGCAAACTGCGGCTGAAATGCCGAGGTAACATCGCCGCTAAAGTTTCGCCCGATCACTTTTTCAGCACGATACTTGCTTATGATTGTCCGTTTGACAGCCGTGCCATTCGGGAAAACGATGGCGGGAGCGGTCATGTGGGTAATGGTGTCGCTGGCGAGTGTGGCCGCCCAAACCCAGACGCCGCCGTCGGGACCCTTGTCGCTCGAGGATTGCGTTCGTCTGGCGCAGGCGGCGCCTTCGAGCGTAGTGATCGCCAGGCAACAGACCGAAATCGCACGCTATGGTCTGACGCAGGCGCGTGCGGAATTTCTTCCGTCAGCCTCGCTTAGTAACGCGTTCACCTACAACAGTCCGCTTTCCCGGGACAACGTCAGTTTTATTGCGCTCAACGGAATCCGCGAGTACCAGGCCTTCCTGATGACCGGCTTGCAGATCGATACTTCCGGCCGGCTGCGCGCGGGGCTGGAGCGTGCGCGCGCGGATCAGGATGCGGCTCGCGCGGGCCTGGGCATTGCCGGCCGGGACCTGAAGCGCACGGTGACGGCGTCGTATTATCGCCTGCTGCTGGCGCGGCATCTGGTCCAGGTGGACCGCGACGTTCTGGCCGAGTCGCAGAGTTTCGAGAAGCGCAGCCGCTTGCTAGCGGAGAACGGCGAGGTGGCGCAGGCCGACGTAGTGAAGGCGGGCGCGGAAGTCGCCTTTCTCGAGCAGGCGCTCAATGCCGCGGAACTCGAAGAGAAGCTGGCCAACCATGATCTGGCCTCGTTCTGGACGACCGATGTCGAGACGCCCCTCTCGCTTGT
This sequence comes from Bryobacteraceae bacterium, assembly GCA_041486185.1. Classification (GTDB taxonomy): domain Bacteria; phylum Acidobacteriota; class Terriglobia; order Bryobacterales; family Bryobacteraceae; genus QHXW01. The sequence continues at coordinate 236 of JBGPKX010000004.1, read as the reverse complement.
GGATGTGCTCGACGACAAGCAGGCGCCTCCGGAGCCGCCGGCGGCCAGTGCGCCATTTCTGGGCCGGCTGGAGTTTCGTGTGTTCGATGCGCAGAAGCGTGGATTTCTGGCGGAAGCCAAGCGCGCCCGCGCTGACCTGCTGCCGCAAGCCAGCGTGCTGTTTCAGTATGGAATCGATTCCACGCGCTTTAGTTTCGCCGATCGCGGCTATGCTTCGATCCTTCACTTCGATGTAC
>JBGPKX010000003.1:0-42744 GCA_041486185.1 Bryobacteraceae bacterium | reverse complement strand
TTCGCCCTGGAGCGGCATCGCGCCTTATCTGGTGGCGCGCTCGCTCGTCCGCAACGCCACCTTGAGCGTGAAAGGGGAAGGCGCCGACCGGGAAAAGCTTGTGGCGGCCGAGACTTATTTGCAAGGCATTTTGAATGACCCGGCTCACGGCGCAGTGCATCCTTCGGCGCGGCGCCTGCTCGACTACGTGCGCGTGCGGCTCCATCCCGGCGAGGGAGTGCGAGAGCTGGCCCAGGTTTTGGTGCGCAAGGACTCGCAAGCGACGATACAGCAAAACTCCACCGATTACCGCTATCTTTACGACCAGTTTGAAGCAGGCAGATTCGGCGGGTTGAACGCGCTTCCGGCCGATGATGACTTGACCAATTGGATCGGCGCATTCCAATCGTTGGGCGCGGAAGCAGCCAGCAAGGCGGCCGGGGAGTGGAGGGCCAAGGGAACACTGCCGTGGCTGGTGGCGGCGCTGGCAGCGGCCGGTGGAGACCAGCCGAGCGCGGGTGAGCTGATCGCCGCGGGTCGAAAGATCGGTCGAGATTCTCCGGCTTACGCCACCGTTGCCTTCCATTCCATCCGTTTGCTGATCGAAGCCAAACGCACCGCCGATGCACGGGAGTGGCTGGACAAATTGCTGGCCTCCGATGCAGCCGCCTTGCCCCTCTCCTCGGTAAACCTGTTTCGCGCCGAGCGTATGAAGGTCGCGACCAATTGGGACGAGTTCCTCAAATTCGCCGTGCGAACGCCGGCCGGGACGTTTACCGGATTTCAGCAGTACGGAAATTCGGAAATTGAAGGCGAAGATCCATCACTTCCGAAGGACATCAAACCGGGACAGCCGGGGTTCGATGCCGATGCCGCGAAAATTCTGAACGAGCAAGTACCGCTAGATCGGCTGGTGGATGCGGCGCGCCGCGACATATTACCCAAACCGATGCGCCGCGAAGTTGCCACGGCCGCATGGGTGCGCGCGGTCTTGCTCGGCGATGGGGATACGGCGAAATCTCTCACATCGGTTTTGCGGGAGCTAGGCCCGGATGTGAAGCAGCCGCTTCAGGCGTACGTGGACGCTGGCGATTCGAGCTCGCGAACCTTCGCTGCTGTTTTCCTGATGCTCAGATTCCCGGGACTGCGGCCGTACGTGCAGACTGGGTTCGGAAGGCTCACGCCGCCGGGAAAGCTGGACGATTTTCGCGACAATTGGTGGTGCCCTTTCAAACCGCCGCAGGACGCGCCGCCGGATTACTATCGCGTAGCTTCGGCGCTATCCGCGCCTTTGCACGCGCTGTATCCGGACGGCGCACCGAAGGCACAATTTCTGTCGCCAGGCGAGCGAGAGCGCGCACAGCGTGAATGGTCGCAGTTACTCGCTATGCCGGCCGCGCCGGAATATCTTGCGGCGCAAACGGTCGAGTGGGTCAGGAATCACCCCGGCGATCCGCGCGCAGCGGAAGCCTTGCACCTTGCGGTACGCGCCGTGCGTTACGGCTGCGGCGCGAAGCCAGGGGCGTCGAAGGAAGCGTTTCAACTGCTGCACAGGCGGTTTCCGAATTCCGAATGGGCGCGCAAGACGAAGTACTGGTATTGAATTGGGCGGCGGCCGTGGTGGGGCAGGTCGTCGGACACGGACACGTCGCCGGTGTTAGACTTGCCGTGCAGAGATGCCGCATGCGCGTGGGCCCTTATGTGCGTCATGTTTGAGCCGAAAGCTCCATAAGATGTTCTCCGGATAACGGCATGCTTCGCGTGCTATTCCATCAGTTCGTACCCCCATCCCTATACGGTGGCCAAACCGCGTTTCCCGCTCTGTCGAAAATCGACCAGGAACTCCGGGAGTGCCGCCACGCAGATGCCGCGGCCGCCGTTCTCGAAAGATTCAAGCCAGATTTGTACACCAGCCTGCGCGCGCGTTTCACATCTACGGCGGCTCAGGCGCTGGCTTTGAAGATTCTGAATCTCTGCCTCGCGAGGTATCACTTCCATGCGCGCCACACATCGGTGCTATCGCGGCCGTTTGGCCTCGTCATCGATCCTTCCAACATGTGCGAGCTCGCGTGCCCGGGTTGCGTTCACTCAACTCGTTCCGAAGAGCTAAAGCTGTTCGACTGGCACAAAGGCACGCTGTCGGAAGACCGCCTCGCGGCGCTGCTCAGACTCTATGGTCCCTATGCCATTGCAGCCTATTTCTGTAATTACGGTGAGCCGCTGCTCAACCTCAATACGCCGAAGCTCATCCGCCTGGCGAAGAGTTACTTAATGGGGACGGCGTTATCCACGAGCCTGTCGGTACGGCGGTTCGACGCGGACGCCTACGTCGAATCGGGACTCGATGTCATGGTCCTTTCGATCGACGGGGCCACGCAGCCTGTGTATCAGCGCTTCCGTCGCAACGGCAACCTGGAACTCGTTCTGGATAACGTCCGCAAGTTAGTAGACGCCAAGCGCAGGCTGGGCAGGCGCACGCCGGTGCTGTCCTGGAATTTTCTGGCGTTTGAACACAACGCGCACGAAATTCCCCTGGCGGCGCGCATGGCGCGGAAACTCGGCGTCGATCTCTTCCGGGTGGTGAATCCCTTCGATGTGAGATGGGACGACCCAGAGATGCGCCCGGCGGCGGTGAAAGGGAGCGTGCGGCGATTGAATTGGCTGTCCACCGCCAACTCGCCCCGCAACTGGAACCCGCTCCCGCACGCTGTGGATGGGGAGACGATCGCGCGCGCCTTTGAGAGGCCGTGGAACGAACACGGCACAAACCACGCAGCGCCGAGTTCCGGCCACACCTGCCACTGGCTGTATAAGAACATCGTGATGGACGCGACGGGCAGAATCCTTCCCTGCTGTGGCGCGCCGCGGCCGGATACAAACCTGGTGTTCGCCACGTTTCATGGCAACGGCGGAGATCCATTCAACTCCGACAAGTATCGCCAGGCGCGGGAGTTCTTCTCCACCGGCGCTCCTGCTTCCGAGGGCGACCCGTATTGCACACGGTGCGAGTGGGACCAAACCACGGTGAATATCGGCGGTCCGGAGATTCGGCGCTATTTCCGCGCGGCGAATGCTGCGTTCTTTGATCGCCGGAGTTTGCAACTCCTCTCCGGGTGGTGATGCTTCAAGGCGACAGCCTATCTGCGCGCCACGAGATTCCCTACGCGGTCCATGTTGAATTTCCAGCCGACGGGGATCAGCGTGGTCGCGCCGTAATCTACCACCAGGGCGGGGCCCTTCTCGCCGCGCTCGCGGACCTGTTCCCTCGTGAACACGGGCAGCAAGCGGAATTTGCCGCCGTTGAAGACGCGACGAAGTTCCGGCTTCGTGGGCCGCATGGATCGTGTCACGCGCGCAGGCGCCGGTTTCACGGACGTAATCATGGCGCGAACTCTGACGGTGACGATTTCGGTGGGGCGCTTGGGATCGCAGTAGCCATAAGTCCGACGGTGCTCTTCATGGAAGGACGCACCCCACGGGACGGTTAGCTCGTAACTCTGGCCTACGTAGCGGACATCGGCCATGCGCGCCAGTTTCGCGCCAGGCATGTCTCGGCGCGCCGTGCGCTCAAGCTGGCTGAATCGCTTCTCGACGTGGGTCGCATCGAGCACACCCGCCGAGTAATCGCGCATGCGGTGGGCCAATAGCATGCCGAGCGCCGATAGCGCGCCGGCAAACCGTGGCACGATCACCGTTCGGATTCCCAGTTCCTCCGCCATCTCGCATGCGTGCAGGCCGCCGCAACCGCCGAAGGCCACCAACGGGAAATCGCGCGGATCGCGGCCCCGCTCGACGGAGACCACGCGAATGGCCCGACCCATATTGGCATTGGCCACGCGCACCATGCCGTGCGCAGCGGAAATGCGATCGCGACCCAGGGTGCACGCCACGCGATCAACCGCCGCGGCGGCGCGCGCAACCTCGATCTGCATCTCACCGCTTAGAAATTGGTTGGGCGCAATGCGGCCGAGCACCACGTGCGCGTCGGTCACGGTTGCCTGCTCGCCGGTTCCGTAGCAGGCCGGGCCAGGGTCGGCGCCCGCACTCTCCGGCCCCACGCGCAGCAGACCGCCCTCGTCGACGTGCGCGATGGAGCCTCCGCCCGCGCCGACGGTATGGATATCCAGCATTGGGACGCGCACCGGAAATCCATCCACCGAAGCCTCCGTGGTCAGGCGGAGCTTGCCGTCCCACAGGCTCACATCGGTGGAAGTTCCGCCCATATCGAAGGTGAGAGCGCGCTCGAAACCGCTCCAGCGGGCCGCTTCCGCAGCGCCCACCACGCCACCCGCGGGCCCGGAGAGAATGGTGCGCACGGCGTGGCGGCGAGCCTCAGCCATGGTGATGAAACCGCCGTTCGATTGCAGAATGGAGATGCGGTGGCGGCTGCCACGGTCCAGTTCGGAGAGATAAGCGTCCATGAGCGGGCCCACGTAGGCATTGATGAGAGTCGTGGAAGCGCGCTCGTATTCGCGGAACTCGGGAGACACCTCGTGCGAGCAGCAAAGGTAGTGCTCCCCGGCGAGTTCGCGGGCGGCGGCCTGCTCGTTTGCCGGATTCTCGTACGCGTGAAGAAAACAGATTGCGACCGATTCCACGCCCGCCCGGCGCAGGCGCATTTTCAAACTCGCCAGCTCCGCGCGTGAAGGCCGTTTGCCTATCGAGCCATCGAAATACGAGCGCTCGGAAACACCGAAACACAGGGATGGGGGCACGAGCAGGCGCTTCAGCGGCGGCGTGAGGTTGTAGAGCTGCGCGCGGTTCTGCCGGCCGATGCGCACCAGATCGGTGAAGCCCGCAGTGGTAACGAACGCCGTGCGCGCGCCTTTGCGTTCGAGCAGCGCGTTAGTGGCGACGGTCGACCCGTGCACCACTTCGGTGCGCGCGGGAGCGGCGATGCGCCGCAGGCCCTCAAGGATCACTCTGGCCGGCGACGCGGGATTCGATCTCAGCTTGAAACTCTCGATCGCGCCGTCATCGAGCAGAACGATGAAGTCGGTGAAAGTGCCGCCGGTGTCGATTCCAATGCGCACGATCCAGCATCGTATCAGGCTGGCGGCCCTATAATGGCACCTATGCTGAAAACCTTCGTCGCGTGGCTGTTGGCCGCTTCCTACGTGTTGGCTGCAGGTCCAGCCAAGATCGTGCTGGTCGCCGGAAAGCCCAGCCATGGGCACGAGGAGCATGAATTCATTGCCGGGACGCTGCTGCTGGAAAAATGCCTGCGGCAAAATGCGGGCGTCGAGACCATGGTAGTAAAAGGTGGATGGCCCGAGGACGAATCGGTATTCGATGGCGCGCGAGCGATTGTGTTCTACATGGACGGCGGCAAGGAACATCCCATGATCCAGGGCGACCGGCTGACAAAAATCGGCGCGCTGATGCAGAAGGGCGTGGGCTTGGTCTGCCTGCATTACGCCGTCGAAGTCCCTAAAGACCGCGGGGGTGCGGAATTTCTCGACTGGATCGGCGGCTATTACGAGCGCCCGTACTCGACCAACCCGGTGAACGATGTGGCGGTCACGCAGGCATCGCCCAAGCATCCGATTTCCCGCGGCTGGAAAAACTTCGAAGGCCGCGACGAGTGGTATTACAAAATCCGCTTCCGTCCGGGAGACCAGCGCGTCACGCCCATCCTCACCACCATGCTGCCGAAGGACGCCCCGCAGCGCGAAGTGATTGCGTGGGCCTGCCAGCGCGCCGATGGCGGCCGCGGCTTTGGTTTCACCGGCGGGCACTATCACAAGAACTGGGGCATGCCGGATTTCCGCCGCATGGTGGTGAACGCCATCCTGTGGAGCGCGAAGCTGGAGGTCCCGCGCGGCGGGGCCAGGTGCGATATCACACCGGAAGATCTTACGAAGAACCTGGACGAGAAGGCGGCGGAAAAGTAATCGCCCCAATCCGGCGGCGACTTCTTAGTGCGGGATATCTCCGTGGGGCTTGTTTTGCGTAATCTCGTCGTAGGTGTCGCGCACCTGGTCGGGAAGGCCGTCACCCACCCAATTTTTCACGCCCGGAGACAATTGGATAGTGGTCGATACGAGCTTATCTCCCTGCTTTTTGACGATGTCGTCCAGCTTCTTCCCTTGCCTGACGGCGGCCTGCACGGCGCTGTGCAACTCGGTCATGAAGCGAGCTTGCCCATCGAGCACTTCTTTTCCACCAGGACCGCCGTGGCCCGGCAGAACGTGCGCGACATCGAGCTTTTGCGCGGCCGCGACCACCTTCGGCCAGTTGGCGACGTTGGCATCCGCCGTGTAGTTGTAGGGACCGTTCACCGCCGCGTCGCCAGAGCACAGCACTTTTTCCTTAGGAAGATAAACGAAACCATCGCCGCGCGTGTGCGCCCAGCCAAAGAAGTAGAAGCGCACTTCGCGGGTGTCGTCCTTCAGGATAAACGGGCTCTTATCGAAGGTTTGCTTAGGCGGCTCGGGCACATCGAGCTTTAGCTCGGCGACATCCTTTCGCTGCTTCATTTCCGCCTGCCAGCGTTTCGGCTCGTAGCGCTTCATTTCGTCGGCCACGCCTTTATAAGCCAGGGTAGTGGCGCCGGCCTTCGTCCACACGGGATTCCCATAGGCGTGATCGCCGTGGTGGTGCGTGTCGAAGACATATTTCACGGGCTTATTGGACAGCTTCTTGGCGGCTTCGAGGACCATGCGCGCGCCGCTCGGGAAATTCGCATCCACCACGATGAGGTAATCCTTCATCTCGATGATGGTGTTGTTGCAGTGGCCGAGCGTGTCGATTTCGCCCTCGCGGAACCACACTCCCGGAACGATCTGCTTCACGGTGCCGGGCTGCGCGTCGCTCGCGGCTTCAAACAACGCCAGCGCGGCCAGGGCCGCGAACATACTCAGGATCCACACGCGCCGCTTCATCATCTATTTCCGCTCTCCTGTCATGAGGGCTTATGCTATCGTGTGCGCGGCGGCAAATCAAGAAGAATTCAGGCCGGCCTCGAGCCGTTATCCACCCTTGATCGCCGCCACGAAGTGCACTTCGCTCCGGGGGCCCACCGCCTCGAGCAATCCCATCGGCGTGACCTCGCCATCCACCGCTACCGAAATGTTCGGACGCAGTTTGCCCTGGTCCACCAGCCGCTCGCGAATGCCGGGGTAAGCCTGTTCGAGATTGTCGATCACTTGACGCACGGTCGCGCCCTCTACCTCGACAGCGGACTTGCCGCCGGTGAACGTTTGCAGCAGCGTTGGGATGTAAACCGTCGGCACGGTCAGTCGCGCTGGCTCCAGATCGCTTCCATGATGGCGGGCGGATTCATGGGCAGGCGGTTCATGCGCACGCCGGCGGCGTGGTAGATCGCATTGGCAATTGCCGCGGGCGGCGGAATGATGTTGGCTTCGCCGACGCCGCGCACGCCGAAAGGATGGCCGGGGTTGGGCACTTCGACGATCACGGTATCGATCATGGGCAGATCGAGCGCCGTGGGCATGCGGTAATCGAGCAGGCTCGAGTTCATCATCGTACCGGAGCCGTTCATCCAGTACTCTTCGTTCAGCGCCCATCCGATGCCTTGCACGCTGCCCCCCTGCATCTGTCCTTCGACGTAGCTAGGGTGAATGGCTTTCCCCGCATCCTGCACGGCGGTGAAACGCAGGATGGTGACCTTGCCGGTTTCCGGGTCGACTTCGACATCCACGATATTGCCCGAGAACGATCCGCCCACACCGCGCGGATTCACGGCGCCGCGGCCGACGACAGGACCGCCGGTTTGATCGAGCTTGGCGGCGAGTTCCTGGAACGTGATCGATTTGTCGCCGGCACGAAAGATGCCGCGCTCCATCGTGACAGACGCGGCGTCGGTCTCCCACAACTTGGCGGCGCGCTCTTTCAGTTGCCGGACTATATCCTGTGCGGCCTCATACGCCGCCCAGCCGGTGGCGAACGTTGTGCGGCTGCCGCCGGTGACCGCGGTGAACCCGACAGAGTCCGTATCCACTACCGTGGGACGCACATCCTCAGCCGGAATGCCCAGGACTTCGGCGGCTTGCATGGCAATCGAGGTGCGCGTGCCGCCGATGTCGGTCGAGCCTTCGACCAGGTTCACGGTACCATCGGCGTTCACGCTGATGGTGCAGCTCGAGGGCAGCCCGACGTTGAACCAGAAGCCCACCGCCACTCCACGGCCGCGATTCGGACCGCCGAGGGGCGCCGAGTAGTGCGGATGCTTCTTCATAGCTTCGATCACTTCCACGCAGCCGATACGGCGGTACTTCGGACCATCGGCGCGCCGGGTGCCTTCTTTGGCGGCGTTCTTGAGACGGAAATCCAGCGGGTCCATGCCGAGCTTTTCCGCGATCTCATCCACTACAGTCTCCGTGGCGAAGGCGGCGTTGGTGGCGCCGGGAGCGCGATAGGCAGCGGTGCTCGGCTTGTTCACCACGACGTCGAAACCATCGATCACGACATTGGGAATGTCGTAAGCGGCGAAAACGCACATGGCGCCCGGGGCGACCATGGCGCCCGGATACGCACCCGCTTCATAGGCGAGATAGGCCTGGGCGGCAGTAATGCGGCCATCTTTGCGCGCGCCGATCTTCACCTTGATATAGGAACCCGGCGTCGGCCCGGTGGCTTCGAAAACATCCTTGCGGGACATGACGATTTTTACCGGCTTACCGGTTTTCTTCGAAAGCAGCGCGGCCACGGGTTCGAGATAGACGGGAATCTTGCCGCCGAATCCGCCGCCGATCTCCATGGGCGTCACCCTTACGCGCGACACCGGCACATCCAGAAGGCAAGCCGTCACATCACGCACCACAAACGCGCCTTGTGTGCTGCACCAGACGAGAATGCGGCCGTCGTTATTCCACAGCGCGGTGGCGTTGTGCGGTTCGATATAACCCTGGTGCACGGTGGCGGTGTTGAACTCCCGCTCCACGATGACGTCGGCCTGAGCGAAGCCCGCCTCGATATCGCCCATCACATGGCGGAAATGCTCGGCGACGTTGCTCACGCGGCCCGTCTGCTCGCCAAACTCCTTCGTCTTCAAATCTTCGTGGAGAATGGGCGCGCCTTCCTGCATGGCTTCCGGCGCGGTGAGCGCACAGGGCAGGACTTCGTAGTCAACTTCGATGAGGCCGGCAGCCTCCTCGGCGATGTGCACGCTTGTTGCGGCAACGGCGGCGAATGCATGGCCCTTATACAGGACTTTGCCCTTGGCCAGCACGTTCCCGCGAGCGTAGCTGAGCGGCGTGTCCCCTTCGCCGAGGTCTACCAGGCGATCGGGCGCCTGCGGGAAATCGTCGGCCGTCATGACCGCCCTGACTCCAGGGAACGCCGCAGCTTTGCTGGTGTCGATACGGCGAATGCGCGCGTGCGCGTGCGGGCTGCGCAGAATGTAGCCGTGGAGCAGCCCGGCCATTTGAAAATCAGCGCCGTAAAGGGCGCGTCCCGTGACTTTATCGGCCCCATCGTGCCGGATGGGACGCGTGCCGATGACGGAGTACTCCTGAGTTTTCATGCTCTCACCTCCTGAGCCGCCTGCTCGACGGCGCGAATGATCTTGTCATAGCCGGTGCAGCGGCAAAGATTATTGGCCAGCCACAAACGAATCTGCTCTTCGCTGGGATTCGGTTCCCGGTCGAGCAGCGCTTTGGCTGCCACGATGAATCCGGGCGTGCAGATACCACATTGCAAGGCGGCATTCTGCAGAAAGGCGCGCTGTAACGGATGCAGTTCGCTGCCGCGCGCGATGCCTTCGATGGTCGTGATCTGGCAGCCTTCGGCTTCGACGCCCAGCACCAGGCAGGAGGTCACGACGCGATCGTCCATCATCACGGTGCATGCGCCGCAGTTGCCGTCGTTGCAGCCCTCCTTGGTGCCGGTCAGTCCGAAAATATCGCGCAGGCATTCGAGCAGGCTCTGGCGCGGCTCGCAGAGAAACTCCTGCGGCTCGCTGTTGATTGTGGTTCGGACACGGACTTTGTTGTGCATCACCGTTTTCCCTCTCTAGCTCTTTCAACAGCGGCTTCGATCGCTCGGCGCGTGAGGACGCCGCACAGATGCCGGCGATATTCCGCAGTGCCGCGCATGTCGGTAATGGGCTTGGCGCTCGCGCGTGCAATCTCGGCGGCACGGGCGATGCTGGCCTCATTTACCGGCTGGCCGGCCAGCGCTTCCCCGGCCTCGCGTACAAATAGCGGCGTGGGCGCAACCGCGGCCAGCGCGATGCGCGCGGAGCGGAACTTGCCGTCGTCGAGCACCACTTCGACCCCCGCGCCGGCCACCGCAATATCCATTTCGTTTCGGGGAATGAAGCGCAGGTAGCGCGCGCCTGAATGCGCTGGCGGCGGTGGCAGATGCAAAGAAACCAGCAGCTCGCCCGCCTGGAGCACGGTGCGGCTCGGGCCGGTGCAAAAATCTTCCACCGCGATTTCGCGCGTACCGAGAGCGCCGGCAACGCGGCAGGTGGCGCCAAGCGCGATCAGCAGCGGCGCCGAATCCGCGCTGGGCGCAGCGTTGCAAAGATTGCCGCCGAGGGACGCCCGGCCCTGAATCTGTGTGCCGCCTATGAGCGAAGCCAGTTCCACGAGCGCCGGATACGCTCGGGCAACCGTTTGATCGCGGTAGATCCGATAGCACGGAACCGCCGCCCCGATGCTCAAACCGCGCCCGGGATCGTATTCGATGGCATTCAGCTCCGGGATACGCTTGAGATCGACGACGAGATCGGTTTCCTTGCGCCCAGCCCGGAGCTGCACCAGCAAATCCGTGCCTCCCGCGAGCAGACGCGCGTTGGGATGCGCCGTCAATAGCCCCACAGCTTCGCCCACCGACGCAGGCGTAGCGTAATCAAACCACTTCACGGGTGAGTCTCCTTGGATTAGCAGATGAAACGCAAACTAACAGCGTATAACGAAACGCGAGGGGTCGAAGCGCGGGCAAAACCGGGTCTAATCCAATGAGCCTGGGGGCGGAAGTGAAGCGATCCTCCGCCAGGCGTCCGCTCTGGTCTTGAAAGGCCTCACGCCAGATTGTCCAGACTAACTTTGAGAGCGGCAGCCAGTTTCTTCAGGGTTGCAATGCCCCCTGTTTATGGCCGGCCTCAATCGTGGCGATCATCGGGCGCGACACCACGGAGGCCTTCGCAAGCTCCTTCTGGGTGAGACCGCGGTGCTCACGCCATATTTTTATCGTGCTTTCACCGGCAAGGCGGCGCTCCGTAATCTCAAACGGCATGATTTCATCGTCGCTCGCTCAATACGCGCCTTCGCGGCGTCGTAGGCCGTCACGTCGGCGAGCATCTCGGCGTCATCGATGAGTTTTTGAAGCTCGTCCACGGGAATGACCGAGAAATCCTTACCGTTTCTTTTCGATGCGCATCAGTATATTCCCCTTCTCGAACCGATTTACAGCCACCGCTCCCTTTGGTCGCGGCTCAGCATGTCCGCCCGGGAACATAGGTAACGGACCGCGACTGCAAGGAGCGGTCTTCGTGAAGAACTTCGGCTAGCGCCCCTCACTCCGCCTCCGGCCCTTCATACGGAAACCGGTGCACCTCTTTGATACATTCCGCCAGTGCATCGAGCAGCGTCCGGCCCCAACCACACGGCGTAAACGGCGCGGTCTTTTGGTTGGTCTGCTTGTCGGCTTGCGCGAAAAACGTCATTTCGGGGTCGCGTGGCTTCACATATTCCCAAACTGTAATGCGGAATTCGACCTCGCCCGAGCCGCAGGGTTTTTGCATCGAATAGAAGTGCAATTCAGCCAGGTTATCGCCGGGCTGAAGTTGGGCGAAGGCCCACTCTTTCATTGATTTTCTCCTGTACCGCCGGTCTGGAACTGTCTCGGGAGCATAACAAACCGTACGCCCAATATGAAAGCGGTGTTGCGTTCCGCGTTACAATTCATACGAAAATGAAGATATGACGGTGGAGATCGAAGGCGTCACCCTGCATCTGGCCCATCCAGACGAGTTGCCCGTGCGCTGGGTCGGGCAGGAAGAGCTGATGCGGCAGTTGCTGGCCGCCTGGCTGGTGGTCAACGATCAGGATCTGCCCATGAACCCGCGCCTGCTCGGCAAACCGGGAGTGGGCAAGACCACGCTGGCCTATGCCGCGGCCAAACGTATGGGGCGCGAGGTTTACATTCTGCAAGCCACCCTCGACACCCGCCCGGAAGACTTGCTCGTTACGCCGGTGATCGAGGGCGAAGGTAAATTGCGCTACGTGGCGTCGCCGCTGGTCACGGCCATGCTGCGCGGCGGCATCGTCATTCTGGACGAAGGCAACCGCATGAGCGAGAAGAGCTGGGCGTCGCTTGCGCCGCTGCTGGATAACCGGCGCTATGTGGAGTCCATTGTGGCGGGCCTCAAGATCAAAGCGCATCCGCAGTTTCGCCTGGTCACCACCATGAACGACGATGCGTCCACCTTCGAGCTGCCCGAATATATCCACTCGCGCCTCCAGCCCCAGATCTTCATCGACTTTCCGGAGCGCGATGAAGAATATCAAATCCTGAAGGAGAATCTGCCGTTCGCCGAAGATCGCATCCTCGCCTACGTGACCGAGTTCCTGCAGCAGGCGCACGCGGCCGACGAGCGCTACACGGTGCGCGACGGCATCAACATCGGACGTTTCGCCATCAAGCTCAAGAGCCTGGCCACCGACCGCAGCCACGAGACGGCGGCTCTCGAAACAGCCATTGTCGAAACACTCGGCGAAGAAGCGCTACGCTATGCCCGACGAAACCGGCCCGTCGTTACCTGATCCGGGCAGCCTCAAGCGCGGCCGGTTCACTTACTTTCCGGTGGTGCCCGGCAGGCTCGAGTTCGCCATCGAAGTGCGCCGCCTCATTCTGCGCGACAAACCGCAGGTCATCGCCCTCGAGCTGCCCACCACGTTGCGCGATGCCTACCTGCGGGCGGTCGAGCGGCTGCCCGAGATGTCGGTTATCCTCTACAACGACGAGGAGGAAGAAGACCGCGCGATTTACGTGCCCGTCGAGCCGGCCGACCCCTTCACCGAAGCCATCCGCTCGGGCCGCGAGACCGGCGCCGAGATCGTGTTCGCCGATCCCGATGCCGGCGAGCGGCCGCATTTGCCCGACGACTACCCCGATAGCTATGCCCTGCGCCACATCCCGCTCGAGAAATACGTCGAGGCTTACCGGCTTTGGCCGCAACCGCGCTCGGAACAGATTGCCGTGCACGCCGCCGGCATCGCCTGGAAGCTTCAGGGATGCGATCCTCTGGCCAGCGTGCTGGTGGTGGTCTCGCTCAATCTGCTCGATCCGGTTCTGGACGCCATGGAGTCGCCGCAGGCACAGCCCATGGCGCGTCTGCGGCGGAAGGGCGTGCAGGTCCTCAATCCGCATCCCGAGTGTCTGGCGGAGATCACCATCGAGTATCCGTATCTGCAGGAACGCTACGAGCAGTTCCGCGAGAAGATGGATGACGCCCACGGTGTGGAGCGCCGCCGCGTGCAACTCGCGGTGTTTCGCGAAGCCGAGAAGACCTACGAAGCCAACACCGGCGAGCGCGTGGCGCACTGGCAGCGGCGGCTTCTGGCGCGCTACACGCGAAACCTGGCGCTCGAGAACCGCGAGCTGGCGGCACGCATCTTCGATATCACGGTTGCCGCCCGCTCGGTGGTGGACGATAACTACGCCTGGGAAGTTTGGGAGGCCGCGAACCACTATGCGGCGCAAAAAATCGCGACGGATCTCATGACCGTCAAGATCTCCGGCGACGAGGTCTGGCTGGATACCAAGCGGATGCGTCTGCGACGGCGTCTGCCGAGCAAGAAACGGCGGTTACGGCCTGTCGGCCTCAAGCCGCGCAAGAAGGAGAAAGTGCCCGGCGAGTGGGCCAGCCAGCTCAACGGCGCGAGCATCTGCTCCTATCCGCCGGAAGATCTGGTCATTGAAGATTACGGTCGGTTCCTGAAGAAGAAGGGCAAGAGCATTTTGTCGGAAGAGCGCGCGCGCAGCGAACCCTTTACTACGTCGCTGCTCGATGGCATCGATATCCGCGAGACCATCCGGAACTGGCACGAGCGCCGCATCTACGTCCGCAATTTCCAAAAAATCCACGGCGAAGTAGGCGCCGTGATTGTGATTTTCGACGACGACCGCGACGACCGTTACCCCTACATGACCACTTGGTTGGGCGAGCACCAGAACGAATCCGATATGGCGTTTTATTCCACCTACCCATTCGACAACCTGGTGGGGCCGGGCATCGGCCGTGGCGAGTATGGCGGCTTCCTGATGAGTCTTCCGGCACGGCGCATGTTCGACGTGTGGCAGGATCCCGACTACGATTTCGCCGAAAACAAGCCTGAGCGATTGCTCCTGGCTGGGCTCGACTATTCGCTACAGAAATACGTGGTTTATGTGGCGGCGAAACCGCCGCGCTCGGTCTTCCGCAACATCGCCGCGCGCTTTGGGCGTACCGTCGTTTACATCCCCATCGGCCAGCTATCGCCCGTGACTTTGAAAAAGGTGCGCGTGGTGCATGTGCTGGACGGCTACGACAAACGCGAGATCGCGAAGGATTACATCTGGTGAATGCGGAACAGGCATTGCGTGCCTGTGGCCTGATAGCCTGTTGAAAAATGTGTTGTTGGGACCGCTTGCTGCGCACGCGGCTCGGCAGGAGCCCTGGAATCAGTGGATGCTTTCGGAGCCACGACCTTAGGGAGTGGTCAGTTAGCGTTTTTCAACAAGCTCCCCTAAATCCGGGCCTGACGCCGATTACATCTTAGTCTTGATCACATCCACCAGTTCCTTCACCGCCGCCGCGCTCTTGTTGAGCATGGCCTGTTCTTCGGCGGTCAGCTTGATTTGATAGATCTGCTCGATGCCGCGCGCGCCGAGCTTCACGGGAACGCCGACGAACAGCCCGTTGATGCCGTACTCGCCTTCCAGGTACGCGGCGCAGGGAAGCACCTTTTTCTTGTCCTTCAAGATCGACTCCGCCATTTCAACCGCCGCGGCGGACGGCGCGTAGTAGGCGCTGCCCGTCTTCAGATATTTCACAATTTCGGCGCCGCCGTTCTGCGTGCGTTCCACCAGGCGTTGAAGCGTTGCCGCGTCCATCAGCTCCGTAAGCGGAATGCCGGACACGTTGCTCAGACGCACCAGCGGCACCATGGTGTCGCCGTGGCCACCCATCACCACTGCCGTCACGTTCTCGACCGAGACTTGCAGCTCCTGGGCGATGAACGTGCGGAACCGCGCCGAATCCAGCACGCCGGCCATGCCGACCACGCGGTTCTTGCTGAATTTCGATATCATGAACGCCGCCTGGCACATGGCGTCCAGCGGGTTCGTCACCACAATCAGAATGCAATTGGGCGAATATTTGACGCATTGCTCGGTAGCCGTGCGCACCACGTCGAAATTGGCCAGCAGGAGATCGTCGCGGCTCATGCCCGGCTTGCGGGGGAAGCCCGCCGTGATGATCACCAGGTCCGAATTCGCCGTCGGCCCGTATTCGTTCGAGCCGGTGACGGTCACGTCGTAGCCCTGGACCGGGCCGGATTGCAGCAGGTCGAGCGCCTTGCCTTGCGGCACCCCTTCGATCACGTCCACCAGCACGACGTCGGCCAGTTCTTTATCGGCGAGGCGTAGCGCGCAATTTGCGCCGACATTGCCTGCGCCCACCACAGTCACTTTCTTTCGCAACGGATTCGCTCCTTGTGAGGCAGGTAGGACGGGCATTCCTGCCTGTCCCTTGCTCATAAATCAAAACAGGTCTCTGGACCGGCAAGAATGCCTGTCCTACTTAAATCAAAATTATAGCGGACGGCGGCCTACACTCTTATTTCGTCGCCAGCGCCTTGATCTCCGCGGGAAGATCGAATCGGTCCTTGGGCAAATCCAGGTTGTATTCCACCTGGTCGATCGAAATCAAGAATTCCTGTCCCATCGCCTTTTGGCGAACTTTGCGCGGCGCGAGCAGTCCGTTCTGCCCTTGGTAGTCGCTCAACAGGGCCTCGGTTGGGATCTCGCCCATGGGACTCGGGAGCTGCATGATCAATTTCACCAGGAGATTGGTTTTCTTGTTGAAGTAGCGCGTTTCCGGCTTGCCTTCGTTCGGCGTCAGCACGACCTTGTAGCAATCCTGACCGTCGACCGCCTCGGCGCCAGTAGTCTCGGCATGCTTATACAGCTTGCGCCATTCAGCCGGACCCCGGAACATGGCTTCCCGCATAGCGATCGCCCGTTCGTCGCCTAGCTTGATGCGCGCGCCTTGCAGCGCAGACAGCGTCCATGCCGTCTCGCCATCGGTGCCGTCCTGAATCGCTCCGATGCCTTCCAGTTCCACCACCGTGACACTCTTGTTCGGCTCCGACCGGAAAGACGTCACCGCTCCTTTAACACCCTTGCCGACGAACTCGAACGTGCCGCTCCACTTCTCGGTGTGGACTTTGTCGTACGCAGCCTTTCCACCGGTCGCTACGACGAACTTGTCCAGGATCACGTCGCCTTTGGGGAGCGCCTCGTCGGACGCGGCCAGAGTGGATAAGCAGGTAAATGCCGCGAAAATTAACGCAAGAGCGAAGCCGGGACGCAGGTTCATGAAGGTTCTCCCTCCGGTCGCGGGCCGTCGAGCGATTACTGCCGCGAATGTATCCATTCTATCGCGACGTCCAGAGCCGGGTCGCGACCCGCCAAAAGTGCCGCACGCGTAAGCTTCACTTCCACGTCCGGAGCAACGCCCACGCCTTCGAGCGGCCGGCCGCCTTCGGAGATGTAGTCCGCCAGCGCGTGCTGAAAGGCGTCGCCGTTGGGCAGCCGGTCGATGGCGGAAGGCAGGGCGGCGCCCGCCGTCCGCGTTCCGAAGATGCGCGCGCGACCCAGATCTTTCATGCCGCCGGCGAACACTTCCGAGGTCGATCCGGAGCTTCCATCCACCAGAATGGCCACTGGCCCGCGATACGTCGGCAGCCGCGGATTCAGTAAATTTGAGCGGGGCCTGGCGGGTGTGCATGGTGCCCAGGCGCTGATCGGGTTTCTCGATGAACCAGCCCGCCATGCCCATGGCCATGATGCCCAGGCCGCCCGGATTGCCGCGGAGATCGATGATGATCCCCGCGCACTCCGCGCACGAGCGGACGGCATCGCCGAACTCGGGCATGAGACGCGCCGGATCGAGAAATAGATTGAACGCCAAGTACCCGACGTTGTCCGCGACCTTCCGCGATTTGATCCAGACGTGCATCGGCGGCAGGTAGCCGAAGCGCGCTAATAAGCCTTGCGGCTGCACGCGTTCGATCTGCTTGGTCACGCGCGCATTGGCGCCATCCAGAAATTGCACGCGCACCGTGCTGTCGGGATCCCCTGAAAGTTTCGCCGTCACCGCGCGCGCCAGATACAGCTCGCGCGCCGTCGAATCGCGGTATAGGGCGCCTACCCTGCGCAGCACCGGCGCGAGTTCCGCGCCATCGATGCCGAGAATCTCCCATCCCGGATGCACGCCTTGCGCCGCGGCGGGCGAGCCGTCCTCCACCGAGGTGACCACAGCGTGTTCATCGAGCACGCGGACGTCGAAGCCGGCCGTTCCACTGCCGTGGGCTTCGTCTGGGTTCGCATCGAGATCGCCGTAAACATCCGCCGGAATGATCCCGAAGTGCGATTTGCCCAGACGCTCCATCATCCGGCGCATGACAGCGCGCGCTTGCGCCATCGTGGAAGCGCGCTCGATCTGCGGGCGCAATTCGTGGTGCACGCCAAGCCAGTTAACGCCGCCGAAGGTGGGATCCCAATACTGGTCGCGGATGGTGGACCAGATGAATTCGAAGGATTCGATGTTGAGGCGCTTTTGCTCGGTGGTGAGCCCCGGCTCGCCCGCCTTCTGGCCAAGAGTGACCACGGGCCCGGTTGCGTTCTGGCCGATGGCGAGCGCCATGCACGCGAATGCTGCGCAGATAATCCGGTAACCGGTCAATCTTCGATTCTACAAAAGGTTGCGCGGCAACCTGGTGAGAACAATCCGCTCTCGCGGCGACCAATCAACAGGAGCGCAAGTGAAGATTTGTCGTGCAATTCCCGCTCTGGCCTTTCTCGCTGCCTTCGCAGGCTTGAGCCAGACACAGCCGGCCGCCAAACCGGCGTCCACCGCAAAGAAAGCCACCACGAAAGCAGCCGCGTCGGGAGTACACTCACGCACCGTCGAAGGCCATTCCGCCCAGACCGATGTCCAGCTCGAAAAAGGCATTCGCGAGCGTTTTGCCGATTCCAAGATTGCCGAGGATAAGTTCGAGGTCCACGTGCAAGGCGGGCGCGCGACTCTCACCGGCAACACCAATGTGCTGCAGCACAAGGGAGTCGCCACCCGCCTGGCACGGTCCGTGGGCGCTTCCGAAGTGATCAACAACATAGAGCCTAGCGAGGGGGCTAGACAGAAGGCCGCTGCAAACTTGACCAAAGGCCGGCGGCGCGCGCAGGTCAAGCGCGGCGACGCGCGCTCCGAGCAACAGTAGAGAGCGAGGCCGTGGGCCGTTTCTGATCGCCAATCGGTTTTGCGGCGGGGTCTATTCTTGCGGCTGACAAGCCGACTCGCACGCCACGTGGGATGACCTAGACCCTCCGGCCCAGCCTTCGCGCCTGCTTCTGGGCCAGCCGGCTCCACTTCGCTGTATACCGCCTGCTATAGCGCGGTGCGGTGCGAGCCGCTTCGATGGCACGTGCATACATCTCGCGCGCCTCGGCCATCTCGCCCAATTTTTCCAGAACCTGCGCGTAATGGAAGAGCCCTTCGGAATCATAGGGCCGCCGCTCCAGGTAGACCGCCAGCTCTCTGCGCGCCTCTTCGTACTGGCCCGCCGCCAGATACGTTGCGCCCGTTTCGCGGTGGATTTCGCTCAGGTTGTGCTTCTCATCCTGGCTCAACACTTTTTGAAAGTGCGCCAGCGCATCGCTGAGGCGCCCCTGTTCGCGCGCCATGCGGCCCAACTGAAAGTGAGCGTCGGTTTCCGTCGGGTCGATGGCCACGGCATTTTTGAATCGCTGCATAGCCGCGGTATATTGGCGGCGCTGCTGGTAGATGAGTCCCAGTTGATATTGGGCCTCGGCATCGTGCGGGTTGATAGCCGCCGCGTCCAGCATGCGGCGGAAGTTCTGCTGGCGGCGCAGCCCGGCGCCCATGTTCTTGAACTCATTGCCTAGAAAGTAAAACGCATAAAAGAGGAAGAAAGGCGAAGCCAGCCACCCAAAGATGAATCGGAGCGGCGACCAAAAGAAAGCCGAGGCAGCCAGCGGAATCACGGACAGGCAGACCGAACCGGCCGCGATGCCGTTCTCCGTTCCGAACACTGTACGCACGGCAAAGAACATCAAGACCGCGAAATAGAGGTACGCCAGCACCGCAACTGCGGCAAGCACCGGAAGTGGAGCCAGTACGGCAACTACTGCGACTGGTATGTGCACGGCGGCCCAAGCCATCGCCGTGCAAGTTAACAGAGGGGAATAGTCGCGCTCGAAGACGGCGCCGAAGCCTCCCAGGCGGGCGATCAGGTTGGTCACCAGCAGCGTCCCGGGAACGTACACGAGAGCCAGCACGAGTAGCGGGCTATAGAAGCTGAACGACCACCAAGGTTGCGCAGGCGCCATCGGGACGTTCGGTTGATCCTGATCGGTCACGGCGGTCTGCGCCTGTGGGGCGACGGCTGTCGCTTGTCGAACGAGCGGCCTCACATTGAACTGCAACAGCAGAGAGACAACCAGCACGGCCAGGCTGGCGAACAGCAGGCTGCCCTGATCCAGGATCCCGCTCATCGCGTCCGCGGGCCGCCATAGCAATCTCAACAGCAGCTTGGTGTTGTCGAATACCATCGCGGGTCTAAGGATACCAGCCCTCCGGCAGAGTATTCCGGGTGTGTGTCTTCCATCTGATGTCCGGCAGGGAAGTAAACGCCCGAGCAAGGCGCCATCTGTCACGCCATGTTATATGATGCTCGCTGTATGCACTCCTCTGACTCGTTTTCCCGTCGTACATTTCTCGCCGCGACGTCCGGCTTGGCGCTCGCGCGCGGAGCTTCCTCGAAGGACCGGTTAAGAGCGGGCCTGGTGGGCTGCGGCGGCCGTGGCACGCAGGCCGTCGTGAATCTGCTCACGGGCAATGAAAACGTCGACCTGGTCGCCATGGCGGACGTTTTCGAAGATCATCTGGAAGGCTCGCTGGACCGACTGCGCAATAACGCGCGGTACGCCTCGCGCGACGCCGGCATTACGGTGGAGCGCAACGGCAAGCCCGTGCAGATGAGCGCGGAGGACTTAATCGCCTCCATCCGGCCGCGCATCAAGGTCGATCCGGAACATCACTTTGTCGGATTCGATGCCTTCCAAAAGCTGATCAATTCGGATGTCGACATCGTAATGCTGGCCACGCCGCCCGGCTACCGTCCGCAGCATTTCGAAGCCGCCGTCAATGCCGGCAAGCACGTGTTTACCGAGAAGCCCATCGCGACCGACCCAGTGGGTGTGCGGCGCTTCATGGCCGCCGCGAAGAAAGCGGAAGAGAAGAAACTGACGGTGATGTCCGGCGCCCAACGTCACGCCGACCACGAGTACATGGAAACCGTGGACAAGATTCACAACGGCGCCATCGGCGACATTGTGGCGCTCAACTCCTACTACCTCAGTGGTCCGGTATTCCACGCGGATGCGCGCGACCCCAAGTGGGGCGACATGGAATGGGAGCACCGCAACTGGTATTCGTTCATCTGGATCTGCGGAGATCAGATTGTCGAGCAGCATTTCCACAACATCGATTTCATGAACTGGGTGATGGGTGCGCATCCGGCGGAAGTGGTGGCGTCTGGCGGCGCGGCCTGGCGCCCGCGTGAACCGCTCTACGGGAATATCTATGACCACATGTCATCCGATTTCGTGTACCCCAACGGCGTCCATCTTTCCAGTCATTGCCGGCAATATCCGAAAGGCCTTTACAGCAACGTCAGCGATCTGATTATCGGAACCAAGGGCCGCAGCAACGGACTGGATCTGGGCACGAAAGGCATCAATCCATATGTGCAGGAACATATCGACATGGTCAAAAGCATCACGGGCGCCGGTCCGTACATCAATCAGGGAATGCGCGTCGCCGAAAGCACGATGACGGCGATCATGGCCCGTGAGTCCGCCTATTCGGGCATGAAAATCACCTGGGACATGATCATGGCCTCGCAGCAGGACCTGCAGCCCAAGGAGTTCGATTACAAGCGGGAGATGGAACCGATGCCCCTACCCGTGCCGGGGGTGTATAAGTTCGTGTAGCGCGTGAGCCGCGAATGGCTTATTTGAGCCATCTTGCTTGCTCTTGCGCTGCCCCCGCCGCGAGCAGAGCCAACTCTCTCACATAAAGCGGCTGCAGAAATCTTGTGGTAAGCGCGCTCTGGATCGCCCCGAGCACGCCCGTCCTCACCGGCAGCTCGGTCGAAATCGTCACGTCCGACTCGCCTTCAGCCACGCCTGGATTCACCGTGAAAGTCGTGGCCGCTCCATTACTGTCCAGATCGGTTTCGACTAGCACCCGGTCCGGCTCCGGTTCGGTGATGGCGGCGCGGAACGTTTGCGTTTTTCCGAACACGCGCATCCGGAATCGGATGACCGTTCCGTCGCCCGTACGCCGTGTTCGACGGCCATCCCGCTGAACGTGTCCGGCAGAATGCTCGGATGTCCGTGGCGATAATCCGCGATGATGGCGTATACGCGTTCCGGGGCGGCGTGCACGCTCGCCGATGCGGTCACCAGGTGCTTGTTGTTCGACTTCTTCTGCACGGTTGACCCCCGGCGGTCGCTCTAAGGTGCATGAACAGGCTGCGGCGTGCCTGACTCAAGCTTGCCGGTTGAGCGCCTGCTCAGAACTCCTATAAGAGTCAGGGTAACGGCGATCTGCACGGCAATTACCGTGACGATCACCGTCGGGTGCCCCGCCAGCCGCTCTTCCGGGCCCGGAACCGCGCTCGAAAGCATCGACAAGTTAGCCAGATTGAAAAGGACGATCACAGCCAGCAGGGCTTTCGTGCCCTTGAATACCCACCAGCAAAACGCGCCGTAGACGATTTCGATGACGAACGCTGCGAGCGGAGCGTTCCCGTATAGCCCCAAGCCGAATTTCGGCTGATCAATTCCTGGCGCCAAAGCAATATCCGGCGCATGGGTAATCAGGTCCAGAATCAGGTGCGACATGATCGCGATGCCAACTGCCATCGCCATTGCTGCATTGCCCGAAAACTTACGAACCAGCCAGTACCCCATGATGGCGAGGACCAAACCCGACAATATCGAATGAGAGAAGGGCATGTAGGCAAGGTGGATGTCGCTGACGCTTTTGACAGTTGCCCCGGTTGTCGTCTTTTCGAGTCCCAAGTAGTTGAAGATGACCCACAACACTTCCGTCAACTGGACCGAAATGAGCAGCCAAAACATCGGTGTTTCCGGATATTTTTTCTTCACCAGCAAAGCCGTGGCAGCATGGTTAATCGCAAACATTTCAGCCCATCCTTTTTGACCAAGCTCGATGCAGTTCGCCGGCGAACCGATATTCGTTTACTGCCGCTCTCGGGGATCCTGCTCCAAAGCGGATTGACGTACCCGCTGGTTGGATGTACGGCAAGCCCGGAAGTTGCCATATTCGTCTCCACATGGGTCCAACGCGAAGTTTTTGCACGCCTTCGTCTCTAACCATCCCATCCCGCGATCTTGGCGCCGCCAATCTCACTTCCCGGGACCGCCATGCCGGGTACGATATCATGGGCTTGATGAGATGGGCCTGATCGCCGTTTCCGGACAACCCGGCTGCCGGTTCGAGGAAGTGGCGCGCATCACCGCGAACCGCCTCGCTTTCGAGCTGGTGACTGCGTCGCGCATCGCGGCCATGGTGGAAAAGGAATTCGCGCCGCTCGCATCCGTGCCGGATAAGGCTTATCTGGACCTGGTGGCTTCGATTGTCGCGCGGCTAGCCACCACGCACCACCTGGTGATCAGTGGCAATTCGCTCGAGCTGCTCTCGAAGCAGTTGTCCGGTATGCTGCGCGTGCACATCGTGGCGCCGGATTCGGTTCGCGTAGGCAACATCATGCTGGATGAACGTCTGGATCGCCCCGCGGCGCGCCAGTCGATTCGTGCCGCGGAAGAGAACTATCGCGCCGAGCGCAAGCAGCGCTTCGGGCTATCCGGATTGCCCGCGCACCTGTTCGATCTCATTCTGAACGCCGAGCAGCTCGATACCGAACACCTGGCCGATCTCATCGTGAACGCGGCGCATTCATCGGGACTCATCGATCGCGGGTATCTCTCGGCCGCGGCCGAAGCGCAGCTTCAGTTTCGCTGCCGCCTGCGGCTTTCCAAGCACGGCATCGTGCCTCCCGATAAAGTGGCGCTGCCGCGCAAATCTTTCGCCCATCCCAGCGAAGAGATTTTCGCGAACCTGTTGGATTTCTATCGCATCTCATGGGAGTACGAGCCGCGCAGTTTTCCCATTCAATGGGATCGCGACGGCAAAGTCGCGGAGGCGTTCACGCCCGACTTCTATCTGCAGGAGTTCGACCTCTACGTCGAGCTCACCACCATGAAGCAATCGCTCGTTACGAAGAAGAACCGAAAAGTGAAACTACTGCGCGAACTTTACCCGCACGTGAATATCCAGGTGTTTTATCAGAAAGACTTCGAGAACCTGATCTTCAAGTACGGCCTCGCGGAACGAACCGCTAAGGTATGATGCCAGAACCGCCCGCGGGCGTCGAACGCGTTCTCTTCACGCAGGAGCAGATCGAGCAGCGCATCGACGAACTCGCCGCCGAGATCTCCGAGCGTTACAAAGACAAGAGCCTGAAGCTGATCGGCGTCTTGAAAGGCTCGGTTTTCTTTCTGGCGGCTCTCGCGCGGCGCCTTCGCATTCCCGCCAAGATTGATTTTCTGGCCATCTCCAGCTTTTCCAACAAATCCGGAGCGCCGGGCTTGGTGCGCATCGCCAAAGATCTGGACGACAGCATTGAAGGCGAAGACGTTCTGCTCATCGAAGACATCGTCGATACTGGATTCACACTACGGTATCTGCTGCAAACCCTCGCCAGCCGCGGACCAAACTCTCTGGCGGTCTGCACTTTCCTCGATCGTAATTCGCGGCGCATCGTGCAAGTGCCTGTGGAGTATCGGTGTTTCGAGATTCCGGATCATTTCGTGATCGGATTTGGCCTCGACTACAACCAGCTCTACCGAAATCTCAACTACGTTGCCGTACTGAAACCTGATCGTGATTGAAAGCACACGTAAGGTTTTTGCAACGGAAATCTAACCCAAAATTTTGTTGAAACAAATTGGATTAAGGTCTACCTTACAAGTGAAAGGACATTCCCGACATGAGAATAGGAGTGCTCTTCGTCTCCCCGCACCACGAAGACGCGGCGGTTCTGTCGCGGATGCTCGGTTCGCTTTCCATGCCGCTGGAGCATGTTGCGAACTTGAAGCATGCAAGCGCCACAATCCAGGACGAGCCGTATCAGGTCATTCTGACCGAAGCCAATCTCCCCGATGGCACTTGGCGCGATGTCTTGGACATGGCGCGTGGCTTGACCCCCGGCCCGGAAGTGATAGTGACCGACGCAGCCGCCGACGCCCGATTCTGGGCTGAGGCGCTTAACCTGGGAGCGTACGATCTGATCGCACAGCCTTTCGACACCGCCGAAGTGCAGCGCATCCTCTCCTATGCCTGCTCGCGTCCGTCTGCGCGGACGAGAGTGGCTGGCGCCGCCGTATAATGGTTTTCTCAACAAAGTAGGACAGGCATTCCCGCCCGTCCATTGCTGAGGGTTCTACCCTCCCAAAAAGGAAAACCATGTCCTCAGCCACCGACGCATTTGTCCGGACTAACCAGCCGCGTTTTCTCGAAGAACTGCAGGACTTCCTCCGCATTCCAAGCATCAGCACGCTGCCCGAGCACAGCGCCGATGTCGGGCGCGCCGCGCAGTTCGTGGCGAATAGCCTAAAGACTGCCGGGCTCGAAAACATCGAAATTATTCCCACGAAACGACATCCGCTGGTTTACGCCGACTGGCTGCACGCGCCCGGCAAACCAACTGTGCTTTGTTATGGCCACTACGACGTGCAGCCGGCCGATCCGCTGGAGTTGTGGAACAGCCCGCCGTTCGAGCCATCGGTGCGCGATGGCAGCATCTACGCGCGTGGCTCGGCCGACGACAAAGGCCAGATGTACATGCACGTCAAGGCGGTGGAAACGCTGCGCGCGGTGAACGGGACGCTGCCCGTCAATCTGAAATTTCTCATCGAGGGAGAAGAGGAGGTGGGTGGCGGGTCGATTGCGAACTATGTCGCCGAAAATGCGCCAAAGCTGAAGGCCGATGTCGCCCTGGTCTCCGATACGGCGCTCTACGCTCCGGGAATTCCGACGCTGTGCATCGGACTGCGCGGGTTGGTCTACATGGAAGTGGAAGCCACCGGCCCCTCGCGCGATCTGCACTCGGGACTTTACGGCGGCGCGGCGCCGAACGCGGTCTTCGGATTGATCGAGCTGCTCGCCAAAGCCAAGAACTCGCGCGGCGAGATCAAAATCCCCGGCGTTTATGATGACGTCGAGCCGCCCGCTCCGGCCGAGAAGGAAAGCTGGGCGCACCTTCCGTTCAAGGAGAGGGATTTTCTCCGGAACGAAGTCGGCTCGAGCAAACTTGTGGGCGAATCGAAATACTCCGTTCTCGAGCGCATCTGGGCGCGCCCTACGTTTGAAGTGCACGGCATTGCGGGAGGGTTCACCAGTGCGGGATCGAAAACCGTGATTCCCGCGAAGGCCACGGCGAAGGTGAGTATTCGCTTGGTGCCGCGGCAGGATCCGGAGAAAATTCTCGCGTCATTCCGCCAGTTCGTCAAAAAGCACGCGCCGCGCGGCATCAAGCTGGATGTGCGCGTGCTGGCGTCTTCGCCCGGACTCGTGGTGAATCCAGACCACCCGGCGATTCAAGTGGCGGCCCGCGCCTTCAGCGACATCCTGCAGAAGCCAACCGTGTTCATCCGCTCCGGCGGATCGATCCCCATAGTGGGCGATTTCGCCACGCACCTCGGCATTCCCACGATTCTGATGGGCTTCGGCCGGCCGGACGACGGCCTGCACTCACCCAACGAAAAATACTCGCTCGACAACTATTACAAAGGAATCATGACCATCGCGCACTTCTTCGAGGAGTACGGAAAGTAGGGTAGTGTCGCGAGTCAGTCGGTTGAAGAGGACATTGGATGCCGTGTGGTGGCGCAGTTTCTCAAGCTGCTGGGTCGAGACTCGTCTCGACCATTCCGATCAAAGGCGGTCGGCACGAGTGCCGACACTGCAGGCCGAGGGCCCGCGCCACACGTCGCCGCAATTCTTCGCCCGTCCATGTTGGCGGAAACTCACGTCAGGCCTTCGGGTGCGCGCGGTCATAGACCGCCATCAAGTCCGTAAGCGAAACCTGCGTGTACTTCTGCGTGGTCGAGAGCCGCGCGTGCCCCAGCAGTTCCTGGATCGACCGCAGGTCCGCCCCGTCGCCCAGCAGGTGCGTCGCGAACGCGTGCCGGAAGCTGTGGGGATGGAGCGAAGAATCCCCGGCGATCAATGTTGCGTACAGCTTGATGATGCCGCGCGCGCCACGATCGGTGAGACGGCCGCCGCGATGGTTGAGGAACAGCGCCTGTTCGCCACTGGTGCGCTCCGCGAGATATCGCTCGAGCGCGTCCGCCGCTTTCCCGCCGAACGGAACCTGCCGCTCTTTGCGTCCCTTGCCGCGCACGCGCAGCCAGCGCTCGCTGCGGTCCAGGTCGTCGAGATTCAACCCCACAAGCTCGCTAACGCGCAGCCCGCAGCCGTAGAGTAACTCCAGAATCGCCAGATCGCGCGCGGGGTGCGGCCGCTCGAGTTTGCTGGCCGCCACGCCGTCCAGCAGTGCATTGGCCTGCTCCGTCGTCATCACGTCCGGCAGCTTCTTGGGACTGCGCGGCGTGCGCAGCAGGCGCGGCGCGTTCATCGGCGCCAGCCCCTCGCGCACCAGAAAGCGGAAGAACACGCGCAGCGCGGCGAGCTTGCGGCGAATCGAGACCGCGCTCAGCTTGTGATCGTAGAGTGCCGCCAGCCACTCGCGAACTTTCAGCACGTCGAATTCGGCGGGCGCGGGCGGCTGTACGCCCGGCGGCGAAAAATAATCCAGGAATTGCCGCAAGTCCGATTCATACGCCGTGATGGTGTGCGGCGAGGCGTTGTTTCGCTTCAGCTCTTCGATAAAACGCCCGATCTGCCGCTCGAGTTCAGACATGCGCGTGCAGGAATTCGTCGATGCTTTCGAGCGCGCGGCGGCAGATCTCCGCGTGGCGTGCCTTCTTATCATGACGCAACCGCTGCCCCGTGGCTTCATTGAGCGGTAGCAGGAGGTCGAAGGCGATATTGGCCGGCTGATAGCGCTTGGGGTCGGCCCCGGAAACGTAATGGCACAGCGAGCCAATCGCCGTCTCGCGGGGCAGCGCGCGCGGTTCCTCGCCCGAGGTCAGCGCCACCGCATTACGCCCGGCAATGAGGCCGGTAGCGATCGATTCCACGTAGCCCTCCACGCCCGAAATCTGCCCCGCGAAAAAAACGGACGGCCGTGTGCGCAACTGCAAAGTCGCGGTGAGCAGCGCCGGCGCGTTGATGTACGTGTTCCGGTGAATCTGGCCGAAGCGAAAAAACTCGGCGCGCTCGAGCCCCGGAATCATGCGCAGAATGCGTGCCTGCTCGCCGAATTTCAGGTGATTTTGAAAGCCGACCAGATTGTAACTGTCGGCGCGCAGATTCTCCTGCCGCAACTGCACAACTGCGTACGGCCGCCGCCCGGTGCGGGGATCGGCCAGCCCCATGGGCTTCATGGGACCGAAGCGCAGCGTGTCGCGCCCGCGGCGAGCGATCTCCTCGATGGGCAGGCAGGCTTCGAAAAAGGGCGTGGCGTCCGGTGTATCGTCCGGGATGTGCGACTCGACTTCCTCCGCCGCCAGCAACGCGTCGACAAAGCGCTCGTACTGATCGCGGTCGAACGGGCAGTTCAGATAATCGTCCGTGCCATCGAGCGACTTGCCATACCGCGACGCGCGGAAGGCGATGGCCATGTCGATAGTAGAGGCGTCGACGATGGGGCTGATGCTGTCGTAGAAGTAGAGCCGGTCCGAACCCGTGAGCCGCGCAATCTCCGCGGCGAGAGCGTCGCTGGTAAGCGGGCCGGTGGCGATAATCGTAATTCCGTCGTCCGGAAGGGTTGTGACCTCTTCACGCCGCAGCTCGATCAGCGGCTCGGATTCAATCGCGCGCGTGACTTCGGCAGCAAAGACTTCGCGATCGACGGTAAGCGCGTGGCCGCCCGGGACGCGTGTGCCATCGGCAATACGGATCAGCAGGGAATCGAGGCGCCGCAGCTCTTCTTTCAGCAGCCAGGACGCCGACGGCCCCTGATCCGACTTCAGTGAATTACTGCAAACCAGCTCCGCCAGCCGTTCGGTCTGATGCGCTGGCGTCCGCCGGACAGGCCGCATCTCGTGCAGTGTGACCCGCAGCCCCGCGCGCGCGATCTGCCACGCAGCTTCCGAACCGGCAAGCCCGCCGCCGAGGATATGAATCGTTTGCCGCAAGTCATATTTTAAGCTGTGGGGTGAAGCGCCGTTGGGGTAATTGGATACAATTTATACAGAGGCACGGTGTGATGTCCACGCTAGCAACGAAAAGCAAGATTCTAGAGGACGCGGGTTACGTCTACAGCTTCGATCGACAGGCTTACGTGAACCGGAAGGCGAAGAAAGTCTTCAGCATCGAATTTGTCGAGGATCACAGTGACGAACAGCTTCAAAAGCGCATCAGCGACGACGCGCAGGGGAGCGGGTGGCAGTTCTATTTCAACTCCGAGCCATCCCAAGCAGTCAAGCGTGAGCTGGAGAGTGTGCTCGGTTAATGGCCGAGCGAACCGTCGAAGATCGGCTGCGAGAGGAGTACTTTGAACTACTGCCTGATATCAAGCTGGTGGCAGAGCAATTGGAAACCGAAGTCAGACACTGCCTCCTTCCCATCGCTTCAGGTTTGGATCGGTACGAACGGCTGGTCATCACATCGCGGATCAAGGAATGCGAGAGCGCACTTGACGCTCTTCGCCGGCGACAGGAATTCGCTACCTTCGACCGTGATCGGCCCGAACTCTATACGTTAAGTATCCTCAAGGACTTGGCGGGCATTCGGGTTTCTGTGTTCCCCCGAAGCCGCTGGAGCGAGACCGACCAGGAACTGCGCAAGCACCAACCATTCTCCCATTGGGAACCTGATCCGGTTCGCGACGACAACGGCGAACTGCTGGCGTACAAGTACTACGGTCACTGTAAGCCGAGTGACAGGGTTTGGAGCGAGTTCCAGGTCGTGCCGATGCTGACTGCGCTCCTCTGGGAAGTTGAGCATGCTACGATCTACAAGCCTTCCCCAAGACTCAAAGGTATTGCTCGCTCGCTGGAGATGCAACAGCGAACCGCAGAGGTTCTCAGGGCACTCAGAGCCTTCGAGGATGAGTTCGAGACCCTGGTTCGGCGCGATCGACTCCCGTAAGAAGCCTGCGGTCCTCCTACCTCTGATTCGCCTTCAGCACCCTCTTCCGCAGCCGGATCGATTGCGGCGTCACTTCGACAAACTCATCGTCGCGAATGAATTCGATGGCTTGCTCGAGATTCAATATCCGCGGCGGCACCAGGCGTATGGCTTCATCCGCCGTCGACGCGCGCATGTTGGTCAGCTTCTTTTCTTTCACGATGTTCACGTCCAGATCGTTGTCGCGCGCGTTCTCGCCGATGATCATGCCCTGGTAAACTTCCGTGCCGGGCGTCAAGAAAATCTCGCCGCGCTCCTGCAAATTGAAAATCGCGTGGCCCGTGGCCTTGCCGGCGCGGTCGGCCACCAGCGAACCCGTCGGCCGCGTGGGAATTTCGCCCTGCCAATCGATGTATCCGTGGAACAGGCTGTTCATGATGGCCGTGCCGCGCGTATCGGTGAGAATCTCGCTGCGCAACCCGATCAGGCCGCGCGAAGGGATGTGAAACTCCAGGCGCACGCGCCCCGAGCCGTGGTTGATCATCTTGATCATCTTGCCCTTGCGCGAGCCGAGCTTCTCGATCACCACGCCCAGGAAGGATTCGGGGCAGTCGATCACCAGCAGCTCGACCGGCTCCTGCACCTTGCCATCGATCTTGCGCGTGAGGATTTCCGGCTTGCCCACCATCAGCTCGTAGCCTTCGCGCCGCATCATCTCGATCAGAATGGCGAGTTGCAGTTCGCCGCGCCCCATCACTTTGAACGCGTCCGGCCCGCCGGCTTCTTCCACGCGGATCGAGACATTGGTCAGCAGCTCTTTGTCGAGCCGGTCGCGCAGATTGCGTGAGGTGACATAGGTTCCCTCCCGTCCCGCGAACGGCGAGGTGTTGATCGTGAAGGTCATGGCAATGGTCGGCTCGTCGATTTGAATATTGGCCAGCGGCTTAGGATTTTCCGCGCTGGTCACGGTCTCGCCGATGGTGATGCCTTCGACGCCCGCGATGGCCAGAAGCTCTCCAGGCCGGCCCTCGGTCTCGTCCACGCGCTTCAATCCTTCGAACGAATAGAGCTTGGTGATGCGCGTTTTGTGAAGTGAGCCATCCAGCTTGACAATGGCCACGTCGTCGCCGTATTTCAGCGTGCCTTCGAAGACGCGGCCAATGGCCAGCCGGCCGAGATAATCGCTGTAGTCCAGATTCGCCACCAGCATTTGCAAAACTCCGTCGGGATCGCCCGGCGCCGCCGGGATGTGCTTGACGATGGCTTCGAACAGCGGCCGCAGATTCTGCGAATCTTCTTCCATCGACGCTTTGGCGATGCCCGCCCTGGCGTTGCTGTAGAGCACCGGAAAATCGAGCTGGTCCTCCGTCGCGTCCAAATCGATGAACAAATCGTAGATCTCGTTCAAGACCTCCGGCACGCGCGCGTCCGGCCGGTCGATCTTGTTGATCACCACGATGGGCGGCAAATGAGATTCGAGCGCCTTCATGAGCACGTAGCGCGTCTGCGGCAGTGGGCCTTCGCTGGCGTCCACCAGCAGCATGACGCCGTCGACAATCTTGAGTGCGCGCTCGACTTCGCCGCCGAAATCGCTGTGGCCCGGCGTATCCACGATGTTGATCTTGATGCCGCCGTAGCGTACGCCGGTGATCTTGGCGAGGATGGTGATGCCGCGCTCGCGCTCCAGCTCGTTGGAATCCATCACGCGTTCCACCACGGCTTCGTTCTCGCGGAAAATGCCGCTCTGTCTCAGCATGGCGTCCACCAGCGTGGTCTTGCCATGGTCTACGTGCGCGATGATCGCAATATTGCGAATGCTTTCGTTTTTATTCTTCATGTATCACTTCGATGGGATTGAGCCGCGCCGCCGTGCGCGCGGGATAAATACCGGCCAGTACCGTGGTCACCCACACCAGGGCGGATGCGCTGGCTAGTAGAGCCAGTGGCGGGTGGAACTGGATGGTCCAGCCGAAACTCTGTTTGTTGATGACGTAAATCAACACCAGTGAAAGGACAAAGCCGAGGGCAAGTCCCAGCAGATTCGCCGCCAGGCCAAGGAAGCCGGCTTCGAGCAGGATCATGCGGCGCACCTGCGCTGGAGCGGCCCCAAGATAGCGCAGTAGCCCGAACTCGCGGCGACGGTCGAGCACCATGGCCAGCAGCGAATTCGCCGCCCCCAGCATGGCCACCACAATGGCTACGCCTTCGAGCGCGTAGGTGATGGCGAACGTGCGGTCGAAGACTACGACGGCGTTCTGCCGGAGCGAGCGGTTGGGCGCCACCACCACACGATACTTCGCGAGGCTCTCCTCGATGGCGTGGCGTACCTGGCTTGCGTCGGCGTCCTTACGCGCATAAATCGCCAGGTTCGTCGCGGGCAGGTCCGGCAGATATTTCAAAAGCGTCGAGTTGTCGAAGATTACCCAGCCGCGCTCGCTCGAGTAATCGTAATAGACGCCAGCCACGGTCACTTTGACCAGGTGCGCGCCGAGCGGCAACGTCACGACATCACCCGCGCGCACGCCGTGCTTGTTCGCAAACGGCTCGCTCACGATGACGCGATCCTGTCCAACCAGCGAGCGCAGGATCGCCTCCCGGTCCTCGCCTGGCAGAAATCGCAGCCGTCCGTAGCGGCGGACGACCTCGGAGTCACCTGCGCCGAGCGAGGCCCGCTGGCCTTTGTAGTCAAACTCGATCGCGTGAAAGATATCGACCGCTTCCACGCCGGGAATGGAGGAAACCAGCGCGGGCACGTCCGCCGAGAGTGCAGGATGCGCGCCTGCCCCAGCCCTTGCCGCCGGACCGACGTAGAGATCGGCGCGCAATTGCGCATCCAGCCAGACGATCACCGTCTCGCGAAAGCTACCGACCATAATTCCGACACTGGCCATCATGGCGATGGCCGTCGCCAGCGCGCCGACAACCACCGACGTGCGCGCGAGGGTCGCGGCCAGTCCCCGAACGGCCAGCAATCCCTCCGGTCCGAACATTGCGCGCGAGGCTTTGCGCGTCGCAGCGGCCAGGCCGGTGACCAGCGCCGGGGCGGCCAGCGCCATGGCCACAATGGCTAACAGCGTTGTCGCGTAACCTGCAATGGGCTTGCCATCCACGGGCCGGACTCGCGAAACGGCGTACGCGACGATGGCCACGAATGCTGCCCACGCCAGATCGCGGCGGACATGCATTCTCGCGTGATGCTCGTGTGCGCCGCGCCCCATGGCTTCCACCGGCGCCACCTGCATGGCCTCGCGCGCCGGCGCGAGCGCTGAGAGGAAGGCAACGGCGATGCCGGCAAGAATGGCCGTCACAACCGCGGGCGCACCGAGATCCACCGCTGCCGGGCGGCTGCTCACATAGAGCGAGTTCACGGTCTGAGCGATCAGGCCCACCGCGCCTTCCGCCATCAATCTGCCGAGCGCAATGCCGGCGAGCGAGCCTGCCAGTCCGAACAATAGCGATTCCCCTAGAAACAGCCACAGAATCCAGCGCCGCCCTGCGCCCAGCGCGCGCAGAACGCCAATCTCCGTGCGCCGCCGCACGACGCTCACCGAAATGGTGTTGTAGATCAGAAACGCTCCCACCACCAGCGAGATGTAACTCAGCACGCGCAAGTTCCAGCGAAACGCGCGCAACATACGCTGGTTCTCCTCGCTGCGCGTGCCCGGCTTCTCAATGCGATAACTCGCCGGCAGAGCACTGCGGATCTCGCGCTCCACGCGGGCGAAATCGTCGTGCGGAGAAACGAATACGTCAATCCGGTCCAGCCTGCCATATGCATTGAGGGCCCGTTGCGCCGTCGCGATGTCCAGCAGCACGAACTCGGCGTCCCTGGCGTCCGTAATCCCCGCCACTTGAAAGGTCCGTGATGCATCGTTCAACGTGAGCGTGACGTGTCCTCCCTCGGTAACTCCCACTCTCTTCGCCAGCGCGCTGGAAACGATGGCCGCGGTATCAAGTTGTGGAACCGGCTTCCCAACTTGCCCCCGCCCGTGCGCGACAAAATCCACCCCGTATACGGTCACCGCCCCCATTCGCTCAATCACCCCCTGCGTCTCCACCAACGGCGCAAACCGGGCATTCAACGGCAGAGCCGTCAGTTCCGCCATCCACCGCTCATCCACGCCGCCATTGGCCACAATCTCCAGATCCGTTTTCCCCACCAACGTTTCGAGCGAAGACCGGAACGAGCCCGTCGCCGCATCTCCCGCGAGATCGATCGCGATCACCACGCCCACACCCAGCGCCACCGCCAGGATGGTGAGCACGGTCCGCAGAAGATCGCGCCGCAACGGGCGCAGGATGAGGGTTCGGAACAACTGGAGCCGTCGCATCTGTGCCTACGCTCGCTCGATGGCAGCGACCCGCCCGTCGCGCATCTGCACGCGCGTCTGTGCAATCGCCGCGGCTTCCGCGCTATGCGTCGCCATCAGCACGGTGGCGCCGAACCGCTGAGCAGCATCGCGCAGCAGCGCAAGCACCTGGTCGCCGCTTGCGTTATCGAGATTGCCCGTAGGTTCGTCCGCGATCAGAATCTCAGGAGTTTGCGCCAGCGCGCGGGCAATCGCCACGCGCTGCATCTGGCCACCCGAAAGCTGGTAGGGAAACGAATCCGCCTTCTCCGCCAGCTCCACCCACTCCAGGCGGCGACGCGCAACTTCGCGCGATTTTGGCGCACCGGCGAGCAGTAGCGGCAACTCGACATTCTCCAGCGCGGTCAGCGCCGGCAATAATTGAAAAAATTGAAACACAAATCCGATGCGCGAGCGGCGCAGCGCCGTCAGCTCTTCTTCGCTGAGCGAGCTGGTAGCGCGGCCATCGATGAGTACCTCACCCGACGTTGGAAAATCCATGGCGCCCGCAAGATTCAGCAGCGTAGTTTTCCCGCAGCCGCTGCGGCCGACCAGCGCCGTGATCGTGCCCGGCTCGAGCGTAAGCGACACATCCCGGAGCGCCTCCAGCTTCTGTCCATTGGTCTGATAGATTTTCGAAGCCCGGCGCAATTCCAGGCGGGGCGGGTTCATCGATACCACCATTATAGCGATGGCCGGATTTATTAGATGGCGGACTGGCCGCGTCTGCGTGGAGTTTCGCGCCCGCCGTGGATGATTTTGTAGAAAATCAATCGCACTGGCACCAGCAGGCCCGACGGAAGAGGCTCGCGCACTTTCTCCCATTCCTCACCCGGCGGGAAGCGCTCGCCGAAACGCTTGTACACCTCCGAGTAGTCGATGGGTCCCATGCCCAGCACCCGGTTGATGAGCAGATTGGTGACGTGGATGCGCAACCGGTTCGCGCCCGTCCGCAGCAGGTGCGTCACATCCACGCGGTAAGGCTGCATCCACGCAAGGCCCGCCGCGCCCTCGTTCAGCCAGACTTCGGCGGTTTCACGCACGCGGCCGAGATCGAGCACCACACCCACATCCGCCGGAAGCTTCAGGGCGAGCGGAAACTCGGCTTCGTATGTCCCGCGGCCGGAGAAAAATCGCGCGCTCGGAATATCGGTCCAGGATTTCAGCTCGTCCAGCACAACGGGCGTGATGGAAGCGTCCTCGAATCGCAAACGCCACGGTGAAGCCAGCGGAATCGGCGCCGGAATGCCGCTGACGATCATCTCCTCACGCCCGCGCCGCGTTTGTATAAAGTAAGTTCGGTTCTCGAATGCACGCGCCATCCAGCCGTCGCGCGAGGCTTCCAGGCTGAGGTCCGTGTCTGTCGTGACCGGGCTTCGGTCGCTCTGGGAGAAAGCCATCACGCACGATTCGTGCGGACCCAGCTCGAAGGCCACGCGCGTGCCGGCCATGGTGTGCTCGAATGCAAGCACGGGTGTCACCGTCCCGGTTTTCAGGTCCCATCTTTCGGGCTGCTCTGCGTCCACCCGGAACGTCGCGTCCAGCCGTTGCGGCTGCTCGCTGGTGTTTGCCAGGTAATAATAATCGCGCTCAGACGCTTTGCGATGAACGAATCCTACGTGTGGACTGGCCTCGCGAAACGCGATGTCGGGCGGATGCCAGCGCAGCGCGTTTAAAAACGAGATACGCTCGTCACGCGAAAAAATCGCCACGCCATTGCCGAAGCGATGGGACTGCAGCGCTACGCCATCGGGGATCGCGCCGAACAGTTCGCGGACCAGGCGTTCCACCTCGGCGCGATTCTCATCCCGATCGCGCATGCCGTACGCCGTTTCGGGCAGCCGCCGTGTGGCGATCACGATGCCGCCCTGGTCCACGAATCCCCTGATCTTGCGCAGCGATTCGATATCAATACCCGCGAGATTGGGCAATACCAGCACAGCGTAGTCGCCATCTCCCGAACGCAGTCGCCCTTCCTCGACGCGCATCTCGCGAAAGGCGAAGGTGTCCACGCCATCGAAAGAATATCCGTTGGTGATGATGGCTTTCACCACGTCGGATTCGAAGTGCAGCGCGTTGGCCAAGCCGAATTCCGGAGGCGGGCCGTTGGAACTCATCCGGTCGCGCACCGCCCAATTGAAGAGCAGTTCCCGCATATCGGATTCGACCATGGCATCTTCCGATGGCAAATACAGTGCGATGTCCGCCACGGGTTTGCCTTGCTGGAGAACATAGCTGGCCCGGTTCACGTAATCCGCGAGCTGCGAAAAGTAAGGCCAGAAGGGCGAATTGTGGTTCACCGCCGGACCGAAGTAGGGCACCCAACCCGGTGAGCCCGCAGCGGCTGGCGAGTACCCATACGAGGTGCCGTATAGCGTGTTGATGCCGCTGAGAAAGTGCAGGTCGGAGCACAGCTTCAGTTGCTCTAGCGTGTCGGCGAAGCGGTTGGGATCTCCCAGCCACGTCCAGGCCTCGGCGAGCACCGTGCG
The DNA here is from genome assembly GCA_041486185.1 of Bryobacteraceae bacterium. Taxonomy (GTDB): domain Bacteria; phylum Acidobacteriota; class Terriglobia; order Bryobacterales; family Bryobacteraceae; genus QHXW01. The sequence continues at coordinate 6,385 of JBGPKX010000003.1, read as the reverse complement.
CTTCCCGGCCAGGCGCGCGCCCGAACTGGCCCACCGCGAGGTGCTGAACTCCTTCCACTCATAGTGCTCGCCCACGGGGACGTCGACCGCCCGGTAGCTCGCGAGCGATACCGGCGGCGTGCCGTAAGCCTCCACCTGCGCGGTCACGCCCTTCGCATGCGCCCACTCCGCCAGCGGCTGGATGAAGCCCTCGAACGCCTGCTCGGAAAGAGTGCGCCAGAAATCGTAGCGCAAGTCGCGCGAATCTGCATGATGGCGATCGAACAGCGCCGGCAAATGCGCCATCAGATCATATCCGCGCTTGCGCTGAAAAATCTCAGGCAGATCATCGGTCCAGTTCGCGGCATAGACTTCGAGCGAATCGCAGAAGATGGATCGAATCGCGCCGGCCGGAACGCCGCCCAGTAGCTTGTCGCCCACCGCCGCCAGATAGCGCTGGAGCGCGCCGCCATTGTAGTGGTCCAGTACCAGCCCTTCCGCGCCAAGTGAAGCGCGCTTCACCTCCATGCGCGTGGGCCTTGAATAGAAAAATTGCACTTCGCCACTGGTTGCGGGTGGCATCACCGCGCTGCTGCCTTCCTCGATCGGAAGCCTTGCGTACCCACTCGGGTCGACGTAGAAAGCCGAGAGGATTTTTCCCTCATGGTCGATCTCGGGCAGCGGCACCGGTTCCCTGGCGGTTACCGGAATGCTGGCACGGCGCAAGCATTTCGCGCTGTCGGCAATACTCACCGAAGGGCCGCCATACGGCCACCCCGTCCCTAGCACAATGTCCGCCGTGAGCCCCAGCTTCTTGCATGTTTTCAACGCAGCGTTGAATACTTCGAAAAATTCGGGTGAAAGATACGGCTGATTCCGGATGCCACGCGCGGGATCGTCGAGCGCAATCGGATACGCCGGGAAAATCAGGACGCCGCCTATGTGCGCCGCCGCCATGAGCTGCAGCTCGCGCTCGCACTCCTCCGCTGTCCACGCCGGACCGAAAATAAACCAGTGCATGCGCATCCGGTAGGCATTCGGCACATCGAGGAATTCGCGCCTGTCCAGCTCTGTGGATGGTGAGGCACGCAGCCGGAATGCGCCGGCCGCGACGCTCAGTGCCAGAAAACTCCGGCGAGTCGGAGCACCGCCGCGTAGCCCCTGTATCCCGCTTCCATCCGGCTGCGGCCCACTCAACGGTTGTAAATCCTCACCCGGAACATCGGCTTCGTCTTTTCCGCGGGGTCCATGGCGTAAATCTGCTCGGCTTTCGCGGGATCGTAATCGCGCCACAGCCACGTCAGCTCTTCCGGCAGTTCCGCGTTCCCATGCGCGGCGTTGTGCGAGCCTCCGCCCCAACTGAAATGGAAATCGTACTCGCGCATCTTGAGCGAATTGGTCATCTGGATGTTTTGCAGCGGCCAGCTTCCGTGGTCGTTTTCCAGATCTTCCGAACCGTCCTGCAGCCACACGCGGATGTTGTGTTTCGGCCCCTTGCGGATCAAAAACGGGTAATCGTTGCCGCCCAGAATGTTCTCGCGCGTATCGGCCTGATCGTGCCGCCACTGGATGCTGGTGAAGCTGCCCACGTGCGAGAGCACGCGGCTGAACTGGTCGTTCTGCTGCCACGCGACGTTAAATGCGCAGATGCCGCCCGAAGAGATGCCGGCAATCGCGCGGCTATAAGCGTCTTTACGGATGTTGTACTTCGCCTGCACGTCAGCCAGAATCTCATCCCGCAGGAAGAGCGCGTAACGGTCTGAAACCGTGTCGTACTCGATGCTGCGCATCTTCTTTTCGCCAATCGCCCCCGGCTCGATGAAAACGTGAATCATCACCGGAATCTTCTTTGCCGCGATCAAATTGTCGACAACCGTGAGCGTGCGCGATGCGCCGTCGCGCTGGATCAGGTTCTGCCCATCCTGCCAGACCATGAGCGCCGCCGGCGCGTTCTTGTCATATTGCGCCGGAACATAGATCCAGTAGTTGCTCTGCATGCCGTCGTAAATTTTGCTGGTATGAACGATCTTCTCCGACAGCGTGCCCAGCGGCACACCAGGCTTGGGATACGAATCGGGACCATACGCCGGCACATCCGTCGACCCGCCGCTGCGCGCTCCATTCACCACGTAATAGAAACCGTGCACGCCGCCCGTTTGCAGCTTCCCGCTGTGGTACCAGAGATTGCTTTTCCCGACGCGAGTCATCGGCCCGGCGGAGCGATCGTCGATATAGATCTCCGGGCGCGCTTCCGACTCAAAAGCCCAGATGAAGTCCGGACCTTCGCTCGCAAAGGCGGTCCCCTTTTTGACCTTGTCCTCGCCCAACGAGGCGGGGAGCGCTTCAGCGAGATCGTGCGACTTCTTGTGAGCCAGCTCGATCAACTGTGGAGCCGTGAGCTTGTCGGCGCCGCGCGCCGCTAACATCATGAACGCGATGGAGCACGTAAGAAACGATCGTCCGGGCATGGTTCAGTATTATATGTGAACAGAGATTTCATGACCGAGCGGCTCTACTACACGGATTCCTACCTGCGCGAATTCCGCGCGCGCGTGCTCGACCGGACGCCGGACGGCGCCACCCTCTACCTGGATCGCACCGCGTTCTATCCGACTTCAGGCGGGCAGCCTCACGACACCGGTTTGATCGCCGGCACGGCCGTGCTGGATGTAGTCGATGAGGGCGAGCGCGTTGCACACCGCACGGCAACGCCTGTGGATGCCACGGACGTCGAGTGCCGCATCGACTGGCCACGGCGCCTCGATCACATGCAGCAGCACACCGGCCAGCACCTGCTTTCGGCGGTATTCATCGAGCAGTTCGGCATCGAGACCATCAGCTTCCATCTGGGCCAGGAGGTTTCGACCCTCGATCTCGAAGTGCCGGCTCTTGACGTGGTAAAGGTGATCGCCGCCGAGCGCCGCGTTAACGAAGCCGTCGCGGAGAATCGTCCCATCCTGGTCACTTACGAAGACGCTGCTGCCGCTAGCGACCTGCGCAAACCGTCGGACCGCGCGGGAACTCTGCGCATCGTATCCATTGATGGCCTGGACCGCATCGCCTGCGGCGGTACGCACGTGCGCCTGACGGGCGAGATCGGGCTCATCCTGATCCGCCGCCTCGAAAAGATCCGCAACTGTGTGCGTGTCGAGTTTTTGTGCGGCGAGCGCGCCGTGCGCCGGGCACGGGCCGACTACGATGCCCTCACGCGCATCGCGCAGTCGTTTTCGACGTCCATCGATGAGACGCCGCAGGTCGCCGCCGCGCAGATTGAAGCCTTGCGTGAAGCAGACCGGGTGCGGCGTAAGCTGGAAGCGGAACTCGCGCGTTACCAGGGGCGCGAGCTGTACGATGCCACCGTGCCCGGCGCAAACGGTGAGCGGCGCGTCGTCCGGCGGCTGCCAAAGGGAACGATGGAGGAATTGCGCGCGCTGGCGCAGAGTTTCACCGCGCAACCCAAAGCGGTCTTTATCGGCGCCATCGACCAGCCGGCATCTCTAATGCTGGCCGCATCCGCGGATTCAGGAATCGAGGCGGGCAAAATCTTGCAGCCGCTGCTCGCGCAAGCCGGCGGCCGTGGCGGCGGCAGCGCGCGCATGGCGCAAGGAAGCGTGCCGTCGAAGGAAGCACTGGATCAGGTCGTGCAATCGCTGCTCAATCCGTGAGTCCCGGCTCGGACCGGCTCTCCATTACTTTCTGGAAATTCACCGGATCCGTGTCCCCTTCGCTGTTGATGATGAGCACCGACGTCTTGCCGGAAATTCCCAGCCTCGTTCGTGCCTCCGCGAACTGTTCTTCGTAGCAAAGCGCCAGGAGGCCCGCGAGACCGGCCGAACCGGCTTCACCCGAAATGATCTGCGGATCTTCCAACAGCGGGAAATAGAATCGCCGCATCGCCTCGGCAGCGAAACGGTCATCCACCGAAACGAACAAGGTCGCACCACGTTTCAAAACAGGCCACGCCACGAGCGATGGCATGCCGCAAGCCAGTCCGGCCATCATGGTGTCCTGGCCGCGCCGTGTCGCGTGCGCCTCTCCCTTGCCCGACGAAGCAGATTCGAGCAGGCTGTCGGCCTCGGTAGGTTGCACGCAAATTATGACTGGCCGTTGCAGCCGGCTATGGTCCAGGAAATGTCGCACGCCTGCGCCCGCGAGTCCGCCCACACCGGCTTGCGCGAGCACAACATCCGGCGGACGCACTCCCATGTCCGCGAGCTGCGCGTCGATTTCGGCGAACATCGTGCTGTACCCTTCCATGATCCATGTGGGAATTTCCATATAGCCCTGGTACGCCGTGTCTGAAAATACCTGCCAGTTGTTCGCGCGGCTGTCCGCGTCTGCGCGACTCACGGCGTCGTCGTATGTTCCGTTGACCACAACCACTTCCGCGCCCTCAGCACGAATCGCCGCAATGCGCGTCTCGACCGTTTGGCGTGGCACATAGATGACCGCGCGTTTACCGGCCTGTCGCGCGGCCCACGCTACGGCGCGCCCATGATTTCCGTCGGTAGCGGCGGCAAGTGTGACCGCGCCCGTTCCGTTCCGCTCGAGAAAACGGTGTGCCGCCCACGAGGCTCCCAGCACTTTGAAAGCGTTCAAACCAAATCGCTGCGATTCATCCTTAACTAAGATTTCGCCCACACCGAGTTCGCACGCCAAGCCTGAAAGCGAATGCAACGGCGTGGGCCGGTATCCCCCAAGAGAAGCATGAAACGCCAGAATCGCTGGGTCAGGGCTCGGGAAGCGCGCGTTGGGATCGAAGAACGGATTGAAGACCGCGCGCATCACTGGTAGTAGATCACTGGTAGTGAGATCACCGGCAGTAGTCCAGCGCGGCGCGCACCAGAATCTCGGCCAGTTGCGCCACCGATTCGATGTCCACCCACTCTTCGGCTGCATGCGCACCGGCCCCGCGCGGGCCAATCACCACCGTTTCCGTGCCCGCCGCCGCGAGCAGGGCCGCATCCATCCAGGGCGTATCGCCGAAGTGTGTCACTTTGCGCCCCAATACTTCTTCGGCGGCGCGATCCACTGCCTGCACAATGCGCTTATCGGGCAAGACCTCGAACGGTTCGCGCGCAAAAAAGCATCGCACGATGGCGTGGAAGGTAGGATCGGCCGCCGCCAGCTTATCGGCGATCTCCTGAATCTCGCGGACTGCTTGCGCTTCCGTTTCGCCGGGCACGGTGCGCCGCTCGATCTGCAACCGGCAGCTCGCGGCGTAAGTGCTGAGCCCGGTCCCGCCCGAGATCATCGCCGCATGCAGCGAAGGAGGCCCCACCAGTGGATGCCCCATGCGCCCGCGCAGTTCGCGCTCGAGCTTCTCCAGGGCGGTCAGAAACCGCCCCATGCGCATGTTGGCGTCGATGCCGTCCTGGAAACGGCTGCCGTGCGCCGCGCGGCCCTGCGTCTCGACTTCGATCCACAAGTACCCTTTGTGCGCCAGGCAGACGTTCAGCGCCGTCGGCTCGGTCACAATCGCTCCATCCGTTTTCAGCTCGCGGATCACCGAGGCCGTGCCGATGCTTCCATATTCTTCGTCGGCCACCGCCGCCACGACAACACTGCCCGCCGCGAGCGCTTGATTCTCGGCCAGTGCTTTGGCCGCCGTCATGCACGCAGCCAGGCTGCCTTTCATGTCGTACGCGCCCCGCCCGTAGAGCTTGCCCTCGCGCACCGCGGCGGAAAACGGCTCGGGCATTCCGTCCACGCCCACCGTGTCGTAATGCGCATTGAGCATGAGCGACCGCCCTTTTCGCGGGCTTTCAAGGACACCCACGACGCTTGGCCGTTCCGGCTCCGGCTCGATCTTGCGGACATCTAGGCCCGCGCGCGCGAGCGCTGTCGCAACATAGTTGCCGATCTCGGCTTCGCCCGCCCCGCCCGGTGCCAGCGTGGGGTTGATGGAATTGATGCGAACCAAATCAGCCAGCGTGCGGACCAGATAATCGCGATCGATCGGAACGCGCATGCCGCCTACCTCACGCCAAGCTGATCGAACAGGAACGCAAACACGTCCGCGTCCTGGGCGATCACCTCGCTCAAAGCCGAGCCGATTCCGTGTCCCGAGATGCTGCTGGTCCTGAGAAGCACCGGGTGCTTGGTGCCGCTGGCCTGCAGGCGCGCGGTCATTTTACGGGAATTCGCCGGATCGACGCGCGGGTCGTTATCGCCGGTCAGGAAGAATACCGCCGGATACTGCGTTCCGTCCACCACGTGATGATACGGGGAATACGCGTACAGCGCTCGGAACTGGTCCAGCTCCTTGACCGTGCCGAACTCCGTGACGTTGAATGCGCCATTGGGATGCAGTTCCACGCGCAGCATGTCGTACAGCCCCACGTGCGCGACCACCGCCCGGTAGAGTTCCGGGTCCTGTGTCAGAGCCGCGCCCATCAGCAGGCCG
>JBGPKX010000002.1:0-43178 GCA_041486185.1 Bryobacteraceae bacterium | reverse complement strand
GGCTTCGCCGAGCAGTGGATTGAGATCAACGGGCCGCGGATCACGCGCGTTCACTTGAAGGACGTCCTTAGGCATCGCGGCCGCTGCGGCGACCAGAGCGTCTACACCAATATCTTCCTAGGCGACAACAACTGGCCGGCGATTCGCGCCGCGCTGGATAAGGTCCGCTACGACGGCTGGCTGATCGCGGAGATGGAGTCGCGCTACCGTTTTGCGCCCGACCAGCAGTTCTGGGATACGGCGGCGGCCATCGACCGTTTTGTTGCGGCGAGGTTCTAGCGTGCGCATTTCGCGCCGGGTTTTTGTGGGCGGATTGGTGGCGTGTGCCACTGCGGCCCCGTCGCGCCGTCCTGAATGCCGCGTGCTCGATCTGGGCGAAAGTTGCATCCTGCCCGAGTCCCTCGCGGGGTTTGGTAGGACAGGCATTCCTGCCTGTCCAGTGCCTATAGACATGCAGCAGTGCCTAGCCTACATTGTCCCCGCTGCGACAGTTTTGGCGGAAGGACTAGCGAGCCGCTTTAAGAATCACCTACGCCAGGGCGGCTGGCTGATTTTCGAATCCGCCGCCGGCTTCGGCGCCTTCGAAGCTCAACGCGAGCAACTTGCCATGCACTTCGGCCTGACGATCCACCGTCCCATCGACTTGTGGGCGGAGGGCTCAGCAGTCCCCTACATCGACTACCACTGGCCGCTCCGCACGAAGGCACGCGATTTCAGCCGCATCGTTCCCATTGCCGCCGAGGAAGCGGAAATCATCGGCTACGCCGGCGGCATTCCCGTGGCCGCGCGCCACGGCAGATTCGTCTTCCTCGGTTCGCCCATCGGCCCGTCACTGCTGGCGGGCGACCGCGAAGCGCACCTCTGGCTCAACGCACTGATTCAACAGACGGCTTCCCCTCGGTAAGCAGGATTCTGCGGTTCACGGCCACTCGCTTCCATTCCTGCCTGGCGCCGCTCGGCCAGCGCACTTCAATCCGGTCCACCATATCCGCCTTGCCCAGCCCGAAAAATAGCGCCATATCATTCTGCGAATAGAAGCTCGATCCGCTCATCACTTCATCCATCTGCCTGCGGCCCACGGCCTCGATGACCACGCGCGCCCCAATGGCACTGCGGTTCGACTTGGTGCCGGCGAGCCGGATGGAAATGAAATTCTGATGCGCGCCCGTATTCTTCAGCAGGCTGGGCGGCTGGTTCATGTTCACGATCACGATCTCCGGGCGGCCATCGCCATCCAGATCGCCCACCGCCAGGCCGCGCGCCGGACGTAACTGCTCAAACGCCGGCCCCGCTTGCGCACTGATATCGGCGAAATGGCCATTGCCCAGGTTGCGGTACACCAGCGTCTTCTGCGCGTACGTTTCTCCGCTCTGGATGTGCTCCACTTCCGGGTACACGTGCCCATTGGCCACGATGAGATCCTTCCAGCCATCCTCATCGACATCCAGAAACGCAATCCCCCAACCCAGGAGCTGATGGACCCCAAGGCCCCCCTGCTGGGCGACATCGGTAAAGAACTTTCCGTCTTCGTTCTTGTAAAGCGACGGCAGATCGCCCGAGAAGTTGGTCTTGGCAATATCGAGCAGCCCATCGCCATCGAAATCCGCTGCGGCTACGCCCATGCCGGCCTGCAACGCGCCGTCGAAGCTGTATGCCACGCCCGCCTCGACACCGCGCTCCTCGAACGTGCCATCGCCGCGATTGTGATAGAGCAGGCTGGGCGTCATATCGCAGGCTACGTAAATATCGGGCCAACCGTCGTTATCGAAATCCGCCGCGACAACGCTTAACCCGTAGCGCCCGCCGGGTTTGAGAACACCGGCTTTCTCCGAGACGTCGGTGAAAGTTCCGTCGCCGTTGTTGTGGTAGAGGGCATTATGCGCGGTGGGCAACCCTTGCGGGCCGCACATCACAGGCGCACCTTTCCAGAAGCAGGTTGGCTTCTCGCCGGGCTTGGGAGTGTTGCTCAGGTCCAGATCCACGTAGTTAGAAACGAAGATATCGAGCTTGCCGTCGCGGTCGTAATCCACGAATGTGCAGCCGCTGCCCCAGCGTCTTCCATCCACCGGCAAACCGGCCGTGCGCGTAACATCGGTAAACTTACCGTTGCCCAGATTGCGATAAAGCGAGTTATGCCCGTAGTAAGTCACGAACAGGTCCTGGTGACCATCGTTGTTGTAATCGCCGACACAGACGCCCTGCGCCCAGCCCTCGCGGGTCAGGCCAGCCCGTTCGGACACTTCTGTGAAATGTCCGGTGCCATCGTTTCGATATAGCTGGGCGTGGGCGCGCGCCGAACCATCGAGCGTGGTGCCGTTGGCGATGAAAATGTCGTTAAAACCATCGGCATCATAGTCAAAAATGGCCGCACCGTTGCCGGTTGTCTCCAGAATGTATTCGTTGTGGGTTCGTCCACCGTAGGTGTTGGGAAGCGTGAGACCAGCGGGCGCCGCGACGTCGACAAAGTGCAGGGGCAAGGTGTAGAAGGCTACGCCCGCAGAGACCGACACTACCCCGGCAACCCAGCGAGCAACCCGTAAGGACACTGTATTTCCAGTATCTTAATGCATCCATCCGGAAAAACCATCGGCCCTACCAATTAACACTAGTTTTTCCTTTACAGATTGAGGACTCGATGTTAGAATCCTTGAAATCGTTTACATCTGACGATGGGGGTAAAGGGTTATGTTCCGTTCGGTCTCATTGCGGCTTTTGACGCTGGTGTCTCTCTGTTCATTCATGCTGTTCGCTCAGCGAGATCTGGCCACGATTCTCGGTACCGTCACGGATCCTCAGGGCGCCGTTGTTCCAAACGCGAAAGTGATCATTACCGAAGATGCCACAGGGGTTTCGTACGAAGTCATTGCTGACAATAACGGCGAGTATATCCGCCCGCTCCTGAAGCCCGGCGTCTACACCGTATCCGTGGAAGCAACGGGGTTCAAAAAGGGCATCCAGAAGAACATTGAGCTGACGGCCGGCGGCCGAATCGCGGTTCCGATGATGCTGGCGGTGGGTGAGATCACGCAAACCGTGGAGGTCTCTGCCAACGCTCCCCTGCTGCAGACCGAGAGCACGGTCATCGGCAAGGATCTGAACAGCCGCCAGACCAGCGAACTGCCTCTCGGCGGCACGCGCGTTTTCGCCTTCCTCGCGCGGCTTTCGCCCGGCGTCCTGCCGGCCGAGCAAGGCGCCCGCGATGAGGCCGGTGGCGGGTTCTCGGCCAATGGCGTCCGGTCGAACGGCCAGAACAACTTCCTGCTGAATGGCGTAGACAACAACGTAAACGTCATCGACTTCCTCAACCAGACGTCCTATGTCGTCGGTCCCTCGGTTGAGGCCATCGGCGAAATGACGATTCTCACCAACGGCTACAACGCGGAGTACGGTCGTGGCGCCGGCGGCGTAGTCAACGTGCAGATCAAGTCCGGAACCAACGAGCTTCACGGAGCCCTGTTCGAATTCCTGCAGAATGAGGACCTGAACGCCAACACCTGGGAGAACAATAAGAACGGCGCGGCCCGCGGCGCCTATAAGCAGAACCAGTTCGGCGCGGCGGTCGGTGGCCCGATCATCAAGAACAAGCTGTTCATCTTCGGCGACTATCAGGGCACGCGCATCGCGTCGAACAGCCAGGCGCTCAACCTGGGCATCGGCGGCAGTATGACTATCCCGACGCCGGCTGAGATCAATGGGAATTTCTCACAGCTGCTCACCAACACCCAGATCGGCACCGACGCGATGGGCCGCCCGATCTATCAGGGCCAGATCTTCGACCCGAAGAGCACGCGCACCGTCAACGGGCAGCTCGTGCGCGATCCTTTCCCCGGCAACATCATTCCGGCGAACCGCTTCGATCCGGCGTCGGCCAAGATCCTGGCGCTGTTTCCACACACCAATACCGCGTTTCCATCGTCCGGACTGCCGCAGAACGACTATTTCATCGTGACGCCGGTGGCCCAGAATATCGATCAGGGCGACGGCCGCGTGGATTATCACTTGAGCGAGAAGGACAGTTTGTTCGGATCGTTAAGCTGGTCGGAAAAGAACCAGTCGAACGGACAGCCCCTGCCCGGAGCTCTGGATGCCACGTACTTCGCCTCGCAATCGGAAGTGGACCTGGCGCGCAACGCCATGATGAGCTGGACGCGCGTGTGGAGTCCGAAAATTATTTCCGAGACCCGCGTGGCCTTTACACGCCTGGTGACTTCGCGCGTACAGGCCGACCCCAACACGGATCAATTCGCCGCATTCGGGATCGGCGGCTACAATCCCACTACGACGCTGAATGGCGGATTGCCTTCGATGAACTTCGGCCGTTACAACGGAATCGGCGCTTCCGACTGGCTGCCTTCCAAAGAATACAACAACGTCTGGGACTTCATCGAGAACGTCTCGATCACGCACGCGTCCCACGCCCTGAAGTTCGGCGCCGAATTCCGGCCTATCAAGTTCCCGTTCTTTCAGGTCCCGAGCCCGCACGGCGACATGAACTTCACGCGCAACCAGACAGCCTTTCCCAACGCCAATAGTGGCATCAACAACAACACGGGCGACGAAATTGCGAGTATGCTGCTGGGCGTGATCGATAATGGCGCCATCTCGACGAACAACTTCATTTCATCGGAAAAATGGGCCTGGGCCTTCTTCGGCCAGGATGATTGGAAGGTGACGCCCAAGCTGACGGTAAACCTCGGGTTGCGGTACGAGGTCTTCTCGCCGATCGGCGAAAAGTTCGGGCGACAATCGAGCTTCGATCCGCAAACCAACACGCTCTACATACCGAAAGGTAAGGATCAGAACGCTCCGCTGCCGCCGAGCTTCGACACCACCCTGTCGTTCATCCATGTGTGCCGCGGCTGCACCGACAAGTACCTGATCCCGACCGACCACCTGGACTTCTCGCCGCGTATCGGCATCGCCTATCAACTGCGGCCTAAGACCGTGGTTCGACTCGGCTACGGCGTGTTCTACGGCGGCGAAGAGAACCAGGGCGGATACCCGAATCGCGGCGAAGCCGTTCCGTTCAACGAAACCGTGCAACTCAACCGCACCGGTCTCGATCCGTTCGATCCCAACCCGTTCTTTGCGGGCGGCGTGGCCGGCGGCTTCCCGACGGACGTGTTCACCCTGGACGTGCCCCCGGCGTTTCGCGGCGTCACGCGCAACTTCCGGAACCCGCTGGTTCACAAGTGGAACGTGGCCGTGCAGCACGACCTGGGCCACAACATGGCTTTGGAGGTCTCCTACGTCGGCAATCACCAGGCGCACAGCGTCATTATCTGGGACCCGAATACTTGTCCGAATAACCCGGATCCCAACGTGAGTTGCGACTCCAATCGGCCCAATCCTGCCCTTGGCGGGTTGTCCTTCGTCGATGCTTTTTCGTTCGGTAACTACCATGGCGTAACCTCGAAGTTCGAGAAACGCTACTCGGCCGGTCTGAACTTCTCGGCTTCTTACACGTACGGTCATGCGCTGGCCGATACCGGGACCACTCTGACGGGTTCCCCTAACTCAGGTTCAAAGGACAGGCGCGACCTTGCAGCAGGTTATTCGAGTGCGGCCTGGGATATCCGGCACAGCCTGGTGGCCAGCTTCATCTACGATCTGCCGTTTGGCAAAGGCAGGCGATATATGAGTAACGCTGGCCCGGCGAACATTATCATCGGCAACTGGCAGTTGAACAGCATCCTGACCTTCCGGACCGGCCCGCCGTTCACCATCGGGACCACACAATGCGTGGGCACGTTCGGAACCTGCCAGCCTGACGTATTGCCTGGAAAAGACCCCAAGAACGCACCCGCCGGTGGACGCCGCCCGGAGGAATGGTTTGACACCTCCGCCCTCGTGGCGCCGAAGCCCGGCACGCCCGGAACGCTAGGCACTCAGAGCAATAACTACCCTGGACAAAGAAGCGTGGATCTCTCGCTGTTCAAAGATTTCCGTCTTACCGAGCGGTTCAAAGTGCAGTTCCGCGCCGAAGCGTTCAATCTGGCCAACACCCCGCAGTGGGGCAACCAGAGCAATGGTGGTCTCGACGTAAACCAGGGCGACCCCGCCTTTGGCCAGATCACGGCCACGCAATCGAATACGCAGCGTCATATTCAGTTTGCATTGCGCTTTATGTTCTGATTTCCGGTAGGACAGACATTCCTGCCTGTCCATCTACCGCGAAGTCTACGTTAACGGACAGGCAGCAATGCCTGTCCTACGTTTTACAATGAAAGTACCGTGGCAGTTTTTCCGATCCGGCGCCGTGAGTTTCTCGCGGCGCTCGCTTCTTTAGGGCTCATTTCCTCCAGAGGTTCTGGCTCAACCCGCTATCCCGTACATTTCCGCAAGCCCAATCCGTACGACGGCGTCCTCGCTCATATAGAGCCCGGCACTGACGAATTTCCATTCGAGAAAGAGGCTGAGGAGATTGAGAACCATCTGTCGGCGATGCTGCGCGGCCAGGCGCTTCCCCTGGCTCCGGGATTCGTTGGAACGTCCCCGCTGCCCAGTCGCTATAGATCCGTTGCGGAAGGCGTAGCGGAAGCAGAATTCGGCTCTGCAGGAGAATTCGGGAACACTGTGAACCAGTGGATCGAATCGCTCGGCCACATCCGCCGCGCGCATTTCTTCGTCTTGCCCGATAACCTCGTCCGCTACGAGATTGCGAGCGACGGCGCCTATCGCGTCGGCTTCTGGAAACAGGTCTGGAAGGAGGGCCGGCTCCAGGATTTCCACCCGCTCAGCGAAAATCTGGTCACGTCCAAGGAGCCCCTGTTCGAGGACATCACCGGCCACTCGTTTCATGGCGCGGACTCTTTTCACGCGCAACTGCTGAAGGGTAACGTCTGGTGGCGCTCGCAGCTCGACTCGGCCACGGGCATCGATATCTACCGAAATAACGGCATCGCTGTGGGTGATATCGATAACGATGGCTGGGACGAGATCTACGTCTGCCAGCCCGGCGGCTTGCCGAATCGCCTTTACAAGAGGCGCGAGGACGGCACGTTCGCCGACATCACCGCACGTGCGGGCGTCGGCCTGCTCGACGACACGACGTGCGCGCTGTTTGTCGACTTCCGCAGCTCCGGTCATCAGGACCTGGTGGTGCTGCGCGGCTCGGGTCCGCTTCTGTTTGTCAACAAAGGCGACGGCACGTTCACTTACATGCCCGACGCATTCCATTTCCGCACCGCGCCGCAAGGCTCGTTCACGGGAATGGCCGCCGCGGATTACGACCGCGATGGGCGCGTCGATCTCTATCTGTGCTGCTACGTGTATTTCCAAAGCGAAGACCAGTATCGATATCCGGCTCCCTACCACGACGCTCAAAACGGCCCGCCGAATTTCCTCTTCCGCAACCGGCTTTCCGAAACCAGCGGCTACTTTGAAGACGTCACCGCAGAAACCGGAATGAATCACAACAACAATCGCTACAGTTTTGCGCCGGCATGGTGCGATCTGGATGGCGATGGCTGGCCGGACCTCTACGTCGCCAACGATTTCGGCAAGAGCAATCTCTACCGGAACCGCAACGGCAAATTTCGCGATGAAGCCGCCGAATCGGGCGTTTTGAACGTCGGCCCGGGCATGAGCGCCGCGTGGTTCGACTATGACGGAGATGGCCGCCCCGATCTCTACGTGTCCAACATGTGGACCGAAGCCGGGCAGCGCGTGGCCCACGATCCGGCGTTTGTGCCGGGTCGCGATTTGAAAGCCGAGTACCACGGCCATACCAAGGGCAATTCGCTTTATCGCAACTTAGGGAGCGGGAAATTCGAGGAGACCAGCGCTCAAGAAGGCGTTGCAATGGGCCGCTGGGCGTGGTGTGCCGACGCGCTCGATTTCGATAACGATGGCACACCCGAGATCTTCGTCACGACGGGAATGCTCACCAACGCCTCGGAGAAAGATCTCAATAGCTTCTTTTGGCGGCAGGTGGTGGCCAAGTCTCCGGTGAACGAGGTCCCCGCTTCCGATTACGAGAACGGATGGAACGCGATCAATCAGCTCATCCGCCAGGATTACAGTTGGTGCGGCCACGAGCCCAACGTCTTCTACAAGCGGGTGACACCGGCGGGCGGCGGGCCGGCAAAGTTCTACGACTTTTCCGGCGTCAGCGGCCTGGACTTCGCCGACGACTCGCGCGCGTTCGCCGCGACCGATATCGATGGCGATGGCAACCTCGATATCGTGCTGAAAAGCCGTCTCGGGCCGCAAATTCGCGTGCTGCGAAACAATTGCGGCGTAAGACGGCGATCCATTGCCTTCCGGCTGCGCGGCGTCAAATCGAATCGCGACGCGATCGGCGCGCGCGTGGAGGTCAACGGCCGCGTGCAGTATCTCGGCGCAGGCAGCGGATTTCTGTCGCAACACTCCAAACAGATGCATTTCGGACTGGGTGACGCGGAAGTTGCCGCCGTCACCATCAAGTGGCCATCGGGCGCGAGGCAACAGTTCACAAAGCTGCGCGCGGGCTTCCGTTATGAGATCGAAGAGGGATCGGACGACGTCAAATCAACTCCGTTCCATCCACGCATCAGCATTTCGACGGCGCCGGTGGTAGCCATCAATCAGCCCGAGTTCACGTTCACCTGGCTGCTCGAACCCGTCCCGCTGCCGGATACCCGCAAAGGGCCGGGCTTCGTCTTACTTACAACCGGAGATCCGCCGGCCATGCCGTCCTCCCTTACCTTCGAAACGGTGGATGTCACGCACGCCTCGCCCGATCTCGCGGCCCAGTACTCCATCTTCCGCAGATACCTGTTCGAGCTGCGCACGGATCTCGAGTTGCCGTTGCTCGTGCTGATCGATGATCACAGTCGCGCCCACAAGATCTACGCCGAAGTCCCCGCGGTGGACGTGTTACTGGCGGACCTCAAAACGCTGCAGGCCGGACGAGGCTCGGAGTTGGCCCTGCCGTTCCCTGGGCAATATTACACGCCGCCCAGCCGGAACTATTTCAAGCTGGGATCGGCATTTTACTGGGCGGGCTATCCCGATCAGGCGATTCCTTATCTGGGAGAGGTGGTGCGGCGAGCGCCCGAGAACTGGAAAGCGCTCTACGCCCTCGGCCAGATTCACTACGAGGCCGAGCGCTGGAAGCCGGCGCTGGATCATTACCAGCGAGTGCTGGCCATTCGCCCGAATCATTCCGGCTCGCTGCTAGGCGCGGGTGAGGCCTCGGCGAAACTGAACGACTTGCCGGCGGCCGAGACTTTTCTGCGCAAAGCCATCGAATCCGATCCCAAAGCCGCCGATGCCGCCAATCAGCTCGGGCTGGTCTTGACCAAGCAGAACCGTGCCGCGGAAGCCAAGCAGTGGTTCGAGCGCGCCATTTCCATACGCCGCGACCATACCGGAGCGATCAACAATCTCGCCGTGCTGTATGCAGACCTCGGGCAACGGAACGACGCCATCGCCGCTTTTCGTTATGGCATCGAGATGGCGCCGGAGAATGGTGAGCTTTACCTGAACCTGGGACGTCTCTATGTGCAGATGGGCGATCGTGAAAAGGCGCGCGAAGTCATGAACCAGCTCCTGGCGAAAAAGCCGGGAGACGCGGTGGCGCTCCGGGCGCTGCGAGAGCTGGAGTCGCACTGATGCGGACCGCGCTGTGGCTTCTGCTGCTTGCGCAGTCGGGAACGTTCGATGCCACCTTTCGGGCAGGCCTGACGGCTTTACAGCAAAACGATCTCGTGCAAGCGCGCGCGCAACTCGAGTCCGCCGCCAGGATGGAGCCGCATCATGCGCAAGTTTGGCTGGCGCTGGCCCGGGTGTACTCGAAGCAGCACGAAACGCAACTTGCCGGATCGGCCGCCGAAAAGGCGCAGCAGTTCGCCGATGGCGATCCCGTAGTCTTGCACGGCCTGGGTTTCTTTTATTCCGATAGTGGCAACTACGAAAAAGCGGCGGAGTGTGAAGCCGCGTATGCCGCCAAGGCTGTGAGCGACCTGAATGCCTATCCGCGTGCCGTCCAGCTTTACCTGCAAGCCGGCAAGCCGAAAGCCGCGATTGAGCTGGCTAAGAGAGCTTTAATCCGCGAGAACCACGCCGACCTGCGCAACTTGCTCGGTAAAGCCTACGCGATGGACGGCCAGCCCGCCGAGGCTGCCGGCGAAATGCAGGAAGCCGTCCGGCTGAACCCGTACGAGGAGTCATACTATTTCGATCTCGCGCGCGATCTACTGCAGCACAACCAACCGCAGGACGCGATTCAGGTACTCGAAAACGGCAAGAAAATTTTCGCCCGGAGTGCGCAACTTGAGCTGACGCTGGGCGTGGCGTACTACGGCATGCGGCGCTTTTCAGATGCCGTGGATGCGTTCCTGCGCACTACGCGGATCGACCCCACCGTGGAGCAGCCCTACGTTTTCCTGGCCCGCATGCTGGATCAAACCGCAGACCGGCTGCCGGAAGTCACCGCCGCGTTTGCCGCAATGGCCAAAGCCAATCCAGAAAGTTACCTGGCCAATTTCTTGTACGGCAAAGCGCTCTCGTTTAGCGGACAGCGGGCGCAGGCGGAAGCGCTGCTGCGCAAATCGGTGGATGAGAATGGCAAATTCTGGGAGTCACGCCTGGAGTTGGCCGTGGTGCTGGAGCGCAAGCGCGATTGGACCGGCGCCGCACAGGAGCTGGCGCGCGCCGCCGAGCTGAATCCCAAGAGCCCACTGGTGCATTACCAGCTCGCCCGCGCTTACGATCGCCTCGGCAAAACCGCAGAAGCCACAGCCGAGCACGCACTGCACGAAAAGCTGACCCAGGAAGAAAACGCATTCATCCGTCGGCAGGGCGCCGAAATGGAGAAGCTGGGACTGCCGCCGAAGTAGTTGCCCTTCCGCATGCGAGCTCGTGACGCGCACGCCTCCAAATGTGCGTTACCGAGCCGCTACCGTCGGGGAGTGGTCTGGCATCTTCGCATTAGTGTTGCTCGACGTCCATGCGCGCCTTCTACTTCACTTCTTCCACCGTCAGGATCTGGTCTGCCTTCACATGCTCCAGCTTCTGCAGCGCCCCGCTGGGCCACGCAATCTCCACCAGCCGCGCCGTCTTATCCTTTCCCAGCCCGAAATGCGCGCGCTTGTCGTTCGCCGATAGGTAACTCGATGCCGTCGACACCATGGCGTACTGTTCCAAGCCTGACTCGCCCACCACGCGTACCCGCGCGCCAATACCGTCGCGATTGCTTGCAGTCCCCACCGTGTTGATCGACAACCAGTGATTGCCGTTCCCACCCTGGTTGTGCAGGATCACCGCCGGCTGGTAATTACAGTTGATGGCGATGTCGATGAAACCATCGTTGTCCAGGTCGCCGAACGCCACACCACGAGCGGGCCGCGGCACGAGCATGGCTTCCCCGCTCTGCTTGGTCACATCCAGAAATTTGCCGCCCGTATTGCGCATTAGCAGGAGCGGCTCCAGATATCGCAGGCTGGGCTGCGTCAACTCGATGTTATCCATCACGTGGCCCTGGCCTACGAACAGGTCTTTCCAGCCGTCATTGTCGTAATCGAAGAACTTGGTACCCCAGCCGGAATGCTGCATGGTGACGCCCCCCACCCCGGCCGGAGACGTCACATATTCGAAGCTGCCTTTGGTGTTGTGAAAGAGCGCGTATTTCTGGTTGCTCAGCGCGTCGATAAAAACATCCGGCAGGCCATCGTTGTCGTAGTCCTCGAAATCGAGGCCCATACCGGCGAATGTGCTGCCGTCCTCGTCGTAGGCCACGCCCGACTTCAACCCGACTTCCGTAAACGTCCCGTCGTGATTGTTGCGAAAGAGCTGCTGCGGAAAAGAATCGTTGGCGATCAAAATATCTGGCCAGCCATCCAGATCGAAATCGTTGATGGCGATCCCCAGACCTTTTCCCGGCGCAAGGCCGATTTGCGACTTCTTCGAAACATCGGTGAATGTTCCATCGCCGTTGTTGTGAAAAAGCAGATGGGAAGCGGCTGGAAACTGGTCCGGATGGCAATACGCGCGATAGCCCGGCTTGCGGGCGCCACAGTAGATGTTCTTCTCGAAGCTCCAATCGAGATACCGCGCAACCATCAGGTCGAGCCGCCCGTCGCGATCGTAATCTACCCAGCACGCGCTGGTCGACCAGCCGCCACCCGCCACGCCGGCCTTCTCGGTGACATCGGTAAACGTGCCATTGCCGTTGTTGTGATACAGAATGTTCCGGCCGAAGTTGGTGACGTAGATGTCCGGGCGGCCATCGTTATCGTAATCGCCCACCGCGACCCCCATGCCATAGGAGTGCCCGCTCAGCCCCGAGGTTTCGGTCACATCGGTGAACGTGCCGTCGCGATTGTTGTGGTAGAGACGGTTCCAGTAGCGCGGAGCACTCTTGTCCGGCATCTTGCCCGCGGGCATGGGGTCTTCGATGGCCGCGCCATTTACGAAAAACAGGTCGAGCCACCCGTCGCCATCGTAGTCCAGCATGGCCACGCCGCCGCACATCGATTCCAGCAGATACTTCTGCGATGTCAGGCTGGCTTCATTCTTGAATTTCACTCCGGAGCGCGCGGTGACGTCGGTGAAGGTCGGAAGCTGTGGTGATGCGCCAAATAGACGCCGGCCCGCGAGGGCGCCAAGCAGAAACGAGCGGCGGCTGAAGGGAAGACCTGGCAAGCGGAAAACTTCATTCTAGCGTGCAGCGGGAACGGGTTGCGCCGCGTGCTCTTTTTCGAGCGGCCGCAATCGGTCTGGCGGGCGGCTGGCCAGTTCGATGATGGCCCTTAGAGCGGCGCTCGCTTGCTCCGCTGTCGCGGTCAGATATTGGTGCTGCCCTTGCGGATTCGCGGCGAAGTGCGTGCGGCCCGTGTCATCCACGGTAATCGTGCCCCGCGGCGAAAGAGAAAACGAAGACGGATGCACCGCGTAGAGCGCCGCCGTCGGATCCCACATCGGCCGGTCGTACGGCATTTTCATGTACTCGCGATAAGCCTCAACAAGCGGATGGTCTTGAACGTAGCCATAGTCCTTGAGAATGCTCGTCGCCGGATACAGAACCTTGTCGCCAACCTCATATCCACTGGTGACAATGGGCGTGGGCCAGTCGGCAAAAAGCTTCTTCGCTGACGGGATATCGGTCTCAATGTTGTATTCGGGCTTGCCCTCCGGAAACGCCCCGCCCATCATCGCGAGCAGGCCGACCTTGCGCTTCACCAGATCTCTGCCGCCGAGCCGGCTGTTATCATCCGGCTGGGAATCGAGCAGACGCGCGAGATTGGTGCTGAAGCCCACCTGCACAATGACCACGGCTCCGTCCTTCTCCTTTGCCAGAACCCGCCGCAGCAGGCCAGTGGCTTCAGGCGCTTCACGGCCATCTGTCAGATCGTGCGGATAGACGAAGGACCCGTCGGGGCGCATCCGGCTGGCAGGCACGCGAATCATGTTGGCATCTTCCGGTGTCTTGCCGTTGCGCACCACGCCGATGGGAATATCGCCTCGGCCGTAGAACCTGTTCATGGCGTCAATCAACGGCGCCGCCCAGCGATTGTCTTTGGTGACCGTCACAGCCAACAGCTTGACTTCGCCGCGGCTTTCGAACGCGTGGATCATGGCCAGGGCCACGGCGTCATCCACGTCGTTGCCCATATCGGTGTCGAAGATCAACCGCACGGGCGATGCCTCAAGCCGCGCAAAGACGAAAGAAATCGCCAGGGCGCGTCCGATCCAGGCAAATCGTTTTGAAGATTGCATGCCTTACGAATTTACCGCGACCGGGTGGGCTCCAGAATCTCGCCCCAGACGATCTGGTACGCCTCAATCTGATCTTCGAGATTCTTACCCCCGCGAATGAATACCCTCGTATTCGGCTTCAGGTCCGCGGCATCCACCATCGTTCCGCCTTCCAGATAGCGCGTGTCGAGCCGCAGCAGAATGGTCTTCTCTCCTTCCTGGCGCGTGTGCAACACCAGCCGGTCGGCGCTGAGCCTGGCAACCACGCCGGAGAATGTCAGATTGCCGCGCGGCGCCAGGAAATCGACTGGTCTGAAATGATAGCTGCGGTATCTGCCGGATGCCGAAGCGGGCCGCGGCGGCCGAGGCGCTTCCAAGACATGAACCGTCCGCGCATAATGCACAGCCGCGCCTTCATCGCGATCCGCGACTACTTCGATAGTGTCGCCCTCCTGTACTCCCCGCATGGAGACGCGCTGGTCCTCGCGTTCTACGTAGGTTCTCTCGTCGAACGTGAACCGATAAACCTGGTTGGCGCCATTGGCGCGAAGACTGAACTCGCCGGAAGGCGCCCGCTCGTCGCATTCGATGAGCACCCCGCGGATCACGCCCGGAAATGCCGGCTGCTGTGCGCACAAAGTCGCGCCCCTGTACACGCACAGCACCGCCGGCAAGAAGTGCAAAAGGCGAATTCTCACGACCGGCCTCTCTCTCACCGTAACGCCAAACACCCGGAGTTGCCGGAAGCCCGTTCCACGCGGCTTCGAATGTTACGATAAATGAATCCCGGATATGGCGTTGCGTTTCTATAATACTCTCTCCTTGCAGGTGGAGAAGTTCCAGCCGCAGGAAGACAACGTGGTGCGCATGTACACGTGCGGTCCCACGGTCTACGATTTCGCGCACATCGGTAACTTCCGCACGTTTACGTTTTACGATCTGTTACGGCGCTGGTTGCGTGCGCGTGGTTACCGGCTGGATCACGTCATGAACATCACCGACGTGGAAGACAAGATCATCCGCAATGCCCTGGCGCAGCAAAAATCGCTGGCCGATTACACCGTCACCTACGAGAAAGCTTTTCTCGATGACTGCGAAACGTTGCGTCTCGAGCACCCCGAGCGGCTGGCGCGCGCCACCGAGCACATCCCTGAGATGGCTGCTGCCATCGAGAAGCTCCGCGAGACGGGCCATACCTACTCGAGCGACGGCTCTCTATATTTCCGCATCGCGTCTTTTCCGGACTACGGCAAGCTCTCGCATAACGATTTCAGCGGCATTCGCGCCGGCGCGCGCGTGGATGTGGACACTTATGAGAAAGCCGATGCGCGCGATTTTGCGCTATGGAAAGCCCCGAAAAACGGAGAACCGTTTTGGACGACATCCATCGGTCCCGGACGCCCCGGCTGGCACATCGAGTGTTCCGTCATGGCGATCCACTATCTGGGCGAAACGCTGGACATCCACGCCGGCGGTGTCGATCTGATTTTTCCGCACCATGAGAACGAGATCGCGCAATCGGTATCTCTCACCGGAAAGCCGTTCGCGCGTTACTGGCTGCACTCCGAGTTTCTGCTGGTGGACGGGCAGAAGATGTCCAAGTCGCTGGGCAACTACTACACCCTGCGTGAGGTGCTGGCGCACGGCCATCCACCGGAGGCCGTCCGTTATCTGCTGGCATCGGTTCCCTATCGCAAGCAGTTGAACTTCACATTTGACGGCTTGAAGTCCGCGGCCACGGCCGTCGACCGCTTGCGCAATTTCAAACTCCGTCTGGACAAAGAAAAATTTCCCGCGGGCAAAAATGAGAAGCTGGTGGAGCGCACTGTCCAGGCGGAAACACAGTTCGGCGAGAGCCTGGACGACGATCTCAACACCGCCGAAGCGCTGGCCGCGGTGTTCGAATATCTCCGCGAAGCCAATATCGCCATGGACGCAGGCGAATTCCGCCAAGAGAATACTGCGCAGGCGCAGGCGTTTCTGGATCGTTTCGACGCAGTGTTCGACGTGCTGCGGCCCAGTACACAACAGGGGTCGCTTTCAGATGCCGAAGTAGAGGTCAAAATCGCCGCGCGCACGCAGGCCAAGAAGGCGCGCAATTTCGCCGAAGCGGATCGCCTTCGCGACGAACTGCTGGCCGAGGGCATCATCCTCGAAGACACGAAGGACGGAGTCCGATGGAAAAGAAAGTAAAACCGCACACCCAAGCCGTGCATGCGGGAGACCGCAAGCGCGCCGGCCGCCACATTCCCGTCACCACGCCCATCAACACGGCGGTGAGCTTCTTCTACGAAAACATCGAGCAGCTCGACCGCGTCTTCGGGCGCGAGGAACCGGGTTTCAGCTATTCGCGCTACGACAACCCCAGCAACCAGGCGCTCGAGGAACTGTGCGCGTCTCTCGAAAGCGGCCACGGCGCCCTGGCCTGCAGCTCGGGCATGGCGGCCATCCATGTAGCGCTGCTCGCGGCGCTGACCGATCGCCGCAAGTCAGTCGTGGCGGCGAACGCCCTGTATGGCGCAACCGTCAACCTGCTCATGAATGTGCTCGAGCCGCTGGGCGTGGCCGTGCAATTCGTGGACATCTGCAATCTGGCGGAAGTGGAAGCTGCCATTGCCGAAGCCAAGCCCGGCTGCGTGCTGATGGAGACCATTTCGAATCCCTTGCTGCGCGTGGGCCAGATCGATCGCATTGCCGCAATGTCCAAAACCGCCGGCGCCGCGCTGCTTGTGGATAACACCTTCGCCACTCCGCTGCTCACGCGGCCCCTCGAAATGGGCGCCAACCTGGTGGTCCACAGCCTGACGAAATTTCTGGCGGGTCACGGCGATGTGCTCGGCGGCGTCGTCATTTCCGACGCGGCCCACTACGAGACGCTGCGCACGCTCTCACGGACATTCGGCCCCGTTCTAGGACCGTTTGAGGCCTATCTGGCCATGCGCGGCATCAAGACGTTCGCTGTGCGCGTGGAGCGGCAATGCACCAACGCGTGCCGCGTCGCATCCTGGCTGGCCGCGCGCCCGGAAATTGCCCGCGTTCATTTCCCCGCCGACCCCGCGCATCCCGACGCCGCCGCCATCCGACGCATGCTGCCCGATGGCCTCTACGGCGCGATCGTTACCTTCGAGCTGAAAGGCGCCGGCCGAGAAGAGGTGTTCCGCTTCATGAACGCCCTTCGCCTGGTGGTCCCCGCCACTTCGCTGGGCGACGTCCACAGCATGATGCTCTACCCCGCCATGAGCTCACACCGCGAGCTCTCTCCCAAGCACCGTGAGCGCATGGGCATTGGCGATGGGCTGGTGCGGCTCTCGGTCGGCATCGAGGCGGCCGAAGACATTGTCGCGGACCTCGAGCAGGCGCTGCAAAGGTAGCAGGCATGCCAGCTGCGGCAATGCCTGTCCTACTCTGAGGAGTCAATGCCCGTTGATCCGTCAGCCAACGTCGCCCCTACCGCCCGCGTGCATCCCGATGCCTTGATCGGTGCTGGCGCCCGCATCGGCGAGTTCTGCGTGATCGACTCCGATGTGGCAATCGGCCGAGATTGCGTGCTCGAACCTTACGTTCTCGTGAAGCGCTGGACTTCGATGGGCGAGCGCAACGTGATCTCCGCGGGAACCGTTCTGGGAACCGATCCGCTCGACAAA
Organism: Bryobacteraceae bacterium; assembly: GCA_041486185.1. Taxonomy (GTDB): domain Bacteria; phylum Acidobacteriota; class Terriglobia; order Bryobacterales; family Bryobacteraceae; genus QHXW01. The sequence continues at coordinate 25,854 of JBGPKX010000002.1, read as the reverse complement.
AACTTCACGGGCGAGCGCAGCTACCTGCGCATCGGCAACGGCAACATCATCCGCGAGCACTACACCATCTCGCGCGGCACCGAGCCCGAATCGGTAACCGAGATCGGCGATGGCAACTACATCATGACCTCGGGTCACATCGCGCATAACTGCAAAATCGGCAACAACACCGTGATCTGCAGTTGCGCCCTGGTGGCGGGTTACGTCGAACTGGAGGACCAGGCGTTCATCTCAGGCGGGGTTGTGGTTCACCAGTTTTCGAAAATCGGGAAGCTGGCCATGATCGGCGGCAACACCCGCGTGAATAAAGATGTCCCACCGTTCTTTCTCTATTCCGGATTCAATGTGGAAGCCAAAGGACTGAACCTGGTAGGACTCAAGCGCGCCGGCTACACGGCGCAGCAGATCGCCGCGCTGAAAAATGCGTACCGCATCTTATACCGCTCGGGCGTCAAGCTCGAAGAGGCGCTCTGCGCCATCGAAACCGAAGTCCGGACGCCCGAAGCCACACACCTGGTGCGCTTCATCCGCGCCAGCAAACGCGGAATCTGCCGCGAATGATATTGCAAAATCCGCTGTTACAGTGCCACACTATGCCGAGGAGGAGAAGCGCATGAAAACGCTAGCGTTACTCTTATTGAGTCTGCCCCTGCTCGCGCAGGATGTGCCGTGGCAGGCGCGGCTGCAGTACATCGAGGCCTGCTCCTGTGATCTGTTCTGCCCCTGCTACTTCAACGACCATGCTTCGCACCAGGGCACCGGGGAGCACAAGTGCAACTTTAACAATGTCGCCCGCGTAGCGATCGGCAAACATGGGGATGTCGATCTTACGGGCGTGAAAGTCTGGTTATCGGGCGATCTCGGGGCCGATTGGGCCACCAACGGTCAGGCCGACTGGCTGATCGCCACTTTCGAACCAAAGACCACCAAGGAACAGAAGGACGGTGTGATGGCCATCCTCACCAAGATTTATCCGGTGAAATGGAAAGACGTCCAGATGGACACCTCGGACATCACCTGGAAAATCTCGCCGGACGGCAAGACGGCTTACGCCAAACTCGCCAACGGCAAAGGCGAAGTGAAACTGACGCGTTTTGGCGGCGCGGATGCGGAGAAGGCCGCACAGATCTCGAACGTGCGTTACTTCGCCGCCAGTTGGAACAGCCCGTTTTCGCTTTACTATTCGGACCACTACTACAAGGGCGGTGGAAAATCTTACCAGTTGCACCACGCCAACGGCTTCACGATTACGGTTGAAGCCAGTTCGGATGGAAAGCGCGTGACAGCCAAGAAAGCCGACTGAACTTCTATCGAACGAGACTGTGGCCCGGCCCAACAAGCCGGGCTGCGGCAAAATCTACCTGCTTTGTCTCCGTCAGCGTAGCGTCTTCCTCCCTATATTCTTCAAGGCAAAGAAGCGGCAGTATACGTGCTCCTTCACGCGGAAGGAGGGCCTATGCGGATCATTTCTGTACTTTTTTACGCAGTTTTCCTTGCATGTTATGCCGCTGCCCAAGCTCCGGCGCCTTCGGCATCGCTCCGCGAAGGCTCGGCAAATAGGGTCTCCGAACCGCTATATCGAGTGACGGTCGTCTCGCGAACGACCAAAGCCATCAACTATGGTCATCTCGCCGCTGCCACGAAGGTGGGCCTGAAAGGAACCGTTTTGATGCCCGAAGCGCAGGGAGAAGCTCGCGTCGAAAGCCAACGCGGCGCCGTCGAGATCGAAGCCAAGGTCAATCACCTGGAATCTCCCACACGGTTCGGCCCGCAATACTTGACTTATGTCCTCTGGGCTATCAGCCCCGAAGGGCGGCCTGTGAACTTGGGCGAGATCGTTACCAACCCCTCGGACAAAGCCAAGATCAAGGTCTCAACCGACCTGCAGGCATTCGCGCTGATTGTCACAGCCGAGCCATATTTTTCTGTGATGCAACCGAGTGATGTGGTCGTGATGGAAAACGTCGTGCAGCCCGGCACGCTGGGCAAGGTCCAGGAAATGGACGCCAAGTACGAACTGCTGCCGCGCGGGCATTTTACGTACGATACCCGAGCGCCGTCCGCTACACTGACGGGAACCAAGGTGTCTATGAGTGAGTACGAGGCCCTGGTGGCGATTTACCAGGCACAAAACGCCATCCAGATCGCCAGAGCGGCGGGAGCCGATACGTACGCCGCCGGCACCTTGCAAAAAGCCGAGCAGTTGTACCAGCAGGCCGTCGACCTGCAAGCGCAAAAACCGTCGAGCCGCCAGATCGTGACAACCGCCCGCGAAGCCGCGCAGACCGCGGAAGATGCGCGCGCCATCAGTTCAAGAAAGCAGCAGAGCGAAACCCATTCGGCATCCCCGCCGCATTCCTAGGGAGTGAAGCGAGGGGCTAGGGGCTGGCGAACCTTCCAGCGCCTAGCCCCCAACCCGAGCCACGCCACTCAACCCCAGCGTTCCTAAGCCACCATCTTGTGCGGGTCGATCACGAACTTCTTGGCCGCGCCCTTGTCGAAATCCTTGTAGCCCTGCGGCGCATCATCCAATGAAATCATCGTGACATTCACCGCCTTCGCGGGCTGGAACTTGCCGTAGAGGATGGCGTGCATGAGCTGCCGGTGGTATCGCATCACCGGGCATTGTCCGGTGGTGAGCACGTGCGATTTCGCCCAACCCAGGCCGATGCGGATGCTGAGATTGCCGGTCTTGGCCGCGTCATCCACGCCGCCGGGATCGTCGGTCACATAGAGCCCTGGAATACCGATCCTGCCGCCGGCCTGTGTGGCCATCATGAGCGCGTTCAAAACCGTTGCGGGCCGTTCGACCACGGTTTCCTTGCCATGCCCGCGTGCCTCGAAGCCCACGCAATCGACCGCGCACTCGACCTCCGGGATACCCACGATCTGCTCGATCTGTTGCGCCAGCGTGGCGTCTTTCCGCAGGTCGATCGTTTCGCATCCGAAGCTCTTCGCCTGGGCAAGCCGCTCGGGAATCATGTCGCCCACGATGACCACGGCGGCTCCCAGCAATTGGCAGCTCACGGCGCAGGCGAGCCCCACTGGCCCGGCGCCTGCCACGTACACGATTGAGCCCGGGCCAACGCCGGCCGATACCGCGCCATGATAACCAGTCGGCACAATGTCGGAGAGCAGCGTCAGATCTTTGATCTTTGCCATGGCGCGGGCCTTATCCGGCAGACGCAGAAGATTAAAATCGGCGTAAGGCACCATCACGTATTCGGCCTGCCCGCCGACCCAGCCGCCCATATCCACGTATCCGTAGGCCGCTCCCGGCCGCGCCGGATTGACGTGCAGGCAAATGCCGGTCTTGCCCTCTTTGCAATTGCGGCAGCGCCCGCAGGCGATATTGAACGGCACCGAGACCAGGTCGCCGGCCTTGACGAACTCCACGTCCCGCCCGGCCTCGATCACTTCGCCGGTAATCTCGTGCCCCAGAATCAGCCCTTGTGGGGCGGTGGTGCGGCCGCGCACCATATGCTGGTCGCTGCCGCATATATTCGTGCAAACGATTTTCAGAATGACGCCGTGCTCGCACTTGCGCGAGCCTAATGCAAGTTTGGGAAAGTCGATCGACTGCACTTCCACTTTTCCCGGACCCATGTAAGCCAAACCGCGATTCGAAGCCATAAGCGTTCTCCTTTGTGTTGAATTTCGATTGAGAGGGACCATGGCATCAAAAAAGAGCGTGAAGGTCAAGTGCGCCAGCCGGCAGGGCATCGAAAATTGCGCGGAAGCAAGCCGCCTATAGGCCCGCGGAGCGGAAAACGGGATTGGGCAGGGTCAGGCGAGAAGTGTTCCTCAGCGAACAATTTTGCGGGACGCGTTCCCACGCGCTGCGATAGAATCGCCCTTGTGTCACAGCTCGCAACCGGCGTCGATCGCCGCCAGTTTCTCGTAACCAAGCTTTCGGCTGGATTCGCCATGGCGGTCCTGCCCGTTTCGGCGCAAACCATCACCACGGATACTGACGGCCTGGAAGCCGGCGAGGTCTCTATTCCAACCGCGGATGGGAAGATTCCGGCGTATCGCGCCATGCCGAAATCCGGGAAGTCGTTTCCGGTGGTCCTGGTGGTATAGGAAATCTTCGGTGTGCATGAGCACATCAAGGACATCTGCCGCCGCTTCGCCAAGCTCGGGTACCTGGCGGTGGCGCCGGAGCTGTACGCGCGGCAGGGCGACGTCTCCAAGCTATCGAGCATTCAGGAAGTGATCTCGCAGGTGGTGAGCAAGGTTCCGGACGCGCAGGTGATGTCGGATCTGGACGCAGCGGTTGCGTGGGCCGGCAAGACCGGGAAAGGTGACGTCAGCCGTCTGGGCATCACAGGATTCTGCTGGGGCGGGCGCATCGTGTGGCTATACGCCGCGCACTCGCCGAAGCTGAAGGCGGGCGTGGCGTGGTACGGGCGCATTGTGGGCCAGGCGAGCGAGCTGCAACCCAAACATCCCATCGATATCGCCGGCTCGCTCAAAGCGCCGGTTCTCGGTCTGTATGGCGGCAAAGACCAGGGAATCCCGCTCGAGACCGTGGAGCAGATGCGCGCGGCGCTCAAGGCCGCGGGGAATCCTTCGGAGATCGTGGTGTATCCGGACGCCGGCCACGGCTTCAACGCCGACTACCGGCCGGGATACAACAAAGAGGCCGCGCAGGACGGCTGGAAACGCCTGCCACAGTGGTTCAAAAAATACGGAGCCGCATGAGACGGCTGATACTGGGTATTTTTCTCGCGGTGTGCACGCTCGCCTGGTCCGGCTGCTCGCGACAGCAGGTGGAAACTTCGTCCACCGAGCAGCATGTCCCCGACACCTATAAAGTCCGTTTCGATACTGCCAAGGGCCAGTTCCTGGTAACGGTGACGCGCGCATGGGCGCCGCTAGGCGCGGACCGCTTCTACACGCTCGTGAAGAGCGGATTCTATGACGGTGCCCGTTTCTTCCGTGTGATTTCCGGCTTCGTCGTGCAGTTCGGCATCGCGGGCAACCCTGCATTGAATGCCAAGTGGCACGATGCCAACCTGGTTGACGACCCCGTGACCCAGGGTAACCGCCGGGGCACGATTACCTACGGCACCGCCGGTCCGAATACCCGCACCACGCAGGTCTTCATCAACCTCGCCGATAACGCGCGGCTGGATAGCAAAGGCTTCGCTCCGTTTGGCGCAGTAACGGAGGGGATGGAGGTCGTCGACCAGTTCTACAGCGATTACGGCGAAGGCCCTCCGATGGGTGGCGGCCCCGCACAGTCGCGCGCCGAAGCCGAGGGGAACTCTTATTTCGAGCGCGACTTCCCCAAGCTCGATTACATCAAGAAAGCGACGATCGAAAAATGATACAGGCTAGCAAAGGCTTCGCTCCGTCCAGACTCCTTCTTTACGTGCTCTTCACGTGCGCTACAGCAGTGGCCGCGAATGTTCCGGGCGCCGTTCTCAAGCTGAATCTCCGCACCCGCGTGGAAGCTTTCAAAGGCATCGGCGACTGGCAGGAGGTACATTTCGAAAAGACTCTGCCCGTTGCGCGCACCGCCATTTTGATCTGCGATATGTGGGATAAGCACTGGTGCACCGGCGCCAGCCGCCGCGTGGATGCCCTGGCCGCGCGGATGGCTCCCGTGATTGACGCAGCGCGCGCGCGCGGCATTCTGATCATCCACGCGCCATCGGAAGTCATGGATTTTTATAAGGATGCGCCGCAGCGTCAGCGCGTGGTCGCTCTGGCGAAGGTGGAGCCACCACAGCCGCTGCCACTCACCGATCCGCCGCTGCCCATCGACGATTCCGACGGCGGCTGCGACACCCCGGACAAATTTTACAAGGCCTGGACGCGCCAAAATGCCGCGCTCCACATGGCCCCCGAAGACGCTATTTCAGACAACGGCGCCGAGATCTACAGCTTCCTGCGCGCGCGTGGCATCGAGAACCTGCTGGTGATGGGTGTACACACGAACATGTGCGTCCTGAACCGGACGTTCGCTATCAAGCAGATGACCAAGTGGGGTGTGCGCTGCGCGCTGGTCCGCGACCTCACCGACTCCATGTACAACCCCAAGGACCGTCCCTTCGTCACGCACGACCGCGGCACAGAGCTGGTCATCGAACATATCGAAAAGTATTGGGCTCCGACCGTGCTCAGCAGCGAGTTGATCCGTGCGCTGCCGCAATGAAAGTTGGGCTGCCGGTTTGAGAACCCGGAGTTTGGACCAAAGTGAAGGGGATCCTACCGAAGCACAGTGCGAACCAAGTTCGAGACGCCTGGCATGAGTACGTCATATAACCTGATCGCGGGTCAAAGTGTGGAGCGTCTCGCAGCGCTCAGCGATAGTATTTTCGCCGTGGCCATGACGCTGCTGGTGCTCGACCTTCACGCTCCCGCGAAAGCGGCTGTTGACACCGAGCAAGACCTTTGCCGTGCCATCGCCTCCATGTCGCCGCAACTGATTACCTGCCTGATGAGCTTTCTGACGCTCGGTATCTTTTGGAATGGCCAGCAAGCGCAGCTCAGTCGCCTCGCACGTGGCGACCGGCACGTGACGTGGCTCCACGTCGCGTTTCTGTTCGCCGTCTCCATCTTGCCATTTTCGACCAGGCTGTTGGCCGAAATTCATCACATATCGGACGGCTCTCATTTTCTACTGGAGCAACGTTCTGCTTCTCGGCGTTGCCCTCTATCTCAGTTGGCGGTGTGCTAAACGGGCGGGTCTTTTGAAGGGCGATACGACGGTCGAAATCGGGAAGGCGATTGAACGCCGTATCCTGGTGGCGCAAGCGCTCTATGCGGCCGGCGCCGCACTGTGCGTAGTCAACACGTACGCCAGCATCGGCTTCATCGTTCTGGTACAACTCCATTTCGCGATTGCGCCCCGGATTCGTTGGCTGTCTGGTTTCTAGTAACTCACCCGTCGCTGTTAGGTTCGGATCAAGCGCTCGAGAGGAGCGGGAGATATCCTAGTGGAGTGTCGCAATGAATTCGTCAGCATCGGAAAAAACGCTTGCTAACGCGTGCGGCTCGGAATGTGCCCTTGCTGAGCCGCGACCATAAGGGAGCGGTCATGCTCACGTTGGCGCTGCGACAGGCCACTAGTCGTGCCGCGGCTCCGCGAACAAGATTGTCTCTTCGTTGTAAATCGTGAAGTGATCCAGGGTTAATTGATATCCGCAGTTTAAATCGTGAAGATACTGGGGAATGCTGAGCAGGTCGTCCTCCTGGTGGTAAACCGAAACTGCCAGCCGGGGTCTGAAGGTGCGGATGGTTTTCTCCGCTCCACGCACAGCGTTCGGTTCAGCGCCTTCCACGTCCAGCTTGATAAAGTCGACACGATCCAGGCCACGCTGGGCGACAAAGTCATCGATCGTGATCGTCTCCACGGAACCGTCCTTTCTGCTGCCAACTAGTAAAGAAGTTCCTGACGCGCGGCTGGTATAACCCACGGTTTCTCCGGTCCGATCCCATAACGCCCGCTGGACAGATTCGATACGCTTACCAAGTGTCGGATTGATCTTCACGTTCAGATCGACGACATCCAGGTTCTCCGGCAAAATCTCGAACGCGAAGACCTTTCCCTCGTCGCCGCACGAAGCCGCGAAGTAGAGAGACGTGTCTCCCCAGCACGCGCCTCCGTCAATCACAACATCGCCCTCACGGACGTGCACCGAAGTCGACACCATGCGGGAGTCGTATTGCTTCAGCATGAAGGTGTTCAAAACGTTCATCGGGTGAGCATGAAGCCGCACGGGGTACCCCAGCTGATGCAGATCGTACATGGGCAAGGTAACGTCGCCGACGCGCAAGGGAGCAACGGATCGGTCCTGGAATCCCCCCGCCTCCAGGCGGCGCCGGAGCTTCCAGAATTGCGCATGATTCTGTGGCAGCTTCATATAGCGGTTTGTCAATACACGAAATGCGAGCACTTTGATCATGGCCGTCTGACTGTCTTCGGTGCCGAGCAAGTCGTGGGTCCGCTCATAATCCGGCAATCGGCGCACAATGCCGGCCAGGGTCGTAGCTGCGTGTCCCGCGGCAAATTTCTCCATGTGGGTTAGGTGCATCCGTTTGGCGGCTGCCAGCCACTGCCCCATCGCCCATTCCCTCATCCTTGAGAAACCTCTGGGCTCCAGTTCCGGATAGCGCCAAAAATCGATGTTGTGCGTTTTTACTTGTGAGAGGTTGGAGAAGATCTCGTACAGGAGTTTCGGCAAGAAATTGGACGTCATAGAACGGTCGGCACGGGATCGATTCAGTACGCTTTGAGCCAGAGCGGACGGGGCGGTAACCAGCGTTGTGTCACTCGACAATAGTACTGCAATCCAGCCCGTTGGTAGGCGCGCCGCAATCGCAGCGGCGCCAAGAAAGCGGTCTGGATCACCTGGCATCCGCCCGGGCTATGTTGCTTGCGCGGCGGAGGTCAGGCCCTCGTTCTTCCCGTGGAGGACGTAGTGCAATAGCGGATTCACTCTATCCACGGCAACATCCGGATGCTGGCGGAGATAGTATTCCGTGTCGAACTGATCCGACGGATTGCGCAGTTCGAGAAAACCGTAGAACAAATAATGGAGCAGTGGAGGGATCCCCGAATCAGCGACATCCCGGTAAGTGCTGAGATAGTAGCTTTTGTCAAAAAGGGAGTGGAATAGGGCCGTCCGTTCGCGGTTCCGCCGCACCATTGCCCATAGCACCGCATTTCTGAGTGTCGAAATCAAATGATGAGGAGAAAGCATGATAATCAGAGTCCGTAGAGAGCGGATAAGCGTGCGTTGGCGTTCCCGGGCAGGCCGAGGTCTTGGTTGTATGGCCAAAAGGGGCACTGCCTCCGTCCGAGGTAGAAGCTTGGCCTGTTCGGCCTGCTTCCTCGCCAGACGCTCGAACAAGCTCGCGTAATTCGTCACCGTCCCCAGGAACCCGAAATGTTCCTCCGCCCACTGTCTGGCCGAGTGCCCCATCATCACACGAACGTCCGCATGGTCGGCTAATTCGAGGATTGCGTCGGAAAAGCCTGCAACATCGCCAGTGTCGCACAATCTCCCAGTGACACCGTCCGCCACCATCTCCGGAATTCCGCCGACGCGGCTAGCCACCACGGGAACACCCATAGCGGCCGCTTCCATGACGATGTTGGGCCGTCCGTCCATTCGCGAGCATACGACCACAACGTCGCAATTCTGCAAGTACTCAGACGTATCGACGAAGCCCAGAAAGCGCACTCTGGCGGCCAGGCCCTTCGCCCGCACGCGGGCCTGAAGCTCGGGATAGAGGGGGCCGGTTCCGCAGATGATGAAGTCCATCTCGCGGCGGCGCGCAAGCCGTGCAGCGATTTCAATGAAGAGGTCCGGCGCTTTTTCTTCCGAGAGCCTTCCGATAAAGCCGGCCACGAAACGCGCGGCCTTTGACGGTGCACCGGCGGCATCTGTATCGTCGCGAGCCCGCGGTGAAAACCTCTGGAGGTCAACGCCGTTGGGGATAACGGAGACGTTCTCTTCGGTCTCTCCGTGCTCCAGGAGCCATGTTTTCATGCCCGCGTGTTCGGTGACCACGTGGTCGATCAGGCAGTTGTATTTCAGGTAATTGGCCGTGTGACCGACCGGGTTGAACAGCAGATCGACGATCGCGATGCCAGGAAAATATTGCTTGATATCGGGCATCAGATCGTAAACGAACCCTGAGCCAACCTGCCAGAGAATATCGACCGAATATTGCTGCAGCAGGTAGAAGATGAAGCCCGGCCACCGCCAGATTTCCAGAAAGTGGGGCAGATGGTAAATTTCGGCCACGCCTTGCTCGAACCACTGGGAAGTATCTCCCTGGCTTTCGAGTGGTTGGTCTGTGGAGATGACAAAAATACGAAGGCCACGTTCCTTGAGCTGGTGGCAAATCTGGCTGACGATGGCCTCGGCGCCGCCCATGGTCAGGGCCGGCATGGCCAGGAGAATGGTCAGCCCGGACTTGGGTACACGCGGCGATGCTAGCAGCCTGGCATAGCTGAAAACCGGTCCTTCTTTTGTTTGGACGCCGGCGGCTCGAGCGAGATCGGGATTCCGATACAGATGGATGTATTTCTGCCTGATGGCATCAAGGGCCGCATGCCTGCTGGCCCCCACACCGTCCGCACGTTGATGGACCAAGGGTCCGGGGATGCATTGAGCCTGGACGCCGAGCTTTGCCATCCGGATGCACAGGTCCCAGTTCTCACAGCCGCCCATCATACGGGCATCGTACCGGCCCGCCTGGTCCCACGAATCCTTGCGGAACATGGGCAAACAGCCGACCCAATACTCCTTCATGATCCATTCCAGACCAACCGCGCGCGGACGTGGCGCAACCAGCCGGCGGGTGGATTCCTGTTGCTGGGTCAGGCAGATACCGGACTGAGAGGTTTCCAAAACGAAAAGGCATTTTTCCAGATAGGTGGGCGCCAGTTCTTGACCCGCTGCAAGGCAGCAAACGTAGTCGTCGGAAGCCTGTTCGACCCCGGCGTTCCAGGCGTCCCCCAACGCCGCGCCTGGCAGGCGCATCACATGAATGCGCGGATCCGCTACGGGGTCCGGCCGATCCATGCCGGACACATCATCGGAGCTGCTATGCACCACGATAATTTCGAAGTTTGCAAAAGTTTGGGCAAAAATTGAATCCAGAGTGCTCCGAAGCTCACCGGCATTATCGGAGCATGCCACGACAATAGTCACTAATGATTGCACGGCGGTTCGATTTTTCTTGCCGTGGTGCCAGCGCGTTTCTAGCAACATCGGGGCCTTGGAGTGGCGACTCCAGAGTGCCCACACAGCGGTGTTCCCACTGGAAATCTATTTGAAGGGGGCGCGGAGAAAACCGGCCGTGCCCGTCGCTTCAGGCCGTAATTGATCCCCCGATAATAACAAAAAAATCAGTTGCCCAAGCGAACATCCACGTTGATTTTGCTTTGCGTTTCTGGGATTGGAGCGGGCTTCTGGTCGCTCCAGGGCTAATGATCGCCTCCGGGGATCACACCGTCACCCCCACCCGCCACAGCAGGTACCCGATCGCCTGCCGCATGTACAGCCATCTCTCACGCCAGTCGTTCGGCGCATTCAGCGAACGCGGTGAGCCATACACCGTCAGGCCACGAAATTCCAGCATCTTCTTCGCGCGGAAAATGTGATAGCCGTCGCTCACCACGATGCACGACTTCAGTCCCATGCGCCGCATGATCTCGGCCGCCGCTGCCGTCGAGTAGACTGTGGTCTCGCCCTCGGGTTCCACTACAATCGCTTCCGATGGCACTCCCTGGCTCACAAGGTACGATCGTCCTACGGCGCCTTCGGTGTAAACCGGGTCGCCACCCGCCCCTCCGGTTGTCAGAATCCGTGGCGCGAGTCCTTTCTTGTATAACGCCAGCGCGTGATCCAGCCGCGCGCGCAGCACCGGCGAAGGCTTGCCGTTATATTCCGCCGCGCCCAGCACCAGGATCATGTCCGCCGTTTGCGCTTCATCGACTGTGGATTGGCGCGCGATATCTTCGGATATGTAGGCGACTGCCGCCAGGAACGCGAACACTGCCAGCGCCACCAGAATGCCGACGGCCCTTTTCATCTGCGTTATTCTGATTTGAACATTGTAAAGGAAGGCCATGGCCCGTCCGGAATCCATATCCAGCGCTGCGAACCAGCTCGTGAAGAATGTACGCCGGGCCATCGCGCGCGGCACACTGACGGAAGACGGCTTATGCGTGGCCGAGAGCTTTCATCTGCTCGAAGAAGCGCTGCGCAGCGAATGCGCGGTGAGAGTGGTGCTGGCCGCGCGATCGGTGCAGTCCGCGGTGGAGGCGCACGTCCGGCGGCTCACCGGCATTCGCATGGCTGTGCTCCCCGATGCGCTCTTCGAAACTCTGGCGGGCACGGAATCGAGCCAGGGTGTTATTGCGCTGGTTACTCCGCCCACGTGGATTCTCGAGCAGTTGTTTCGCGGCCGCAGTCTGGTGGTGGTTCTGGACGGCGTGCAAGATCCCGGTAACGCAGGCACCATCGTGCGCGCCGCCGAGGCATTTGGCGCGACCGGCGTCATGTTTCTGAAGGGAGCCGTCAGCCCGTTTAATCCCAAGACGCTGCGCGCCTCGGCCGGGTCGCTGTTCCGCGTGCCGTTCGTGCATTCGCTTGACGCCGAACTGGCGCGCGCGGCACTCAAGCAGAGCAAGCTCGATGTTTACGCGGGCGTCCCCTTTCCGGCGGAGAATCACGTCAAATCCCTGACGGATGTCGATCTCACGCGCAAATGCGCCGTGATCATTGGCAGCGAAGGGCGCGGCGTCAGCCAGAATCTGCATGCGGGCGCGATCGATCTGGCAGTTCCAACAGTCGGCGTCGAGTCGCTGAACGCGGCCATGGCGGCTGCGGTCGTCCTTTATGAAGCGCGACGCCAGAGGTCGCTCAAGCCGTGAGCCTGTTCGATACCTCGCCCTCGGAACCCAGCCGCACCGATAAACGACGGCCGCTTGCCGACCGCATGCGGCCCGAAACGCTCGAAGAGTATGCCGGCCAGGAGCACATCCTCGGTCCGGGCAAGCCGCTGCGCGCGCAGATCGAGCGCGATGCTTTGAGCTCGCTGATTCTGTGGGGGCCGCCCGGGGTAGGGAAGACCACGCTCGCCCGCTTGATCGCGCGCCTGACGCAGTGCGAGTTCATGTCCTACAGCGCCGTGCTCAGCGGCATCAAGGAAATAAAAGCCGTAATGGCGGACGCCGAGCGTCTGCGCGCCACGGGGCGCCGCACCATCGTGTTCATCGATGAGATCCACCGCTTCAACAAATCGCAGCAGGACGCATTCCTGCCGTACGTCGAACACGGAGACATCATTCTGATCGGCGCCACCACCGAGAATCCTTCGTTCGAGGTGATCTCGGCTTTGCTTTCACGCTCGAAAGTCTACGCGCTGCGCCCGCTGACCACGGAAGAGATCGTCGTGCTGCTGAAGCGCGCCCTGGCCGATAAAGAGCGCGGCCTGGGCGATCTCGAAATCGAAGCTTCGGAAGAACTACTCGAGCAGATCGCGGTCATGGCCGGCGGCGACGCGCGCGCGGCTTACAACACGCTTGAGGCGGCGGTCGCGGCGTCGCCGGACAAACAGCTCTCGCGCCAGGCTGTCGAAGACGCCATGCAGCGCAAAGTGCTGCTCTACGATAAGTCCGGCGAAGAGCACTTCAACCTGATCTCGGCGCTGCATAAATCGGTGCGGTCGAGTGATCCCGATGCCGCGCTCTACTGGCTGGCGCGGATGCTCGAAGCCGGCGAAGACCGCCTCTACATCGCGCGGCGTCTGGTCCGCATGGCCATCGAGGACATCGGCCTAGCCGACCCGCGCGCGCTCGAACAAACAGTCGCCGCCCAGCAAGCCGTGCATTTTCTAGGGATTCCGGAGGGAGATCTGGCGCTGGCGCAAGCTGCCATCTATCTGGCGGTCGCGCCCAAGTCCGACGCCGCGTACAAAGCGCTGGACGTGGCGCGCGCCGACGTGGCCACCACTATTGCCGAGCCCGTTCCGCTCCACCTGCGCAACGCCCCCACGCCGCTGATGAAGCAGTTCGGCTATAGCGAGGGCTATCAGCACGCGCACCAATTCGCCGACGCCATTACCGAAATGGAGTGTCTGCCGGCGTCACTCGCAGGCCGGCGCTATTACTTTCCCACCGACCGAGGCCTGGAGAAGCGTGTTGCCGAGCGTTTGGAAGAGATCCGCCGGGGAAGAAAGAAGTAGGAAGAAATTGGAGTACAGCCAGACGGGCGTCCCGGCGGGCGCGTTTTACGCGGGCAATTTGCGCGCAGCCGCCTGGAGGCGGGCGTAACTCCCCGCCGGTCAGTCTGTTTGAAAGACGGAAAACAGGCTGCCGAATAGGGAATGCTTCTTGGCAGCGCTCGTCCGGCCGGTCAGTTTTTCGGCGAGTTCGGTGATGGCCTTGCCGACCTTGGTCCCGGCAGGGATGGGTTTGCCTTCCATTAAGGCCTTCTGCACGCTCTCAAAGTCGCTCGGTAGGTGCTGAAAGATCTTGAGATCGAGCGCCGCTTCAGGAGATTCGCTACTCAGGCCGATGTCCGTGTTAAAGCGGTTCACCACCAGCTTGATCTTTGACCGCCTCACGCCATGGTGCTCGATGTAGGCCAGCGCGTTCTGCGTGGCATGCACCGCTGGCAGTTCATTCGTGGTGACCAGTATCAGCTCATCGCACAGATTGGCCAGCGACAGTCCCCATTCGCCGTGCGGGCCTGGAATGTCCAGGATCACAAAATCGTAAAGCTGACACCAGAAACGAACCATGGCCGCCACATCCTCCGGCTCGTAGGCCAGGTCCGCCGAAGCGTCGGGCGATAGCAGCACATCCACGCCGTGGCACGTCGCGACCATGCCCCTCCACAGGGCTTCATCCATGCGGCTTGCGTTGGCAAGAGTGTGGACAAAACTATAGTTTGAACTCAGCTTGAGCAGAAATGCGATGGTTCCGGTGAGCGGATCGAGATCGGCCAGCAGCACCTTCCGGAAGGTGAGGGCCTGAAGCTGGAACGCTAGATTGCAGGCGAGAGTCGTATTCCCGCACCCCGATTTGCCACCCATCAGGCAATATACTTCGCCGCCCGAATGGGCTTGGGTCATGGCCGCCTGCGCGCGCTTCGCCAAACGGTCGAGGGCCAACCGGAACTGGTCAGCGCTAAATGGCAGAAAGAGAAACTCGGCGGCGCCGTGCCGCAGACAGCGTAGGATCAGATCCGGATCGTTGGCAGTATGCAGGGCGACGACGGGGATGCCCAGTTCCCGCAGCGCCTGGACCAGGCCGAGGCCCAATTCGCTGTCCGTACCAACGTCCACGAAACAAAGCGTTACCGCATGTCCGCCCGCCAAATCGCGCAGCTCGGAAAGATCCACGTATCTTGGGGATTCTACGATCGGTTGCGCTTCCCCCATGGCGCGCCAGGTGGCGCTGAGCGTGTGCGACAAATCCGCATTGGGACAGATCAGCAAAGGCTTCCAGGCGATAGCGGATATGCCGTTGGCAGACATCTGTCTTTCGTTCAGTCGAGAACCTGCAGGCCAGGCTGCGGCGGGTGCTACAACTCCATCACTCCTATCGGCCAAAGTTGAGAAAACCTTGAGAGTACTGCCTGTGTCAGCGAACTACAGATTCGTAGTCCGGACCATGAACTATTTCGCGGGTAGGAGCGCTAGCTTGAAGAAAACGGTGGTGATTTGTGACACCCAGCCGGTTGCCATTGAAGGTCTGCGCGCCTTGATGGCACAACACCAGGAACTGGCGGTGGCTGGGGAGGCGACCTCGCTGATGGCGGGAATGGAACTCGTCCGCAACCTGTCGCCCGCAGTGCTGGTGGTCGACAAGAGTTTCGGATTGCAGCCCGTGATGGATTGGATCGGCAACGTCCACTCCAATGGCCGGCGCACGGCGGTCGTGGTCTGGGGCCATTCCATAAACGAGGCGGAAGCCCTGCGCATGGTACAGGCGGGGGCTCAGGGCGTGATTCGAAAGACCGCGGCCCTCCGCTCCTTACTGGATTGCCTGAAGATGGTCGCCGCCGGGAACGCCTGGATGGACGACCTCATGTTCCAAAACTCCGAGAAACCGTCGGGCTCGGGCCGCCCCAATCTCACGATGCGCGAACAGCAGGTAGCCGAGCTCGTCGAACAGGGCCTCAAAAACAAGGAGATAGCTCGGGCGCTGGGAATCTGCGCCGGGACGGTGAAGATCCACCTCAAGCACATCTTTGAGAAAACCGGCGTTCGCGGCCGCTACGGCCTGGCGCTCTCCGGGCTCAAGGAACGTGGCTACCTGGGGGCAGCGCGATACAACTGAGCCGCTCTTCGCACCCGGGCCTCTCGCCAGTCCCTCCGCCGCTCATGCTATCGTGAACGCAGAGTGAAGATTCTGTGTGGTGCGGCGCTGCTGCTATCCTTTCTTCCTACAACCTTCGCCCAGTCTCCGGTCTTGAAAGCGTTGGGCGAGGAACTGGATCGTAACTTCCGCATCCTCAAGGAAAAGGCCGATCCTCCGCCCTATTTCATCAGCTACGAGATCACCGAGACCGAATTCCACACTGTTGGAGCTACGCTGGGCGCCTTAACGGTCAACACCAGCGGGCGAAGACGGCACTTGGACGTTTCGTTGCGCACCGGCAGCCCTAAGCTGGACAATTATCACCGCGTCCGTGGTGAGCGCGCTCAGTTCACCTCGGGTGCTCAGGTCACCATTGACGATAATCCCGTGGCGATCAAGCAGCAGGTTTGGATCGACACCGACCGGGCCTACCGCGAAGCCGCCCAGCGGCTCATCAAGATCCGCAGCAATCAACAGGTGAAGGTGGCGGCGGAAGATCCGTCGGACGACTTTTCGGCCGAACCGCCCTCGGTACACAGCGAAACGCCGCCGCCGATCCAGGTACCGGTGGATGTGTGGTCCGAGCGGCTGCGCAAACTTTCGCGCACCTTTCAACGCTACCCCGAAGTCCTGACTTCCAGCGTCAGCTTGGTCGCGCAGAGGGAGATCAGATATTTCGTCAACACCGAAGGCAGCCGGATTGAACATGGCCGAAACTTCGTACGTCTGTCGATTACGGCCGAGGGGCGTGCCGGCGATGGCATGAACCTGGGTACCGCGGTGAGCTTCGATGCCGCCGATCCCTCCGGTCTTCCAGGCGACGACCTGCTGCTGGCCGCGATTGACCGAACAGGAGCCGATTTAACCAGTCTGCTGCACGCGCCGGTGGTCGATCCCTTTCTCGGTCCGGCCATCTTCTCGGGCCGTGCCGCCGGCGTTTTCTTCCACGAAATATTCGGGCACCGGATCGAAGGGCACCGCCAGAAGGACGAAACTGAAGGCCAAACCTTCACCAAGAGCCTCGGCTCCAGCGTGTTGCCAGATTTTCTCTCTGTTTTGTTCGATCCCGGTTTGCGCCAATGGCAGGGCGTTGACCTGAACGGGTGGTACGCCTACGACGATGAAGGCATCGCCGGTCAGCGCGTCAACGCCGTGGATCAAGGAATTCTCAAGGCATTCCTGATGTCGCGCTCGCCCATCAAAGGTTTCGATCATTCGAACGGCCACGGCCGCCGACAGCCCGGCCTGGAGGTGGTTTCCCGCCAATCGAATCTGCTGGTCGAATCCACACGAACGGTTTCCGAGGCGAAACTCCGCGAAATGCTGATTGCGGAAATCAAACGGCAGAACAAACCTTACGGCCTGTATTTCAAAGAGGTTACCGGCGGTTTCACGACGACTGCGCGGTCCGGCCTGCAGGCTTTTAAGGTGATGCCCGTGGTGGTGTACCGTGTCTATCCCGACGGTCGCCCGGACGAGCTGGTCCGTGGCGCCGATATCGTGGGCACGCCGTTGGCGAGCTTTGCGAAAATTCTGGCCACGTCCGACCGGCCTGAGGTTTTCAACGGTTATTGCGGCGCGGAATCGGGCACGGTTCCCGTATCGGCCATCTCGCCGGCGATCCTGGTTTCGGAAATTGAGATCGAGAAGAAAGACAAATCGCAGGATAAGCCTCCCTTGCTGCCATTCCCGAAAGACGCGGAGGGCGCGCAATGAGGATCGGCCGTGAAGCCGCCAGTCGTTTCCGAGCTACGCGCGTAAGCAACTGGCTGACGATTTTCGCGTTGGCCTGCGGCTCCGTGTTTGCCGCCGATTCGTCCGGTGTCGTCCTCAAGGCCATGCGCGACGAGCTGCAGCACGCGCGGGCGCTCGACTCGGTCAACCTTGAAAAGCCCTACTTCATTTCTTACACTCTCGAAGACGCGGAGATTTTCGGCGCCGTGGCCAGCCTGGGCGGATTGCTAGGATCTACGGAGACCCGATTCCGTGCGCCCCACATCCAGGTGCGTGTGGGAGATTACCAGTTCGACAACACCAACTACGTAGGTAGCGGTGTCGGTTCGGGCAGCCGGTACGATATCGAGCGGTTTCCTATTGAGAACCCGTACGCGGTGCTCCGCCGTTATCTCTGGTTGGCCACCGACCAAACGTACAAGGCCGCGGTAGAATCGCTGGCCCGCAAGAGCGCTGCGCTGAAGAACATGTCTACGCCGGAGTCCATTCCGGATTTCGCTCGGGCAGCCCCGGTCCACGTGAAGGAAGATATCCCCAGCGGCAAGCTTGACCGCGCGGCGTGGCTGGCGCTAGTTCGCTCCGTCTCTGCTGTTTTCGCCGAGTTTCCCCAGGTCTTGAGCTCGAACGTCGAATTGCAGGCCGTAAAGAACGTCCGTTACCTGGAGAACTCGGAAGGGACGGAGGTGCGGACGGCGGAGGACGTGCTATCTGTGCGCGTGCGCGCCATAGGCCAGGCGTCAGACGGCATGCACGTGCGCGATGCCCTTGCCATCCATTCGCTTGATTTCGCGCGCGGCCTGAATGAGGCGGAATTGGGCCGCGAGGTTCGCCAGGTGGCCGAGAACGTCGTGGCGTCGAGCCGGGCTCCGTTGGGCGACACTTACAACGGCCCCATCGTGTTCGAGGGCGCGGCCGCGGCGCAGCTTTTCGCCCAGTTGCTGGGCAGAAACCTGGCGCTGACGCGGAGGCCGGTCACCGAGCCTGGCCGGCCCAGTAGTTTTCCCACAAGTGAGCTCGAGGGCCGTAAGGAAGCCCGCATCCTCCCCGACTGGATGGACGTGGTGGATGATCCCGCGCAAAAGGAATGGCGCGGGCACCGGCTGTTCGGAACCTACCGTGTGGACCTGGAAGGCGTGGTCGCGCAGCCGCTCACCATAGTGGACAAGGGCATCTTGAAAAACTTTCTGCTCACGCGGCAGCCCGTCAAAGGCTTCACGGCTTCCAATGGCCGGGCCCGGCTGCCCGGCTCGTTCGGCGCGAGTACCGCCGGCATCAGCAATCTGTTTGTGCGCGCCGAAAAAGGGGTACCGGTTTCCGACCTCAAGAAACAGTTGATCGAGATCTGCAAGGCGCGCAACCAGCCATACGGCATGATCGTGAGAAAACTCGATTTCCCATCTTCCGCCGCGATCGATGAGCTCCGCCGTCTCATGGCGGCCAACGCCAGGGACGGGAGCGGATCGCACCCCTTCAGCCTGCCCGTCTTGATGTATAAGGTCTATCCCGACGGTAGCGAAGAGCTGATCCGTGGAGTGCGGTTCCGCGACATCAACGTTCGCTCACTCCGTGACATCCTAGCTGCCGGAAACGACACCAACATCTTCGACTATCTCGATAACGGCGCGCCGCTGGCCGTGATGGGCGCCGGCACCTATGCCGCCGAGACTTCCGTCATTGCGCCCTCGGTGCTGGTAGACGACCTCGAAGTGCGCAAACTCGACGACGAGCTGCCCAAGCTGCCGGTGGTTCCGTCACCATTGCTCGCGGACCGTTGAAGATGGCGTAATCTGAATCTGTAGCGATGCGCATCATCAGCCGGTACGTTTTTCGCGAAATTGTCTCCAGCGCTTTGCTGGGCACCTTGCTGGCGACTTTCGTGATCTTCCTGCGGAGCGTCGACAAGTATTTTGAGCTGCTGGTGCGTAGTTCCGCCAAAACCGGCACGGTGCTCTGGCTGTTTGCCCTGGCACTGCCGCCGGTGCTGCCGCTTACCGTTCCGTTTGGCGTCCTGGTGGGAATTCTGATCGGCTTGGGACGCCTATCCACGGATGGAGAAATTACGGCCTTGCGCGCCGCGGGCGTTTCCAGCCGTGCCGTGATTCCACCGGTGCTGACCTTCGCCTTGCTGGCGGCCATCCTGACGGGCGTGGCTTCGCTTTGGCTGACGCCCCGGGCTATCCGGCAAAGCGTCTCCATCCTGAACAAGTTGGAGGCGGAACAGTTAACGGCTGACATCCAGCCTCGGGTCTTTGAAGAACAATTTCCCAACACCATTCTTTACGTGGGCGATGTACGGCCGGGACCGGTAACGGTTTGGAAAAATGTGTTTTTGGCTGACCTGACGCCGCCCGACCAGCGCTCCATCGGGCTGCGTGACAAGGCGCAAGGGCCCCGGATCACCGTGGCGGCCGAGGCCATCGCAGTCCCGGATCTGCCGCGCAATCGCATCCAGCTTTCTCTGCGGAACGCCAGCACCCACGAGGTGGACACGGAGGGCGTGGCGAACGACAGTGTCTATTCGAGCGGCGAGCAGGTGCTCGAGGCAGCGCCGCCTAAGCCGGTTACCGTGCAACCGTTCCCCCAAATGAATACGGGCGAGCTCAAAGGCTATTCCCGCACCGGGCCGGACTGGATTGAGGCGCGCATACAACTGCACCAACGCATGTCCCTGCCGCTGGCCTGCATCACGCTGGCACTGGTAGGAATCCCGCTGGGCGTTTCCTCGCGCAAGGGTGGAAAGTCAAGCGGTTATGTGACAGCGTTGTTCCTGGCATTTTTCTGCTATCAACTGGCCTCCATCAGCCTGATCGGCATGGCGAAGCAGCGGGCATTGCCCGTAGAGCTGGCGGTGTGGACCCCGAACGCGGCGTTCCTGATCGCCGGATTGATTTTAATTATGCGCCTGGAGCGGCCCGGCGATCGCGATGTGGTAGGCACCCTGCGCGGCTGGATCACGGCGGGATATCACCGCTTGCGCCCGCGCTTCCCTTCACCCGAGGTCGGTGGTGACAAAGGACGCGTCCCCTGGCTGCCGCTCGTCCCGCAGTTGCTGGATACCTATGTCCTCACCAGTTTCCTGTTTTACTTCGCGCTCCTGCTGGCGAGCTTCGTGCTCATGACCGAGGTGTACAACTTCTTCGAGTTGCTAGGCGATATCATCCGCAACGGAATCGCCATGTCGCGCGTGTTTACCTACCTGTTCTTTCTCGCGCCCATGCTGATCTACGACACGCTGCCGATAAGCGTGCTGGTGGCGGTGCTGGTCACTTTCGGCGTGTTGACGAAGCACAACGAAGTGACGGCGTTCAAAGCATGCGGCATCAGCCTGCACCGCCTGGCCGTCCCGGTGCTCGTGATGAGCGGAGCTTTCAGCGCGGGCCTGTTTGCCTTCGATCATTACTACATCCCGGACGCCAATCGCAAGCAGGATGCGCTCCGTAACGAAATCAAGGGGAAGCCCAAGCAGACCTATCTGCATCCGGAGCGCAAGTGGATTTTCGGTAATGGTTCCCGCATCTACTACTACAAGTATTTCGACAATCTCGAAAACGTCATGGGTAATGTGAGCGTATTCGAGCTCGATCCCAAGACCTTCGACCTGAACCGGCAGATTTCAGCCGAGCGGGCGCAATGGCAGCCGTCGCTGCGCACCTGGATTTTTCAGAACGGCTGGGTGTACCAGATCGGCGGCAAGTTCGAGCGGTTCCAAGTGAAGACATTCCCCGAGCTGGACGAGCCGCCGGATTACTTCCTGAAAGAACTGAAGCAGGATAAGCAGATGAATTTCCAGGAACTGGGCGCGTATATCGGCGACTTGCAGCAAAGCGGTTTCGACACCATACGCCTGCGCGTACAGCTCTACAAGAAGTTTTCCGTGCCGCTGTTCGCGCTGATCATGGCCATGATTTCGATTCCATTCGGCTTTCTGGTGGGCAATCGGGGCGCCATGGCCGGCATCGGCGTGAGCATCGGGATTGCTATGGCTTATTGGGGCGTGGGCAAGCTGTTCGAGCAGATCGGCAACGCCAACCAGTTGCCGCCGAGCCTGGCCGCGTGGTCGCCGGACGTGCTATTCGCGTTGGCGGGAGCGTACCTGCTGTTACGGATGCGCAGTTAGCCGATTGTGGCGAAGCCTCTCAGGCTGCTGGGTCGAGACTCGTCTCCACCTTTCCGATGACGAGATGTGCCAGCACGAGCGCCGGCACCGCAGGCCGAGGGCCCGCGCCACACTTCCCTGAACAAACCCAAGTTGCCGGCAATGCCGCCTTTGCGTGAGAAGGGAGTTATGCTTCAATCGACATCATGAGCGCGCAGTCCCGAATCGAATTCCATCCGCTGACCCTGGCCCGCTGGAAGGATTTCGAAGCCCGGTCCGGAGAGCGCGGCGCTTGCGGCGGCTGCTGGTGCATGTTTCCCAGGCTCCGGCGAACCGATTTTCAAAGACAAAAAGGAGCGGCCAACAAGAAAGCCATGCGACGCATTGTGCAGTCCGGCCCGCCGCCCGGTCTCGTGGCGTACGCCGATGGCCAACCGGTTGGCTGGTGCGCTCTCGCGCCGCGAGAAACCTACCCCGTTCTCGCGAATTCACGAATCCTGAAACCGGTGGACGGACGGCCCGTGTGGTCGGTGGTGTGTTTCTTCGTGGCGAAACCGTACCGGCGCCGCGGGCTCAGTGTGAGACTGCTGGACGCAGCCGCGAACTACGCCCGCAAACAGGGCGCGCGTATCGTGGAAGGCTACCCGGTCGAGCCGAAAACGGAAGCACGCAGCCCCGATGTTTTTGTCTGGACGGGACTGGCTTCGGCGTTCCGTAAGGCAGGGTTTGAGGAGGCGGTTCGCCGGTCGCCCACGCGGCCGATCATGCGGCGGGAGTTGTGAGGGCTTGTTGCGGAGAGTTCGACCGAGCTTTTGTGTGAGGCTCGGCGACCACGCCAACAAAGAACAGGATGGCCAGAGACACGGCTCAATTACCTTTGATGCGACGGCAGAAATTAAGCTGATTTTCTGCCAGCCGCGGCCAGCCTCATCGGCGTCCTTCGGGGAGTTCGCAATCGTTGGCCACACAATCGTGCTCCATCGTGTCCTGGTATCCCTTCTGCATCAGATTTTCGATTGCGCTCTTCTCAAAACGTAGCACTCCCAACAAGCCGCCCAAATCCCGCTGCGGATGATAGCGGTGGATCGTGAGTTTTCGCGGGGGACGCTCTGATCGCACACGCTCCCACTGTGCTGCCAACTTCGCCAAGTCCGACATCTTCGTCTCCGGAATATCGTTCGAGGCTTGGGCGAAAAGTTCAATCGCACGGTTCATCTGCCGCGCCGTTTCAATATCGGAGTTGATATGAAATGCCAGGTTGACCGCCAGCACCCGGTCCAGCGTGTCAAAGGTGTTCTGGAGTTTCATAAGCGGCATCTTCGCGATGTCCGGATCCAGATAGACTATGTGAATCTCGGTCGCGCCGTCGTCGATCGCTGGTCGCAGGGGTGTATTCATCACCAGGCCGCCGTCCACGTAAGTGTTCTCGCCGACCTTCCGAGGTGGGAAGAAACCCGGGATCGCCGCTGAGGCCAACACGATGGAGACCGCATCCGCGTCGCTCATCCCTTCGTTTGTGAACACGTCGGCTTTCCCAGTAGTCCAATTCGTCGCGATGATCGAAAGCTTCATCGTCGATTGCCGCAGCTTTTCGGGCTGCACGATTTCATCCAGCAGTCGCTCCAGCGGGGCCACCGAGATGAAGGAGGCCAGATCCACAAGCTGCAGCACCCGCTCGTCAAAAAGACCGACTGGTGCCAGGCGCAGAAGTCGTCGTACGAAATCCGCCGACAGCGATTGGATGTCGCTGATCCACCGCGTTGCCGTCGTCAGATAGTTGCGGTTATCGAACCCCAACACTGGCCGCGGATCGGCGCGTATCCGAAAAACGTGCCCCGGAATCCGGTTTAGCCAGATATCTTCGATGTGTTGCACAGCCCGCGGCAGATCCATGTCATAGGCACCCACCAGCATCGCCGCATTGAAGGCGCCCGCAGACACTCCGGTCACAACTTGCGGCCCGGCCCATCCACGCTCGACCAGCGCTTTCAAAACTCCGACTTCGTAGGCGCCGTAAGCGCCTCCGCCGGATAAGACGACCGCTTGTACCGGAGGATTCATGACGTTCCCCACGCCGCTCGACTCCTGACCCTCGCTCGTTGCGGAACTAGGCTTAACAGACGCGCGTGCAGCCGAGCGCTGCGGGCCGCGATTCTTCCGAGGCCCCACGACCGGAGGCAATCCAGCTTGGACATTATCGTATTTTACAGTCAATTCGCCTGGAGCCTCCTCCTGGTTGGTAGTGTCTGAATTTTCAGACACTACCTCCTGATTTGTTCTCTCTTGGCCATGTGGTTTGCCGTGACCAAGGTCGCCTCGCTGCCCAGATCCCGAGTTTTGCCGCTTCTCTTGGTTCCGCAGGCCTCTTTTCATGATTGGCCTCTTCGCCCTTTCCCGGGCTGCCTTCGATCCGTCTCTGCCAAACGCCTGGGCACACCTTGTACCCGTTGGGGACTTGGCCACTCAATTATCCCAGTCATAGCCATGACCGCGCTGTGCGAAAGCATCCGTTCATCGGCGCGGCACTGCTTGGCCTATCGGCTGGCGGAAGCAGGTCTCCGGGTTTGGGTAACCGACCCGCCGAAACCGGAACCCACAATTAAGGGATCGAAAGGTTCATCGCTCATGTACGAACGGAATAGTACCCCGAAATGCCGCGCATTAAAGGAATTTCAGCGTATCTGGCAAGCAAAAGAGAGTCAACCTACAGCGCAGCCTCCTCATTAGGGCAATGGGCCAGGCAACAAGAAAGCCACCCAACGCATTGTGCAGTGCGGCCCGCCGCCCGGTCTGATGGCGTAAGCCGATGGCCAACCGGTCGGATGGTGCGCCGTCGCGCAGGCTCCTACTTCGTTAGCTGCTCGCGGATTCTCTTCAGCTCGCGCCGGCGCTTGGCGTCCGCCTTGGGATAGCTCATCTTGAGCCTGCTTAGCGTGTCCAGAATGACTGCAGAGACGATTAACTGCGCATTCGGTTTGTCGTCGGCCGGAACGACGTACCAAGGCGCATGGTCCGTACTGGTGGCCGAAAGGCAGGCCTCATAAGCGCGTCTGTATTGCTTCCAGTACTTGCGTTCCTCGATATCCGCCATGCTCAACTTCCAATTCTTGTCCAGGTCGTCGATGCGGTCGAGAAAGCGCTTCCGCTGCTCTTCTTTCGAGATGTGCAGGAAGAATTTGATGATGCGCGTTCCATTGCGGTGGAGGTGGCGTTCGAGATCCACGATGGAACGGAATCGCTGATCCCAGATTCCGGCTTCATCCAGCAGTTCGTACGGAATCTGTTCGCTCCGCAGAATCTCGGGGTGCACGCGAACGATCAGGACCTCCTCGTAGTACGAGCGGTTGAAGATGCCGATATGTCCGCGCTCCGGCAGGCGGCGAATGGCGGACCACAAGAAATCGTGCTCGAGCTCTTCAGCGCTCGGGTGCTTGAAGCTAAACACCTGGCAGCCTTGCGGGTTCACGCCGGACATCACATGCCGGATGGTGCTGTCCTTGCCTGCGGCGTCCATCGCCTGAAAGATCAGAAGTAGGGCGTGGCGATTCGAAGCATACAGCAGACTTTGCAGGGAACTGAGTTGCTGGATATGGCTCTGGAGGAGAAGATGATATCGATCCTTCGATTCGTACGCGGCGCGGACTCGCGTGGGCCATTTGCGAAGGTCGATCGAATGGCCGGGCCGGACCCGAAAATCTTTGGGGTCGATGGTCGGCATGCTCTTGCTCAAAGGAAATCTTATCGTAGCGCCTCATCCGCACGGGGGAAATGCGAAACCATACCGGCGCCGCGAACTCAGCATCAGACCGCTGACCCGGCCCGATGTAGTTGTAACCGCAATTCCACCGTTTTGAGCGCCGTTCTATCTTTTAGGGTAAATACGGACAATTCACCTTTGCCGGCGGGTGCGTGTGCTAAGAGGCTGCTGAAAAGGCCTGCCGACGGGGCGCTTGCTCACACGCGCGGCTCAGTAACCACTCTCGAATCAGCGATCACGTTTCCGAGCCGCGACTGTGAGGAAGCGGTTGGGACTTTTTTCAGCAGCCTCCTAGTATTACTTCGTTAAGTATCTATGGTGCTCGCACGGGCCCGCCACAATAGCAGCACGAGCCGGTCCAGGTGCAAAGCAGCCGCTGAATCTCACGACGCGTCCTCGGCAGGGTCCAGCCAGAAGTTTTTTTTGTTG
>JBGPKX010000001.1:0-43733 GCA_041486185.1 Bryobacteraceae bacterium | reverse complement strand
GGCAACGTGATCCTCGGCGGGTCGAACGACGGCGGCACGGAGGACATCTGGGTGGGATTCAAAGCCGGCAACGGCCTCACATGGACGGACAAGTTCTGGCATGCCGGCCTGCGCTTCGAGAGCCCAGGTAACGCCAGCGCGTACAGCGGGTCGCTATTTTCGAACGGCGCCGGAAGCCTGACGTTTACGCGACGCCTGCACCAGTTGCAGCCTGCCGGGGCCATCACCTACGACTTCACCGGCGCCAATACGTTCACGCTGGGACCCGACGGATCGGGTACGGCGGAACTGACGCGCGTGGCCCTGGGTGTGGGCGGCAACGGCTTCGTGGGAACGGCGGTAGATGCGGACGATCCTGGCGGTTACGAAGTGTATCTCGGGATTCGCATGCCGCCGGTTTCAGGAACCGGAGTGTTTCTCAATCCGCAAGGAGTAGTGAACGCGGCCAGCTTCGCGCCGGCGGGCGACTCGATCTCGCCGGGTGAATTTGTGACCCTGTTCGGATCGAACCTCTCCGCCGTCACGCAGACCGCAAGCCCGCCCTATCCTCCGAGTGTCGCGGGTGTTTCGGTGCTGATCAATGGCGCGCCGTCGCCGATTTATCTGGTGAGTCCCGGACAGATCAATGCGCTGGTGCCCTACGCGACCACCGGAACCACTGCTAGCATCGTGGTCAACAATAACGGAACCATGTCGAACGCCGTGCAGGCGCCAGTCGCTGCGAGCGCGCCCGGCATCTTTTCACTCGACCGAAACGGCGTCGGTGGAGGCGCGATTCTGCACGCCGATTTCTCGCTGGTGAGTTTGGCCAAGCCCGCCAAGCGCGGCGAGACGGTGTTGATTTACCTTACCGGGCTGGGCAATGTGAACCCGCCGGTTGCGGACGGAACCGCTGGAGGCGCGAACCCGTTGAGCCGGGCTGTGGCGACGGTGAACGTGCTGATCGGCGGACTGCCGGCGACGGTTTCGTATGCCGGGCTCGCCCCTCTGTTTCCAGGGTTATATCAGATCAACGTGGTGGTGCCGGCGGATTTGCCGGTCGCCGCCACCGGACCCTTTCCAGTGGCCGTGCAGACCGCGGACAGCTTTCACGATCAAGTTGACGTGATCGTGAGCCCGTAATCTTTCTGACACGTTGGGCATCGACCACCAGCCAGGGAGATTGAACGGCCGTACGGGCCAGGAACCGGCTACCGACCCGCGCAGGTAAAATAGGAATATGTGGGCGGTGGCCGTGGCTTTACTTCTGCTGTTCGCGCCCGCAACCGACTATCAGGCCGAAGGCTTGAAAGCACTCGAAGCCAAGCAGTACGATCAGGCCGCGCAATTGTTTCGTCAAGCCATTCAGGCCGACCCTCAAGACTACACTGCCCACTTTCATCTGGCGCTGGCGTTCAGCCTGCTTGGGAAAGATGCCGAGGCCATTCCCGAATATCAGAAAACCCTCGAAATCAAGCCCGGTTTGTATCAAGGCGAGTTGAATTTGGGCATATTGCTGCTGCGCGAGAAGCGGGCCAAAGAAGCGGCGCCCCATCTGGATGCCGCGGCTCAGGCCAAGCCGAAAGAATTCCGCCCCCAGTGGTATCTGGCCGAAGCCCTGCTTGCGTCGGATGATTCGGCGAAAGCCGAGCCGCATTATCAAGCGGCGGCGGAGATCGATCCCAAATCAGCGGCGGCGCAACTTGGGCTGGGGCGGGCGCAGGCGCGGCAGAAGCGCTTGAGCGAGGCGGGCGAGCACTTCCGGAAAGCGGCCGAACTGGATGCGAACTTCAATGACGCTCTGC
Organism: Bryobacteraceae bacterium; assembly: GCA_041486185.1. Lineage (GTDB taxonomy): Bacteria > Acidobacteriota > Terriglobia > Bryobacterales > Bryobacteraceae > QHXW01. The sequence goes on along the minus strand of JBGPKX010000001.1, from coordinate 41,949 downwards.
TGGAGCTGGCCGGACTGTACGAGCAGAATCACCAGCCGGACGAAGCCATGGCCATCTATCAGAAGTTTCCCGACAATATCGCGGCCGGGGAGCGGCTAGGCGAGCTGATGATCGAAGCCAAGCGGTTTGCCGAAGCGATTCCCTATCTGGAGAAGGCGGTGGCCAGGAGCGCCACCGCGGCCAATCGCCTGGCGCTGGCCACGGCGTATCAAATGAACAAAGAGCCGCAAAAGTCGCTGGCGCAGCTCGGACTGGCGGCGGCCGCGGACCCCGGAAGCTACGATCTGCATATGGCCTATGGGCGCGCACTGCGCGACCAGCGCCAGTTCATACCCGCGGCCAACCAGTTCGCAGCCGGCGCAAAACTCAAGCCGGACTCGAAAGAGTCCTGGAACGAACTGGCGGGCGTGCTGACGTTGGCCGAGCAGTACCCTCAGGCCCTGGCTGCGCTCGACCGGGTTCGCGAACTGCGGCAGGAGATTCCAGGCGACTACTACCTGCGGGCCATTATTCTGGATAAACTGCAACAGTACAAGCCGGCGCTCGAGAGCTATCAGCAGTTTCTGGCCACGAGCGGCGGCAAGAATCCCGACGAGGAGTTCAAGGCCCGTCAAAGATCGCGGATTATCGAGAAGATATTGAGCAAGAGATGAAGCTTCTATTCCTCATATCTCTCGCGGCGCTGCTGGCCACCGGGCAGAAGACTCCTGAAACTCCGCCGGACAGCCTGTCCCGGCTGCAAGCCGAACCCAATCTGGAAAAGCGCGCCCGCGCCGCGCTGGATAACGCCGAGGACGCGCTCAAGCAAGCGCGCGATGCATACGCCAACGGGGATAACGCGCGCGCCGCTTCTCGCCTGGAGGAAGTACAGCAGTCGGTCGAACTGGCGGATGCCTCGTTGCGGCAAACCGGTAAGAATCCCAGCCGGAGCCCGAAACATTTTAAGCAGGCCGAACTCCGGACGCGTGAACTCCTGCGCAAGCTCGACGGCTTTCGCGACGAGATGAGCGTGGTCGACCGGCCGGTTCTCGATCGGGTAGCCGCCGCCGTCCAGAAGGTTCACGACGCTCTGCTCGACGGCATTATGGGGAAAAAGAAGTGAAATACGCATTCTTATTTCTGTGTTTGTGCGCTTCGCCGTTGTGGGCGGAGCGGGATTTCCTGACCGCGGACGAGACCGACCAGGTCCGCCTGGCGCAAGAACCGAACGACCGCCTCAAGCTGTATCTCCACTTCGCCAAACAACGGCTCAACGTCGCGCAGAACATGCTTTCCAAGGAAAAACCGGGGCGCTCGATCCTGGTGCATGATGCTCTCGAAGACCTGAGCCAGATCATCGACGCCGTGGACACGGTGGCCGACGATGCGCTGAAGCGCAAGCTGGATATCAAGGAAAGCATGGCTGCCGTCGCCGCGGCAGAGAAGGAGCTCCTCGCCGGGCTGGAAAAGATTCAGGACAGCCAGCCCAAAGACGTCAGCCGCTACGAATTCGCGCTCAAGCAGGCCATCGACACGACGCGCGATTCGCTCGAGCTTTCGCAGGAGGACATTAATGCGAGGGCGTCCGCCGTGCAGGCCAAAGAAGAGAAAGAAAAGAAGGAACTCGAGTCCCTGATGCAGCCCAAGGACCTGGAAGCGAAGAAGGCGGAAGAGAAGAAAGCCGGCCAGGCCGATGGGACGAAGCGGAAGCCGCCGACGCTCTACCGCAAGGGCGAAAAGAAAGAGCAAGACGAAAAGAAAGAACAAGAGTAGTTCGCGCTTCACCTGAGAGCCACACTCCGGATTCATCTAAAGTATTTGGCCCGCTTCTCCGATGGTTCCGGGTAGTTGATGGCGCGTGATCCCCGCCTGGGAACCCAATCCAACCGCCGAGTTTGGCAGCGGCATGGCTGCGCCGAACTTAATGGACATGCCCAAAAGCAAGGGGAACGTCAAGGTGAGGAGTCTTGGGTGGTTTGATGCGCGCGATCTTGCCGGCGGTCCGCGCGACCCTTATCTCGAAGTCGTACTGGGCCTCAGGCTGGCCTAAGGCGAAACAAAGTCTAAAGATCGCCGGCCAACGTCCGATGGTTCAGTTAGTAACCATATGAAGGTCCTTTGCATCTCCAGCGGCGGCCAAACGGAACGCGAGATAGCCTGGCTCAATGCGCTTAAAGTTGTTGCTGCCGACGTGGCCAGCCCGTGGCAAGCAATCGAGCGATTGAGAACGTCGAACTTTGATGCCGTGGTGATGCGACTTCCGTTGGAAGAATGGAGCGCGGAAGAGGTACTCGAACAGGTCCGCCGAATCCACGCTTCGGTGCCGGTAATTATTTACGACACCCACGGAACGCCGGCCGACGCCGTGCGCCTCATCAAGCTTGGGGCATTTGACTACGTCACCGCGGAAGATGAGGAACAGTTTCATGATGTGTTGGAGCGCGCCGCCGAGTACACCCGGTCGTGCCAACTGACGCTGGCCGAAGCCGCGACGGCGCATGAACCCTGGCGCAAATTCCTCGTGGGCGAGAGCCAGTCCATGCAACAGCTGGCGCAGATGATCCGGCTGGTGGGCCCCAGGCGCTCGACGGTGCTGATTTCGGGCGAGACCGGCGCTGGAAAGGAAATGGTGGCGCGCGCCATCCACATGGCCAGCGATCGTGCGCACATGCCGCTCGTGGCGGTCAACTGCACTGCGCTTCCGGAAAATCTGCTCGAAGCCGAGCTATTCGGCCACGTCAAGGGAGCGTTCACGGGCGCCGTCACGCACCGCGTCGGCCGGTTTGAGCAGGCGCACCGCGGCACCTTGTTCCTGGATGAAGTCGGCGATTTGCCGCTTGATATCCAAGCCAAGCTGCTGCGCGTTCTACAGGAACGGGAATTTCAGCGGATCGGCAGCTCGGAAACCGTGAAGGTGGATGTGCGCGTCATCGGGGCGTCCAACATCGATCTGACCCAAGCGGTACGGGAAGGCAAGTTCCGTGAGGACCTTTATTACCGGCTCAACGTCGTGCCCCTGCGCGTGCCCGCGCTGCGCGAGCGGCCATCGGACATTCCCGCGCTGGTAGGTCACCTAATCGACAAAATCTGCCGGCTGGAGGGCTTGCGACCAGGCGCGTTACGCGCGAAACACTGGAGCGGCTTTCCATCTACTCCTGGCCGGGCAACGTGCGGCAGCTTGAAAACGCAACGGAAATGGCTATTGCGCTGAGCGGGGACCGTGAGATTCTCTATCCCGCGGATTTTCCGCTTCCCTCGGCGCCGCATCTCAAGGGCGGCGTCGCAGTCGCGCTGCCCACGATTGCCTTTCCCGACGAAGGGCTTGATTTCGAACAGATAGTGGCCAACATGGAGCGCGCCATCTTGCAGCAGGCGCTGCGCAAGACCGGCGGCAATAAGGCACAAGCTGCCGGGATGTTGCGCCTCAAGCGCACCACTCTCTCGGCGAAACTCAAGAGCCTCGCCCGAACCGCCTGAGTAGCTGACCGTAAGACCCGGCTCGGCGCCGTTGTTTTATAATCGGGACCGAGTGGCCGTCCGATTTGTGGCTGTGTGGTTGACCGGAGGCCTGCTGTTCACCGGGGCCTCGCTACCTTTGCGCGCCGCGGAACCCGTCTCCTTTTCCAAACAAATCCGCCCGATTCTTGAAAGCAGTTGCTGGAAGTGTCATGGCGCGGCGCTGCAGCTTTCGAGGTTCGATTTACGCACTCGCGAAACAGCGCTAAGAGGCGGCGAACGGGGCCCTGCGATCGTGCCCGGCAATGCGAGCGAGAGTCGACTATTCCGGCTGGTCTCGGGCGCAGAAAAGCCCGCCATGCCGATGGACGGCACCAAACTCACCGGCGAGCAAATCTCCGCCATCAAAGGCTGGATCGAGCAGGGTGCGCCCTGGGACAGCAGCGGCGTCACTGCCCCGCCCCCGCAAGCGCCGGTTGCCATCGAAGACACGCCCATTCCACCCGAGGCGCGCAAGTATTGGGCGTTTCAAAAACCGGTCCGCCAGCCTGCGCCTCTGGTGCAGAGCGCGCGCATGAACGGGCATCCCGTGGATGCCTTTCTGATGAAGGCCATGGAGGAGCGCGGTCTGGAACCGGCGCCCGAAGCCGATGCGCGCACGCTCGTTCGCCGAGCCTATCTGGACCTGACCGGCCTTCTGCCCACGCCCGCCGAGACGGAGGCGTTCGTGAACGACGGCTCGCCCGATCGCTGGGAGCGCCTGATCGATCGTCTGCTGGCCTCGCCACACTACGGCGAGCGCTGGGGACGCCACTGGCTGGATGTCGCCCGTTACGCCGATTCCAACGGATTCGAGCATGATTTCGACCGGCCGAACGCCTGGCGCTATCGCGACTACGTCATTCGCGCTTTCAACCAAGACAAACCCTACGACGTATTTCTCAAGGAGCAAATTGCCGGCGACGAGCTGGATCAGGTAACCCACGACAGCCTGATCGCCACGGGTTTCCTCCGCTGCCACGCCAAAGTCGGGTTCCGGGAGAAAGATAATCCGCAGAACCGGTTCGACTATCTCGACGATATGATCGCAACCATCGGCCGCGGCATCCTTGGACTGACGGTGCAGTGTGCGCGTTGCCACAACCACAAGTTCGATCCCATTCCGCAGAAAGATTATTATCGGCTCGAAGCGGCGCTGTTCTCCTATGTAGAGGTTGATCATCCGCTGGCTTCGCCCGAGGAGACGGCGGCGTACGAGAAAAAGCTGGGTGAAATCGAAGCCCGTTTGAAGCCGCTGCGCGGGGAAATTCAACGCATCGAGCAGCCGTACCGCGACGTGCTGCTGCCGGAGAAGTACAAGGAATTCCCCGAGAATGTGCAGATCGCCATCCGTACGCCCGAAGCGCGGCGCACGCCAGGGCAGGCGCTGCTGGCGGCGCAGATCATCCGCACCACGGATGTATCCAGCCGGGAAATCGAGCGCATCATGAAGCCCGAGGACCTTTCGCGCAAGCGGGTCCTGAAGGCCGAAATCGAGCGCGTAGAGAAAGAGAGGCCGGCGCCGGTCCCGATGGCTATGGGGATAACCGATGGCGATTACCGATTTACGCCAGACGGCCCCGGCGACGAGCCGGAGCCAGGCAAAGGCGTTAAGCAGGAGGCCATCGACGGAACCTTTCTACACCGCGGAGCAGGGCGGTACCAGCCGCCGCCGGCGTATTTTCTGTTTCACGGCGATTCGCAAAGCCGCGGCCCGGTGATGCAACCCGGTTTTTTGAGCGTCATTACCTACGGCAATCCGCCCACCGAGATTCCACCGGCCAACGGCCACACTTCAGGCCGCCGGCGGGCGCTCGCCGAATGGCTGACGTCACCGGATAATCCCTCAACGGCGCGCGTGATCGTGAACCGCGTCTGGCATCACCACTTCGGGCGAGGCATCGTGGCCACGCTGGACAACTTCGGCAAGATGGGTGAGAAGCCGACGCATCCCGAACTGCTCGACTGGCTGGCCCTCGATCTCAGGGATCACGGCTGGAGCCTTAAACACCTGCACCGGCTCATCATGACTTCGAACGCCTACAAGATGGCGTCGCAGTTTGAGAATGGCTCGGACCTCGCCAAAGATCCCGAGAACAATTACCTCTGGCGCTTCCGCATGCAGCGCCTGGATGCCGAGATCGTACGCGACACCATCCTGGCGGCGAGCGGCGCGCTCAACGCCGAAATGTACGGGCCTCCCGTGTTTCCCAAGCTGCAGCCGGAAGTGCTGCACACCATGAATAAAGGGATCTGGGAGCGGGCGGAGGATGGCCCCAAGGTGTGGCGGCGCAGCATTTATGTGTACCGCAAGCGCGGATTGCCATTCCCCATGTTCGAAGTCTTCGATCTGCCCGACCAGAACATCACGTGCAGCCGGCGCAATGTGTCAACGGTTCCCACGCAGGCGCTGACGCTGTTGAATGACGATTTCGTGCTCCGGCAGGCGCAGCTTTTCGCGGATCGGATTCGTGAGGCCGCGCCGGGTGATCCCACGGCACAGGTTCGGACGGCGTACGAGATCGCGTTCAGCCGGCCGCCGGCGGACGAAGAGATGCGGCTCGCGCTAGACTTCCTGAAGAAGCAGAAGCTGGTGGATTTTGCGCACGTGCTGCTCAATCTGAACGAATTTGTGTACATGCGATGAAATCATTTTCGTCGAGACGCGATTTCCTCTTCCAGGCCGGTGGCGGCGTGAGCGGAGTGGCGCTTGCGTGGCTGCTGGACCAGCAGGGGATGCTGGCGGCGGATCGCGCAGCTTCCTCCGGGGCATGCGAAGCCAAACCGTCCGGACCAACTCCCTTCATTGCCAAGAAACCACATTTCGCGCCGCGCGCCACCAGCGTGATTTCTCTGTTCATGTGCGGTGGAGTCAGCCACGTCGATAGCTTCGACCCGAAGCCTGCCTTGCGCCAATATGCGGGGCAGCCGCTTACCGGGAAAGGCGAGGTCGTCGTTCGCCAGGGCAATCCGGGACCGCTGATGCCCAGCCCATTCAGTTTTCGAAAGTACGGACAAAGCGGACTGGATGTTTCGGAGATTTTCCCGTCGATTGCGCAACACGTGGACGAACTGGCTGTGCTGCGGTCGGTCTACGGACAATCCAACGATCATGTACAGGCGCATTACCTGATCGCGACCGGCTCGGTCCGCATGGGTTTTCCGAGCGTGGGTTCGTGGGTGACCTATGGGCTGGGAACGGAGAGCCAGAATCTGCCGGCGTTTGTCGTGATCTACGACGCGCGCGGCGGGCCTTTCGGCGGACCTGCCAACTGGAGCGCGGGATTCATGCCGGCGGCTTATCAGGGGACGGTGTTTCGCGCCTCCGAGAATCCCATCATCGATCTCAAGCCACCGGCCTATGTGACACCGGACGAACAGCGAGCGCGGCTCGACCTGCTCGGCAAGCTCAATGCGCTGGATCTCGAGAAACATCCGTCCAGCTCTGAGCTGGCGGCGCGTATTTCATCGTATGAGCTGGCGTATCGCATGCAAGGCTGCGCGCCCGAAGCGGTGGATGTGAATCGCGAAAGCGAAGCCACGCGGAAACTCTACGGGCTCGACGAAAAGACTACGGAGCCATTTGGAAGGCAGTGCCTGATGGCCAGGCGCCTCGTAGAGCGCGGTGTGCGTTTCGTGCAGCTTTACCACGGCGGGCTCGGTAACCAGAACACCGATACCTGGGACGCGCACGATGATGTAAAGAAGAACCACACGACGCACGCCGCGGAGGTAGACCGGCCTATCGCCGCGCTGCTGACGGATCTTAAAGCGCGCGGCCTGCTGGATTCGACGCTGGTGGTTTGGCACGGTGAATTCGGGCGCATGCCCATCTCGCAGCGCGGCGTGGGCCGCGATCACAATCCCGGCGCCATGAGCATGTGGATGGCGGGCGCGCGGGTCAAGGGCGGCCAGGCAATCGGCGCGAGCGATGAATTCGGTTACAAAGCCGAACAGCAGCCCATCTCGATTCACGATCTGCACGCCACGGTTTTGTACCTGCTGGGGATGGACCACACTAAGCTCACGTATCTCTACAACGGCCGCAACATGCGACTCACCGATGTCTACGGCGACCCCATCCCGCAGATTGTGAGCAGCTAGCTCTCGCCGCGCGTTCAGCTGGATGCAGACTCTCCTCGAACTACTCGCGGAAATGCGCCGTCTGGGCGACCGCGAAGCGCTGCGATTCTACAGCGGCTTTCGCACGTGGAAGCTCACGTATCGCGACCTTTACGGACAGATTGGCGCCTTCGTCTCACAGCTCGATCGCATTGGATTGAAGAAAGGCGATCGCGCGATCATCTGGGCCGAGAACCGGCCGGAATGGGTCAGCGTTTTCTGGGCCTGTGTGGCGCGCGGCGTGCACGTAGTGCCTGTGGATTACCGGTCCTCCGCCGAGCTGGTCGAGCGCATTCAGGTTGAGGTCCAGTCGCGCTTGATCGTCACGGGCGATTCGGTCCGGTGGGAAGGACCGGACGTACGGCGATTTTCGATGGCGGAGTTGGCGGACCTTCCCGTGATCGAGCGCTTCGAAGCATCGCAGATCTCGCCCGATGATGTGGTGGAAATTGTGTACACCTCCGGCACCACAGGCGAGCCCATGGGCGTCGTACACCGGCACAAGAACATTTGCGCCAACCTGACTCCCCTTCAAACGGAAATGCGCAAGTACGAGAAGTGGGCGCGGCCGTTTCAGCCTGTGCGTATTCTCGACATGCTGCCGCTCAGCCACCTTTTCGGACAGTCGCTCGGCATTTTCGTTCCGCCGCTGCTGGGTGGCGCGGCCGTGTTCATGCTGGAACTGCACGCGAGCGCCATCCTGGATACCATCCGGCGCGAGCGGGTGTCAGTGCTGGTTTCGGTGCCGAAACTGCTAATGAACTTGCAGCACGAGGTCGAGCGTAAATTTCATCCACCGAACATTCCGGCGAGGCGCAAGGGCATTCCGGGAATTCTGGAGCGTTGGTGGCGATATCGCAAGGTACATGCCGGGCTGGGTTTCAAATTCTGGGCACTGGTCGTTGGTGGCGCGGAAGTAAGCGCGGACGTGGAGGCATTTTGGACACGCCTCGGTTTTCTGGTGGTCCAGGGCTACGGGCTTACCGAGACCAGCCCGGTGGTTGCCCTCAATCATCCATTCAATGCGCGCAGCGGGTCGATTGGGAAGCCGCTCCACGGGCAGGAAGTCCGGATCGCAGCGGACGGCGAGATTCTGGTGCGCGGTGAAAGCGTAATCCACGATTACGTTGGCGCACGCGCAGGCGAACAGGGGCGCATTGACGACCAAGGCTGGCTGCACACCGGCGACATCGGGGAGATCGACGCCGAAGGACGTCTCTATTACAAGGGCCGCAAGAAAGAGATGATCGTCACCTCCGAAGGACTAAACGTTTATCCGCAGGACGTCGAGCGCGTGCTGAATTCGATGCCACAGGTCAAGGAGAGCGCGGTGGTGGCGGCGCGGCGCGACGGCGAGGAGCAGGTTCATGCGGCATTGATTTTGCGCGATGCTTCGGCGGATCCGGCGGCCTTGGTCGCGGAAGCCAACCGGCGGTTGGAATCGCATCAGCGTATTCAAAGCTGGTCCCTGTGGCCCGACGAGGATTTCCCGCGTACTCCGTCGACCATGAAAGTGAAACGCGGCGAGGTGGCACGGCGCATCGCGCAGGGAGCCACCGCGGCCCAGCCTGGAGGCGCCGAAAGCATTCTTGCTCGGCTCAAGGACGCTCGGCTCGAGGGCAGTGATACGCCACACGGGCAGGATCTTGATATTTCATCGCTGGAACGCGTCGAGCTGCTCTCCGAACTGGAGAGCCAGTACGGCGTGGAGCTGGACGAGCGGCGGTTCGCTGAAGTTTCATCGGTGGACGAGTTGAATGCGCTGTTGCGCGAGGCGGGGGAACAGACTGCCAGTGCCGAGCGGGCTTTGTTGCCGCGATGGACGAGGAGTTATCCGGTGCGCGCGCTGCGCTTTCTGATGGTTCAAGCGGTAATTCTGCCATTGTTTCGGGGCTTGCTGACATTGGAGGTTACAGGCGCGGAGAATCTTCAGAACCTGGATACGCCGGTGCTGTTCGCCTCCAATCATCAGAGCCATCTGGATACGCCCGCCATATTCGCCGCGCTGCCGCGATGCTGGCGCTACCGCGTGGCGCCGGCCATGTCGCAAGACTATTTCCGCGCGTGGCTCGAACCGGGCAGCGCGTCGTTCAGGGAGCGGATCGCGGCTATGTTCGAGTACTTTCTGGTCGCCGGAGTGTTCAACGCCTATCCCTTGCCCCAGCGCATGGCCGGCGTGCGGCGCGCTCTGAAATATACAGGCGAACTGATTGACGAGGGTTACTGCCCGTTAGTCTTTCCGGAAGGAAAACGGACGCCGGACGGCACTCTACAGCCTTTCAAAACGGGGATTGGGCTGATGGCCACCCGTTTGAAGGCGCCGGTGGTACCCGTTCACGTCGCCGGACTGTTTGAAATTTACTCGATCCACGATAGTTGGCCAAAACGCGGAGTCGTGCGCGTGACGATCGGCGCGCCACTTCATCTCGAGCATGGCAGTGATGAAGAAACCGCCACCCGAACGATCGAGGAGGCTATCCGGAGAATGGCCTCGCCTCACTTCACTTCGTAGCCCGTGAACTCCTGCAGCAGTACGTTGCCCTTGTACTCCATCTCCTGATGAATGCCGATTTTGGATGTGTAGTATGCGTGCGCTGTACTTCCCTTCAGCTCGCGGAAGAAATGCTCTTCTGGTGTCTCAGGCTTCTCTTCGTTACTCGCGATGCGCGTGAGAAGCGCCATGCGCTGCTCTGGTGTGGCCTGCATAAAAGCCCGTCCGTGCATTGCTTGCGAAAGAGCGTTGATACGGCTCAGGCCCTCGCGCCAGTGATACTTCGGTTCGTCTTCGAAGGATTCCGCGAGCCGACCGTCAAGGTAGACCGCCACCTGCGCGGCGCGCGCGCCGGGCGAATGCTCATCGTTGGGGATGATCAACTCGGTCAGCTCATCCACCATGGCGAACTCGTCCTTCGAGAAAAACTTTGGCGCCTGCTCGTTCGCAAAGCCCGCCGGTGCTGCCGACCCGGCGATGGCCGCCGCCGCCGTAAGCTGGATCAATTCGCGCCGCGTGAAATTGTCCTGGTCCGCCATCAGGCTTCTCCTTTGCGCATCAGGTCCGCCAGATGGTCGCAAGAGCGCCACGCGAGCGACATGATGGTCCACGTGGGGTTCTGGCACGACGCGCTTACGTGGCTGCTGCCATCCACCATGAGCAGGTTCTTCACATCGTGCGATTGCTGAAACTGGTTCAATACGGATGTTTTCGGGTCAGTTCCCATGCGTGCCGTACCCAGCTCGTGAATCGACCAGCCTTCGGTGCGAATTTCACGATTCACTTCGACGATTTCTACGCCCGCCTCTTCGAACATCTCGCGCGCGGCAGCAGACATGTCGGCGGCCATCTTCTTTTCGTTATCGCCGAATTTGTAGTGGAAGCGGAGCGCGGGAATACCCCACTTGTCCTTCACCTCCGGATCGATGTCGACGTAATTTTCGTAGCGCGCCAGCACTTCGCCGAAGCCACCCATTTCGATAAAGGCGCCGGCGTAGTCGCGCACCTGTTTCTCGTAGCTGGATCCGAAGCCCTTGGCCCAAAGAGCGCTTGATGGAAACATCTTGTTTCCGCTGGACCCCTCGAAGCCATAGGCGCGGATGAAGTTGGGATTGCGATCCTTCAAGTTGCGGAACCGCGGAACATAAAATCCTCCGGGGCGGCCGTCATCGAGCGTGCGCGGCTTGCCTACGAGGTCTTTCACGATGCCTGTGACGCCGGGTCCCATCAGGTGTTCGCAAAAATTGTGACCCACATGGCCGCTCGAATTGCCAATACCGTTGGGGTAAGTCTTCGATTTCGAAAGCAGGAGCAGGCGCGCGCTCTCGAGCGTTGAGGCCGCCAGCACGACGGCCCTGGCGCGAGCTTCATATGTTTTGCCGGTATCGGTATCGACGAACGCCACGCCGCGTGCTTTGCCAGAATCCGGGTCGACGGTCACTTCGTATGCGGTGGCATTGGTCCGAATCGTCAGGTTCCCGGTGTCGAGCGCCGGATAGATGAGGCCGGTGGGGGAATCGAAGGCCGCGTGGATATCGCATCCGCCCGTGCGCCGTTCACACGCTCCGCGGCCAAAGCAGCGGCTGCGATATTTGTTGTGCTTCAGGCCGTCGGTCGTGACGCCCGCGCGATACGGCGTCAGCACGCGCCCCATTTTCGCAAGGCTCTCGCGCAACATCATCTCGGATTTCGTCAGCCGGATGGCGCGCTGGAACAGGCTGTCCGGCAAATAAGGCAGGTTCTCTTTGTGCCCGGAGATGCCCAGGTATAAATCGACTTTGTCGTAGTACGGCGCCAGATCCTGATATGAGATGGGCCAGTCTTCGCCGTAGCCATCGTGGCTTTTGCCTTTGAAGTCGTAGTCGGAAAGGCGCAGCGCCAGACGGCCCCAGATGTTGGTTTTGCCTCCGAGACAGCGCGCGCGCACCCACGCGTAATTCGTGCCGGTGTAGGGGTTGTCCTTCTCGTCCACGACGATGTTCTTGCTATAGTCGCCGCCAGTCCATCCCTCCACGTAATTGTAGACATGGCTGTATGGCATGCCCTTGGCGTAAGGCCGCGCGCGAAAGTTGTATTCGTTGCGATTGAGGGCGTGGGTATCCGGCGGAATGTCGCCGCGACGCGGATGGTCGTAGGGCCACTCCATGGACTTCAGCTCCTTGTTGATGTTGAGCTTCTTGCCGGCCTCTAGGAGCAGCACTTTCATGCCGTGCGATGTCAGAACGTGCGCCGCCATGCCACCGGCCGCGCCGGACCCAACGACGATGGCATCGTACACGCGCTTCAGGTCAACATCGTTGGCATTGGGCCGATCCGGAGAGAAAAACAGACTCACGGACGCCCACCTCGCACCATATTCCGGAAAGCTTCGTAGGAGCCGCGCTGCTGCTCCTGCTCAATCATGGTGTTCGCCAGGGTCTCCATATTTCTGGCGATGTCCGGGTTCTTAAACGCTTCGCGCATCGCAGGTACGACGTCGCACATCCTGATCCAAACGAACAGCAACTCGCGCGAATTCTGCATGAAGAGCTCTCGCTGAAGAATGCCGCTGGTCACGAAGGAGGCCGCCATCTCCCAGTAGCTCCACACCATGCGGAAGTAGGCGTTCTCTTGCGAGCCTTGCGGGCAGAGCTTGGAAAGCTCATCCAGGTTGCTCGCGTGGAAGTTCTTGTTAAACCAGTCGCGCGCCTGGCGCAGCTTGTCCTCACGGCGCAGTTCATAGAGCCGCAGCAGCAAGTTCGCATCGTCATACGTTGCCGGTCTTTCGGCCTTCGAAGGGCTAGCCATTTTATGTTTCCTCTCCTGATTTTTCCAGTTTACCGAAAACCGGACGTAATGAAACTCTTCCGTCTCATTTGCAAACGCGCGAGCGCGGAGGACGCAGACTTCGCGATCAAAACAATCGCTCTTGCTTTTTCAGCGTGCCGAAGCTGCCGATGTTGGCCACCGAGAAAGCCACGCGGAACTGATTTTCGTTGCGCACACCGAAGTTGAAACGGCGGTATTGCACGCTGAAACCGCAGCAGTCGGTGTTATAGGTTACCTGAGCGGTGGCGTACTGCATAATGCCCTGCCGGTAGTCGAACACCGCGTCGTAAGCGGTGTTCCATCCACGATGGTTAGGGTCGCCGAAACCGACACGTCCGCGAAATTGATTCGCTTTGGGCGAGAGCAGCCTAGATGTATCCGGGTTAGCGACCTGGCACTGGATGGCGTCGGATGGAAGCAGCGGCAAGCAGCTCACGGAGTTGTGCCCGGCGGAAACAAAATAATTGCCCTTGCGCAGATCGGTGGTGAACCCGCTGTTGACGATGCGGTTCAGCAGCGGATCATAATCCGTTCGCCACTCAAAGCCGATTCCGGGTTTGGGACTGCCCCGAAACACTGAGACAAGCGGTGAATAATGGCGGGGACCATTGAGGAAAGCGTACGGCGTCAGCTCGACCGAGCTCAGGACGACGTTGCGCTGGCCGGCCACAACCGCGCCGCCAAAGCTTGGGTCAAAATATCGCTGCTGCCATAGCTGCCAACTGAAAACTTCGGTCACGTCGTTTCCGCGCTTGGCATATAGCCTGTTGGTCAGCGAGAGTTCCATCTCGTTGGTGTTGGAAACCAGATCGGTTTCATCGAACCGGATCACCTCGTTGAAGTCCTGAACACCGGTGACGTAGTGGTAGGAGACGCGCGGCTCGATCACGTGCTTGAGCTTGTCGCCCAGCCACGTCTTGCGGTCAAACGTGCGCTCGAGCGAAGGCACAATGAGGTCAACGGCGAACTCACGAGTGAGGCGGTTCAGGTCCTGCCCAATGATGTGCAGGTCCTGTTGCGACTCGTTGTAATGCGTTTCACGAATGGAGAGGCTGGGAACAAGGTGAAAGCCTTTCCAATCGAACGCCGTCATGACATGCGGCGCGACGTCGGCGCGCGCCGAAAACTGGCCCGTTTGAAACAGCGGTTGGGAGCGCCGTAGAAGCCCGATGCTCGAATCGAACGACACCCAGATGGGCAGGCCGCGGTCCCAAACCTGATTGTCACGGCTCGTGAAATCGAATTCCGGCAGCTTGCGAATCACGATGGAGTCGTGCGGTTGGGTGCTCTGAAAATTTTCCAGGCGGGCGAATACCGTATTGAAACTGAATGACGACCAGTGCTTGGTGATGAATCCTACCGAGTAGTTCTCTGAGAAGATGGCTTCGTTGAAGGACTCCGTGAACGCCTGCCGGAATGTCAACGAGCTGAGGTAATTGATCGTGCCGCGCGCATAAAATCCGTCGCCCAGGTCGGCCTTGGCTGTCGCATAAAGGCTGAAGCCGCCTTGTTTCAGGCGGGTGCCGTCACTCTGCAGCAAACCACGGTCCTGAACGCCGTAGAAAATAGCATCGAAGTCCGCGCCTTCGTAGGGCTTGCCGCGGAAGTCGATGTGGTGTGCCAGGCCGCGCTGGGTGAAGTCTTGCACCCGGTAGGTGGCATCGTAACTGCGGTTGATGGCCCAGTAATACCCGAGGCCTATCATCTTGCCGCGGCGCGAGCTATTGCCGATGTTCGGCATCAGGAAGCCGCTTTTTCGCGGAAGTTTCTCGAGTGATTTATAGAAGTATGGTGCGTAAAAGAGCGGCATCCACTTCAGGCGAAAGATACTGCGATGCGCGATGGCGCGCTCGTCCGGGATGATGTCGAACATCGGCCCGCGCAGTGTCCACCACGGATTGGGGAGCTTGCAGTTGGTGATGAATCCGTTGTGCAGGATGTATTTTTCTTCCACCCGCTCGGCCCATTCGCCTTCGAAATACAGCGGGTTGTTGGAAGTGAGCATGCCTGGCCGGGCGTCGATCCGAGTGCGGCTCCAGCCCCGCACGTTGTAAAATTTTCCGGTTTCTGACTCGGTGTTGTATTCCACGCGGTCCGCATGCACCTCTTCGTCGCGCGCGTACTGGTGAAAAATTACGTTGCCGCGCGCCTTGGCCTCGTGTGTGTCGTCATCGTAATCGATCTCGTCGGCGGTGAGCAGCACGTCCGCCCCTTCGATTTCAGCTTTTCCGCGAAGGTGACGCAGGGGCCCGTCGCTTTCCTCGCTAACCGCTCGTATGTCCCACACGCCCGGCGGCGGAGCGTTAGGACGCGGCAGCCTGACACGAAGGTTGGGCTGCGCGGCGGTCGGTGCAGGCGGCGTGGGAGGCCCGAATGGTGGGCGGCCAACCTGCGCCGGCGAGATGGCCACCGCAAAAGTCAGGGCAAGGAAAATCTTGGCCGTGCGTGAAACCTCGTGACAAACCGGAACAGGCGTGATATCAAGACAGAAAGAGCAATGACGCGCGAAGTTCCCCAATCGAGCAACGTAGCACACCTGATCGCGGGAATGCGCGGATGACACGATGAATTGCCGGTACTGCCATGGTTGGAACGCGGAGGACGAACATCGCTGCACGCGTTGTGGTAGACGTTTGAAGGCCGCAGCGGTTTCACCGAGTTATCCGGCGAGCCGTTCCGCCCCGGCGCTGGCGTTGGCAGAGCAGCCTGCGGTAGTGGTTGAAGTGGACGACCCCGCGCCGATGACAGCCCGCGCAGCCATTCCACAGACATTGGGTTTCGAAGAAATCGGCAGCTCGAATGTGATTCCCTTTGAATCGTTCGCGGCTCATCGTATCCAGCCGGTTCCGCCCTCCCCCATGGCAACCGCCGCAAAGGCTCCGGCCGCCACACTGCAGCCGGTTGCCAAACCGGCGCCCGCAGCGCCGGCCAAATCTCAGACTCGCCGGCGTTCCGCCATCCTGGAGCAGGAAGATCTTCAGGGTGGCCTTGATTTCCTGGTGCCGGCGCCGCAGGGGCCGCGCACGTTAAAGACCCAGGTGGAGGCTGTGATCTACTGCGATGCTGCCGTTGCCACGCCCAAGCATCGCGCCATCGCAGCCGCCATCGATGGTGGAATGATCTTTATCGGGTTCGGCCTGTTCCTCTTCGCATTTCACTTCATGGGTGGAATGTTTCGCCTCAACCGGCAGACCATTCCGTTCTTTATCGGCGTCTTCGGCACACTGGCTATGTTCTACGGCATGCTGTGGATTTGGGCTGGCCGCGACACGGTGGGGATGCGTTGTACCGGGCTGCGCCTCATCGACTTCGACGGCTTCCCGGCAAACCGGCGATGCCGGCTGGTACGCAGTCTGGGCACTTGGCTCAGCTTCTGCGCGGGCGGGATCGGGCTGTTGTGGGCGTTAGCGGACGAAGAAAAGCTCACCTGGCACGACCACATGTCGAAGACATTCCCGAGCTTTCAGGAATCGAACAGCGCCTTCTTCCGCAAGCCTTAGCTTCCCCGCGATCGCCGCCTGGACACAAACGGATGCTGGCGCGCGATTCGTTAGCTACTTTGCCAGTTGCGGCGGGACTGGCGCCGGACCAAAGAAGCTGTCGTCCAGTATCACCGGCGTTTGTCTGCGGAGGTTCTCCACCGCGCTGCGCGCGAGTCCCGGGCGCATTTTCTTCTCCAAATCCGCCTTCACTTCGTCGAAAGTCTTGGTATCGTGCTGTTCGACTTTGATCAGGTGGTAGCCGTACTTGGTCTTGACGGGTTCACTGATTTGGCCAACCGGCAGACTGAACGCAGCCTGCTCGAATTCCGCCACCATCTGCCCGTGCTTGAACGAACCCAGATCGCCGCCGTTCGTTCCCGAGCCGGTATCATCCGACTCCGTTTTGGCGAGCGCGGCAAAATCGCCGCCGGCCAGCAACTTCTTCCGAAGATCCTGCGCCTTGGCCAGAGCTTCTTCTTCGGTGAGTTCCTGTTTGCCGGTGCGCAGAGCCAGAGGTGAGCCCTTCATGCGAACCAGGATGTGGCGCCCATGCACGGTCTCGTATTCCGACTTGTGTTCCTCGTAGTACTGGCGCTCAGTCGCTTCGTCGACCTTGACGTTCGCGCTCATGTCCTGGAACAGCGCGTTCGCCAGCAAGTTTTCTTTCTGCAAGGCAAGCTGATGCTGAACTACCGGGGTTTCGTCTAACTTCCGCTTATGCGCTTCCTGCGACATGACCTTGATACGCACAAGTTGCTCGGCGAATTGCCGCTTGTTGGGACCCCTGGCTGCCGTCCGTACCTGCTCAGGAAGCACGTCGATCAATTGCTCGAACTCGCCAGCCGTTACCCTTTCATCGCCAACGGTCAATACGACCTTATCGGGGGGAACGGGAGCGGCTAAAGCAGGATTGGTTGGAGTGATTACGACGCGTGCGGGGGGAATCGCCGGCGCCTGGCTGGGCGCGGGAGTCTGTGCGGAAACGCACGCGGCACCCACCAAAACCAAAGCAAATCTCGAGTAACTCATCTCTTTTATCATACCAGTTCGTTGCTAATTCGAATCTCTGGCGCCGGCCGGCTCGACGATGGCCGACATTGAACCCTTTGATCGCGGGAGGCGCCAGTCCGGGCCGTAGGCGTGTATTTGGTCGCGCGCGAACTCCGCTTCAAGGAGCTCGCAAGTAATCAGGACCGTACGGCCGCACGTATCGACCTCTTCGGCATGCCGGTAAGCTCGATCGAGCGAGAAAATGAAGATCTTCTGCAGCATTTCGATGACGTAATCGTAAGTGTGGTCATCGTCATCCAGCAGTACCACGCGATAGAGCGGCGTCAGGTCCGCGCGATTGATGACTTCCGTTTCAGGAGAGACCGTGGATTTTGCCATTGGCCGGTCCGGCAAGGGGAGCGTGAGTCACCCGCCACTACGGACCAGTATGCCATGCACGGCAGCTTCCAGTGTCCGCGCCTCAGCGCAGCTCCTCCATCACCTGATCCAACACGTCCTTAGGCGGCCGGACCTTCGATTCCGGAAGAGTTGCCAGCGGCGCATCCTGCAGATTCAACATCTCCATGAAGTTAGGTTTCTTAGTGTCTACATAAAAGACGCCAGTCAAGACTTCACCCTTCTTCTCCGCCTCATCCATGGCTTTGAGCGCATCGAACTTGTTGCTCGGATCGTAATCGCGTCCCAGCTTCTTGATGCGGAGCTTCGAGCCATCGTGCAACTCAACTTCTTTTACTTCACCTTCGTCGATCTCGACCGAAATGTCCTCATAGAACGGAACGAAATCCAGTTCATTCAGGATCTCGTCGTGCTCCTTGATGTAGCTGTAGCTCTTGGTGGAGCCTTCGTGATCGTTAAACGTGGTACAGGGCGAGATCACGTCGATTACAGAAAGCCCATTGTGCGCGATGGCGGTTTTCAGAATGGCCTGGAGCTGCTTCTTATCTCCGGAGAACGAGCGCGCCACGAACGTTGCGCCACAGCGCAGAGCCAGGGCGCAGCAATCGAATGGAGGAAGATCATTGATAACACCGGTCTTCAATTTCGAGCCCAGGTCCGCGGTGGCTGAGAACTGTCCTTTGGTCAGCCCATAGACGCCATTGTCTTCGATGATGTAGATAAACGGCAGATTGCGTCGCAGCAGGTGCATGAACTGGCCCAGCCCGATGGACGCGGTATCGCCATCGCCGGTGACACCGATGCCCAGCACCGTACGATTGGCAAGCATGGCGCCGGTGGCGATCGAAGGCATACGCCCGTGGACCCCATTGAAGCCGTGCGACAGTCCCAGGAAATAGGCCGGCGATTTCGACGAGCAGCCGATGCCCGAGAATTTCGCCACGTTCCAGGGCTGCACGCCCAACTCGTAAAAGCATTCGATGATACGCTCTGAAATCGCGTTATGGCCGCAGCCCGCGCACAGCGTGGTCTTGGCGCCCTTATAACTCAAGACCTCGAGTCCGATGCGATTCACCTTCTTCGGTGGCGGAGTTACCGTGGTACTCATTTCCCCTCCTGACGAACAATGTCGTCCGTAACGGTCCGCGCATCCAGTGGCAGACCGCCGTAATATCTCATGCTTCTCAGTTTTGCGATCTCCCCGGCGCTGTACTCCAGGCGCATCAGGCCGAGCATCTGGGCGTCGCGATTCTGCTCGACCACGTAAACGCGGTCGTGCCGGCGGATAAAATCCAGCAAGTCCTGAGTGAACGGATAAGCCTTGAGCCGCAAATAGCTGGTTTCGATTCCGTACTCGGCTTTCAGTTGGTCGCGGCTCTCCTCGACGGCGTAATGTGAGGTGCCGAACGCGACGAAGCCGACGTTTGCTTTGGGGTTGTAGTCGATCACCGGCTTTGGCACGTGCGCGCGCATGGTTTCAAACTTGTGCGTTAGGCGGTCCATGTTGTTCACATAGTCGTCCTCGCGCTCGGTGTACTGTGCTTTCTCGTTGTGCCCGCTGCCGCGCGTGAAGTAAGCCGCCTGCGGGTGGTTGGTGCCGGCCAGGGTGCGGTAGCCTACGCCATCGCCGTCCACATCCTTGTAGCGCGCGAATCCGCCGAGCCGCTCGAGATCCGCCGCTGTCAGGACTTTGCCGCGCTGGATTGGCTTGCTGGGGTACTGGAACGGATCAGCCATCCAGTTGTTCATACCGAGATCCAGGTCGACCATTACAAAAACCGGGGTCTGGAAATGCTCCGCCAGATCGAAAGCTTCTATGGCCATGCTGAAGCACTCTTCGGGCGATTGGGGAAACAACAAGGGGTGCTTGGTATCGCCATGTGAAAGCAGCGCCGTCGAAATGATGTCGCCTTGCGCGGTGCGGGTTGGCAAGCCAGTGGAAGGGCCCACTCGCTGGACGTCGAAGATAACCGCTGGAATCTCGGCATAGTAACCCAGGCCCACGAATTCCGCCATGAGCGAAATACCGGGACCAGAGGTCGAGGTCACCGAGCGCGCACCGGCCCAAGCGGCGCCCAGCACCATGCCGATGGCGGACAGCTCGTCCTCCGCTTGCACCACCGCATAGGTGGCTTTACCGGTTTCCTTGTCGATGCGAAAGCGCTTCAAGTAGCCGATCATGGATTCCACCAGCGATGAAGACGGTGTGATGGGATACCAGGTGACCACCGTGACGCCGGCAAACACGCAACCCAATGCCGCGGCCGTATTGCCTTCGATGATAATCTTGCCGGCCGTGGCGTTCATGCGTTCGACACGATACGGATCGGTCTTCGAAAAAGTCTTGGCGGCGTAATCGTAACCCGCCTGGCAGGCGCCCCAATTCAACTCGGCGGCCTTGGCCTTTTTCTTTCCGAACTGTTTGAGCAACGCCTTGTGGACCTCCTCCATATCGATGGAGAGCAGGTTCGCCACAATGCCGTCGTAGATCATGTTGCGCACCAGCTTACGCAGCTTGGCCTCGGGGCAGACGGGACCCACGAGTTTGTCGAATGGCACCGGGTAGAAATGCAGGTCAGATCGCAGCGCGTCCAGTTTTAGCGGCTCGTCGTAAACCACCGCCGATCCCGCATCCAGCTTCATGACGTCTTCGCGCGCGGTTTCGGGATTCATGGCCACCAGAAAATCGATTTCCTTCTTGCGGCCGATGTACCCATACTTGCTGGTCCGTATCGTGAACCATGTGGGCAATCCTTGGATGTTCGACGGGAACATGTTCTTTCCTGAAACCGGAATTCCCATCTGGAAAATAGCGCGCATCAGCACGCTGTTCGCGGTCTGACTGCCGGAACCGTTGACTGTCGCGACCTGGATGCTGAAATCGTTGACTACGGGTTGCTGAAACTCGCCTGAACGTGGCGAGGCTGCCGAAACCTCAATCGTAGACATCTGTATGCGAGATCCTTCTCCGGGCGGTAGAGACGCCCATCAGGTTGAACTGTAATTTCATTCTAATTATACCCGCCGCGCAGTTCGCACGGAAGGCCGTGTGCGGCATGAATCGAGTAACAGAGATGGGCGCACACGGACGCGCCGGTACCAACTCCGGCGCCAAAATACGGTAAACTGAAAGGCATCCAGCTAGGAGCGTTTGATCCGATCCCTATTCCCAGCCTTCCTGATTTGTGCGCTGGCCATCCCAGGTAGCGCGGCCGAGCGCGGTCAACTTGATTTCAGCCCGTCATTGTTCACTGTGATGGCTGCGATCAATGCCGCCGGCTACGATGCTGAGGTCGTGTCTCCCAACAACGACCCTTTACGCGAGCAAATCCGCAAATCTCTGGAGAACTCGCACGCGCCGGTCCTTGAAGACCTGAAGAAATTCTTTGCGGAACATCGTCAGAAAAGTGAAACAGCCGAGCTGAGCCAGTACGTTTCTTTCGCGCTTTCCGTGACGGGTCCTCCCGATTTCGTATCTAAATACCGGCAAGTCGAACTGCCACCGGATATTCGCGGCCTGGAGGCCTTCGGCCCGCTTCTCGCACGTTTCTCCCGCGAGGCAAATATCGAAGGTCTGTGGAAGCAGTCGCAGCCGGTTTTCGAGCGGGCGCTTGAGCGTTACCACGAGCCGGTCTCGCGCGCCATCCTGGAGGTAAACGCTTATCTGCGCAACCCGACCGCGGGCTACCTGGGCCGCAGTTTTCAGATTTATCTCGATTTGCTCGGCCCTCCGAACCAGGTGCAGACCCGCAGCTACGCAAATGAATATTTCGTGGTTGTGACGCCATCCGCCGAGCCTCGCGTGCAAGATATCCGCCACGCTTACTTGCACTATCTGCTGGATCCGCAAGCGACCAAGTACGGCATGGACATCCTCAAGAAGAAGTCACTGGAGGACTATGCGCAGGGCGCTCCGGCGCTCGATCCATCCTTCAAATCCGATTTCCTTCTGCTCACCACCGAGTCGCTGATCAAGGCAATTGAAGCGCGGCTTCCCGGACACTCCGACACGGTAGATGACGCGCTGCGCGACGGCTACATCCTGGCGCCGTACTTCGCCGAGCAGCTTACCATTTATGAGAAACAGCGCGACGCCATGCGCCTCTTTTTCCCGGAAATGGTCAAGAACATTGATCTGGCGCGAGAGGATAAACGGCTGGCCAATGTGAAGTTCGCCGAAGGTCCGCGCGTGCGTGCTGCGAAGGTGGTCGCCGTGGAGCGCCGGATGACTGATGCGCCCAGCCCCACGGATAAAGCCCTGGACGAAGCTGACCGCCTCTACGGCAATAAAGATTACGAGCACGCCAAGCAGTCGTACCTTCGCATCCTGGAGCAAAGCAGCGACCAAGCCGTACACGCGCGGGCGTATTATGGTCTGGCGCGTATCGCTGTCCTGCAAAACGATCCGGAGATGGGGGAGCGGCTTTTTCATAAGGTGCTCGATTCCTCGCCCGACGCCTGGGTGAAGGCCTGGGCGCATGTATATCTCGGCCGCCTTTCAGACATCGCCGGTAATCGGGAAGAGGCCGCGAAACATTATCAGACCGCACTTGCTCTGGAAGGGGCCTCCGCCGCAGCGCGCCGGGCGGCCGAACAAGGCATACAGGAAGCATTTAAGAAACAAAATTGAAGGAGTTTTCATGCAACGGGTTTTGACGATTTCGACGCTAGCGCTCATTTTAACGCTCCCGGCATTATGCGCCGACCAGAAACCACCGACGCCAAAGTCCAAAGGCGAGGTAGACGCCCTGCAGGCGATGTTCGGCACACAGGATCCTGACGCCCGCATTAAGGCCGCAGACGCGCTGCTCACCAAGTACGCCGATACGGACTTCAAAGCGCTGGCGTTATATCTGGAGGCAGTGTCCTACCAGCAGAAGAATGATTTCGAAAAGATGATTGTCTATGCCGAGCAATCGGTGACGGCCGACCCGAAGCAGTATGCCGCCTTGCTGATGCTGGCTAAGGGAATCGCACAAAAGACCCGCGAATTCGACCTGGACCGCGAGGAAAAGCTGACGCGCGCGGAGAAATACGCCAAAGACGCCATGAACATCGTCAAGGACGCTCCCAAGCCCAATCCGCAGATAACGGACGATCAGTGGTCGCAGGCTAAGAAGGAGTACACAGCTCAAGGGCACGAGGCGCTGGGCTACGCGGCCATGGCGCGCAAGAACTACGATGTGGCGATCTCCGAGATGAAAGCGGCGCTTGACGAGTCTCCCGATCCGGTCACTATGGTTCGTCTGGCAGCAGCCTACAACCTGACTAATAAGCCCGATGAAGCCCTGGCGCTACTCGACAAAGTGATGGCCATGCAGGATCTGCATCCCAGCATCCGGCAGTTTGCGCAGGCCGAAAAGGTACGGGCGACCCAAATGAAGTCCGGCGGCGCAAAACCGGCGGCTCCCGCGGGGCCTGCTCAGGTTGAAATCAAGAAGCAGTAGCGCGGAGGTTTGGTTCGCGGCGATGCGTCCCGATCTCTCATTGTTAGAGAACGCGATCGGGCACCAGTTTCACAACCGGGAATTGCTCGAACGCGCGCTCACGCACAGCTCACACGTGCACGAAAGAGGAGCTGGCGCGGGCGCGCCTCTGGCTGACAACGAGCAGCTGGAATTCCTGGGCGATTCCATTCTTGGCTTCCTCATCAGCGAAGCGCTCATCGAACGATTGCCTGGATATTCCGAAGGGCGGCTCTCCAAACTGAAGGCGCATATCGTCAGCGCCGTGCATCTTTATGGCGTCGCGGACAGGCTGCAATTGGGACAGTATCTGCAGCTTGGCCGCGGCGAGGAAATGAGCGGCGGCCGGTCCAAGCGAACACTGCTGGTAGACGCGCTCGAAGCGCTACTGGCGGCGCTCTATCTGGATGCCGGCATAGACAAAGCACGCGAATTTGTCCAACGACATGTCGTGGGTCACCCTTCCGTCGACGCTGCGTTCTTAACAGACGATCTGCCCGCTGCGCTCACGGACTTCAAAAGCGCCTTGCAGGAACTCGCGCGCGCGCGCAACCTGCCTTTGCCGCGTTACATAATCGCAAGAGAGCAGGGTCCGGAGCATTCCAAAACGTTCACCATTGAAGTTCGTGTGGGCAAGGATTGGGTGGCGCAGGCCCAAGGCTACTCGAAGAAAAATGCAGCCCAGAATGCGGCGCGGGTGGTCTTCGAGCAGTTGAGCTCTGCGGATTCCAAACCAGAGAGCTCACTCTAACAGCAGGCCGAGATAGCGTCCCATCCAGTACGGCAGTAGAAAAAACGCACCGTCATCTTCCGTCCGCCCTCCGTTACCGCCGTCGATCTGGAACGGATTGCCATTCCATTTCATGACCGGGCGCTCGTCGGGCGGAAGCAGGGTCGTGGATTGCGGCTGGTTGAAACGGTCGCGCGCCCTGTCTACGGCCACGTCCCGGCGGCGCGAATTCCGTACCGTCCACTCAATCAGATCCATTGGAATTCGGTAGAGCGTCCACACGGCGCCGGCCAGATCCACTGGTTTGGCGGGCTGCGATTGCAGGTAGATGAGCGTCCACAGCGGGTTCTGCTCGCGCTGGATGTTGCGCCACCACTGGTCCGCCGCGCGCCGGTAGAACTCCAGCAGGCTGGTGTCGTGCTCGTAACGCCATACCGGATAGAAGCTGAGCATGGCGAGTTCTTCGTCGGAATAGTTGATCTCATGGGTCAGCTCGGCGAGGCGCGCTGCCTGGTCGAGATACTTCAAATCGATAGCCGCCTTGCGATACTCGGCTTCGTACTTGGGGTTGCCCGTGATGTGGGCCGCAGTTTTCAGAATGCTCAGCAACTCGAGGGCGTTGAGAGGACTGTCGGCTTTTCCGTTCTCACTCTCGAAGTACTCACGCGACCAGCGTCCCCAGGTGGTCGGCTGTCCATTGACGTCGGTGAGATTGTAGCCATGCTCCAGGATGTGATCCGCAATGCGCGCTGCTGTCGCACGGATGCGCTGCTTGAGTTCGGGCTCAGGCAGCAGATCCCAAGCCACGCTAAACAGGAAAAAGTGGCCCACGATTTCATCCGAGCTGGTGTCCGCCTTCCACTCGTCCTTCCCATCCGCCGTCCAGTGCCACACGCCATCCGGCTCGCGAAAATCGCCCCTGCGTATGTAAGAGCGCGCGGGGAAACCGGGCCAGCCGGTGACTCGTTCCAGAAACAAGACCGCGTCAATCGATTTCTTGGCGTTAGCCAGCGCGTCCGGAGAGCGCGTGGCGGCATAACGAAAACATTCGGCGGCGGCGTAAATAGCCGTCCAGAGCCCATCGTTATCGCTCGGGTCGAGCTGATTGGTCGCCAGATCGCCGCGCACTCGCAAGATGGACGAGGCTACCAACCCATAGCGATCATGCCGGTCGTGAATGCGTCTTTCGAAATGTGCCGCTTTCTGATCGAGCGTCATGGGACGAAGCTCGATATGGGAAATGCCCGTGCTCGTTCGCGCCCAAACGCCGCTTGAAGAATCGGGGGTTAGATCAATGACGTGGTCATCGGGAAGATAGCGACGGCCCGCAAAGTACTGGTAGCGATCCCGGCGGTCGGCTTTGTTATCGATGCGAATGGCTCCCGAGCGCGTGCCAAGCCAGACCGCGCCGTCGGTTGCGGTGGCGGCACAATTCACATCGTCTGCAGGCAGCGGATTCGGCGTGCCCTTCAGGACCTCCGGCGCCGGCCGATCATTCTTTTGGTAGAAGGTGGTGAACTTCTGCGGATACGCGTGAATCTGCACGGGCTCAACCGCGCGTGCGCAGGCACATGCGGCCAACAGGGCCGCCGCTACGAACGGGCTCCGCAACTTGAGGTCTGGCCTTTCACCAAACTGCACCAGCGGCCGAAAACTGTCTCTGCCATCTCCTTGGCGCGCGCGGCGTGAGCGTGGGGATCGATCGGCACGGAAGCATCACGCGCGCCGCCACACGCTTCGTCCTCATGGCACCACTGCACGATCATATCCGGCGTGACCTCGAGATGAAACTGGAGGCCGTAGGTACGGTTGCCGCAGCGAAACGCCTGATTCCGGCAGGCCATGGAAGACGCCAGCAGTTCGGCGCCTGGAGGCAGGTCGGATGTCTCGCCATGCCAGTGAAAGATCATTTCAGAGGCCGTGAAGTCCGTGAAGAGCGGATCGTGTCGCGCGGCATTCGTAAACGTGACGAGCGCCCAGCCGACTTCCTTTACTGGGTTGCTATACACTCGGGCGCCAAGAGCCTTGGCGATTAACTGCGCGCCCAGGCACACGCCGAGAATGGGCTTGCCCATCTCCGTGGCTGTCCTGATGTATTGAATTTCCCGGTGAATGAACGGCAGATCGTCATTCACGGACATAGAGCCGCCCATGAAGATCAAACCGTCCGCTTCGTTTATGGGAGGCTCAGCATCGGGAGAGGCGTACAGATCGGCATAATCATGCTGAATGCTATGGGCGTCCAACACGTCGCCGATGAGGCCGAGATCGTCGAAGGGCGAGTGCCGAAAGGTGAGAACCCGCACCGCTCTATTCGGTGGAGGCGCGCTGCGCCACTTGAAAGTGGCTCAGGGATTCTGAGTATCGCGTGACGCCCTGATACAGGGCTTCTGCAAGCTTTTGCCGGTGATCCGGGCGCTTGAGGAGCTGCTCTTCCCGCGCATTGCTGAGGAACCCGATTTCGGCCAGCACCGAGGGCATCGAAGCGCCGATCAACACCACAAAGGGCGCCTTCTTGACTCCGCGATTCTTGGCAGCCGCGTTGTATCGCGTCTCGAAGGTTTGCAGTGTGCTCTGTACTTTCGACGCGAACTCCTTCGACTCCTCGATCTTGTCATGCAGGGTGATGGTCTGGATCAGATCCCGCAACTCGTAAACGGACTTCTCTGAACTCGCGTTTTCGCGTGCTGCTAAATCCAACGCGTCGGCCGAGCGCGTAAAATTGAGATAGTAAACCTCGATGCCCCCAATCTTCGGATGCGGCGAGGAATTGGCGTGAATGGAAAGGAATAGATCGGCTTTTTTCTCGTTCGCCAGTTGCGTGCGGGCCTGGAGTGGGATGAAAGTGTCGTCGCTGCGCGTGTAAATCACCTCGCTCCCCATCCGCTCTTCAATCAATTTTCCAAGGCGCTTGGCCACGTCAAGGACCAATTCCTTTTCCATTACGCCGCGCCGCCCGACGGTACCTTGGTCGGCGCCGCCGTGGCCTGGATCGATCACCACACGATTGATTTTCAGGCCAAGCGCGCGAATCAGCGAACGTTCGCCGTCGCTCATTACATGTGCCGCTTTCGGCACTGCACGCGGCACAGCCTTACGGGCCCCGGCCGATGCGACCGCGCCATCATCCGGTGTGCTGAGTGGCGACGCCGGCGCCGGTGAAGGGGCGGGAGGTTCCGGGAGCATCACGGTGGGGGATGTCACCACTTTGGCAGCCATGCGCGCGGCTTGCGTTTTCGCGACCTCCGGCTTGAGTGGCGGCGGCTCGGCAATCGTAACCGCTGGAGCGGGCGCTTCGCGACGCTGGGGTTCGCGCATGGGTAGCGGCTCGCGCCGCAGCGGTGCGACTTCACGGCGAACGGGTTCGGGTTCACGCTCCGCGGCCTGGAGAGTGCGATCCGGCGCGGGAACCCCTTGCGCCCCACGAAGCTCGATGATCATGCGGCTGGGATTATCCAAATGCGAGACCGTAAACTCGACGGCCGATTCCAAATCCAGCACCACGCGCGTTACTCCCGGTACTGTCTCGGCGACGCGAATGCGTTTCAGCAGCTTATTACCGACTTCAGTCGAGAACATCCGCTTGCCTTCAATATAGGGACGCGCTCCTACAAAATCGAAGAAAATGCGATCGGGGTCCTGGACGCGGTCGGAACGAACCTGGACTTCACCGGTGATCTCGATGGCGATGCGGGTTGTGTCGGCGAGCGACCAGTAGCGCACCGCGGTCACCTCAAGGCGGGAAGGCTGCCGCGGCTCTGCCGCGACTACCGTCGACGCCAACAGCAAAATCGCAGCCGTGAGCCGCCCTGTCATAGGCTATGGGGTCTTGTAGTACATCCTTCCCATCGCATCCATGAAGGCGCGAACGGGGTTGAAATCGCCAGACGACTCGGGCGTGGCATCAGCGGCGTGAAGCTTTTTAGCTTCTTTCATTTCACCCAAGGCCTTACGCACGCGGAACACATAACTGCGGGTCTCGGGGAACGGAGGCACGCCACCATACCGCTGCACCGTGCCTTCGCCCGCATTGTAAGCCGCGAGCGCCAGCCGGTGATCGCCGTCGTAATGATCCAGCAGATACCTCATATATCGAACGCCACCCTCCACATTTTCAGCCGGATTAAAACTGTCGGATACGCCGAACCGGCGCGCCGTCGAGGGAATTAGTTGCATCAGGCCGAGAGCGCCTTTGCTCGAAACTGCGAAAGGGTTGTAGTTACTCTCCACCCGGATCATGGAATGCACCAGATCGCGATCGACTGCGTGCCGCTCCGCGATGCGATCGACCATGCTGGAAAACGCCAGTGGCGTATCTTCCGACTCCGCAGGCAACTCGATTTGAGGGGCGGCCTTTTCCGCGACCGGCTTCGCCAGGCTGCGAACCAGCCGGCCCGTGCGGGCATCGGAGCGCACCACCAAAGTGACCGTGGCCGGGCTGTTCAAAGAGGCTGCCGAGAGAACCGCCACGCTGGCTGTGATCACCGAAGATAGTATAAAACAATTTCGCATTTTTATGTTTTATTTCTGCGTCACTTTACTAAGGCCCTGCACATATCTTCACAATGTTATCATTTCTGCATGGAGCGCGCGGGATTCGTGCTGGCTGGCGGCCGGAGCTCCCGCATGGGCCACGACAAAGCCTTGCTCCCCTTCAAGGGGCGCACGCTCGTGGAACACGTTGCTGCTGAAGTGTTTTCCGTTGCAAGAAACGTAACTTTGGTCGGAAATCCTGCCAGGTATACTTACCTTGGTTATCCGGTCATCCAGGATATCCTTCCGGGATGTGGTCCGCTCTCCGGCATCCACGCAGCTCTCACGGTTTCGAAGGCGGAGTGGAACTTGATTGTGGCGTGCGACATGCCGGAAGTTACCGCGGAATTTCTCGGGCGGCTGATGGAACGCGCCGAGGCTGGCACTGCCGACGCCGTTGTTCCCGCAGGTCCTTCCGGATTGCCGGAGCCGCTCTGTGCGGCCTATCGCCGCCGCGCGCTGAAGGCCATCGGGGGCGCGCTCGCCTCGGGAGTTCGTAAGGTCACCGACGGCTTCGCCGGGCTCGAAATCGATGTCTGGCGCGTGGCCGAGTCGCGCTATTTTCATAATCTCAATACCCCTCAGGAGTGGACCTGTTATTCCAATGGCTGAAGAGTTTCCGCATTACATCGAGTTCCGCCACGTGTATAAGACGTTCGACAAGCCGGTTTTAGTCGACAGCAATTTTTACGTAGACGGCGGACAAACGGTGGCGATTATCGGGCGCAGCGGCGTGGGTAAGTCCGTGACGCTGGCGCACATTATGGGCTTCCTGAAGCCCGACAGCGGCCGCGTAATCGTGGCGCATGAAGATATCACCGACTTTGCCGAACCCGAACTGCGCCGCATCCGCAAGAAAGTCACAATGGTCTTTCAATCGGGTGCGCTCTTCGACTCGCTGACGGTAGCTGAGAATGTTCTGTTCTCGCTCGAGCTACGCGAAGATTATGACGAACAGAACAAAGAAGACGTCGTGAATGGCCTGCTCAAGATGGTGGATATTTACGAAGCGCGCGATACCTACCCCGCCGATTTGTCGACTGGCTATAAACGAGCGGTGGCCATCGCGCGGGCTTTGGCAGCGCAACCGGAATGCGTTCTCTACGATGAGCCCACCACCATGGTCGATCCCATCATGTCGGATCACCTGGCGGAGTTGATGCTGCGGCTCAAACACCAATTGCGGCTCACCTCCGTCGTCGTAACGCACGATCTGGATCTGATGAACCGCGTAGCCGACCGCGTCGTGTTTCTCCATCAGGGACAGGTGATTTTCTTCGGGCCGGTGCATGATCTGGAGAAAGCGCAGCATCCCCACATTCAGGAATTTCTGGCGCTGGATCGCGTAGAACCGGTATGAAGGTCAGCGCCCCTCCGCGCCGACGCCGATAAAAAACACACCGATCAGGATCAGAAGCAGCCCCAGCGTTTTAGCGCGTGTGATCGGTTCTTTGAAAAGCAGCCTCGACCAGATCAGGGTCCAGACATTGGCAAGTGAAACCATGGGGTACAGTACCGACACCTCTCCGCGTTTCAGTCCGAGGACGTAGAACACCGAAGAGCCCAAGAATAGCGACACGCCGGCGGCGAGCCGAATGTTGAGGAACAGGTACCGCAGGCCATCTTTAACCTTTTGCGAGCCTGATTTCAGGAACACCGCCCCAAACGATCCGAAGAACGACGCGACCAGCACCAACAGCATCGACGAAACGGGCGTGTTCACGACTTGCCGCCTCTTCCCATCACCGCCACGCCGGTCACAACCACTGCGATGCCGAGCAATTTGAACAGATTCAGAGTCTCGTGAAAAAAAACCACCGAGAGCACCGTGACCCAGACATAAGTCAGGGCAATGATCGGATACAGGATTGAAAGCTCGCCGTCACGCAGCGCAAAAACCATCAGCACCGTGTTCACACCGTAGAGACAGTAGCCCCCGAACAGCGGCAGGCTAGTGACGTAACCCATGATGCCCGGTTGGGTGAGATGGCTCAGGCCGATCTTCATCAGCATTTGCGCGGCCGCGCCGAGTACCGTGCAGCAAAAGACCAGCGCCATGGACTGCGCTCGGGTGAGGGGCCGGTGATATACGGGAACCGTGGAAACCGGTGTCACGCTCCACAGGATAGCAGAGGCGTCTGGCGCGTTGTCCCGTTTTTCTACGCAGTCTTACACCTTCGGCGGTTACGCTTTCCGATACAATGGTTTTATCGTGAGCCAAGAAAAGACCGGCATAGCCGAGGAGGCGCCGGAGCAAACCAAGAAGCCTCGCAAGAGCGACATTCCCCGTGGGGTGATTGCCGAATGGACCGTCACCATCATCCTGCTTCTGTTCGGAACCACAACCCTTGTGCAGGCGTTCGTGAT
Source organism: Bryobacteraceae bacterium (assembly GCA_041486185.1). Classification (GTDB taxonomy): domain Bacteria; phylum Acidobacteriota; class Terriglobia; order Bryobacterales; family Bryobacteraceae; genus QHXW01. The sequence goes on along the minus strand of JBGPKX010000001.1, from coordinate 11,070 downwards.
TCCCACCGGATCCATGGAAGATACGCTACTGATTGGCGATCATCTGCTTGTCGACAAGCTGGCATACGCGCCGCCCGGCCCTCTCACCAGGCACCTGCTGCCCTATGAAGACGTAAAACGCGGCGACATCATTGTGTTCCGGTACCCCATCGACATCCGCCAAACATTCGTCAAACGCGTGATGGGAGTGCCTGGAGATCACATACGCATGGTCAACAAGCGCTTGTTCTCGAACGGCCATCCGCTCGACGAGCCGTACAAGTACAACAAGACCGAATATATCGATTCCTACCGGGACAATTTCCCCGGGGAACCGAACGTAAATCTCTATCCGCCGGCGCAGGAAATGCTTATGAACAATGTCCAGAACCACGAAGTCGTCGTTCCCCCCGGACACTACTTTGCAATGGGCGACAATCGCGACTCCTCGCTGGACAGCCGCTATTGGGGTTTCGTGCCGCGCGAAAACATCATCGGCAAACCGCTGATTATCTACTGGTCCTATGACGCTTCCACGGAAGCCCTGTCCAATCCAGCTATTGGGATCGACCACCTCATCGATTTGCTGGAGCACTTCTTTACCAAGACCCGCTGGCGCCGGACATTCAGGCTGATTCACGGCTACCCCGTTTCGTAGCCATGCCCAATTATTACGGCCTGATCCTGGCCGGAGGCCGCGGCACACGGTTCTGGCCGCGCAGCCGGCGCCGTAGCGCCAAGCAGGTGCTCTCGATTGTAGGAGAACGCTCGCTTATCCAGTCAACGGTGGACCGCCTGGCGCCGCTCATCCCTCCCGAGCGGCTGTGGGTGCTCACCAATGAGCTTCTGCGCGACGAGATTGTGCGCCAACTGCCTACGATTCCGCGCCGGCAGATTCTGGCCGAGCCCGCGCAGCGAAACACCGCACCCGCGATTGGCCTGGCGGCGCACATCCTCCATTCACTCGATCGCAACGCGGTAATGGGCGTCTTTCCGTCGGACCATGTGATTGGCAAGCCAAGACGCTATCTGCAGCTTGCGCGTGCGGCATTCCATGCGGCCAGCAAGGGCAAGATGGTGGTGCTGGGGATTGCGCCGCGATGGGCGGAAACCGGCTACGGCTACATTGAATTTCCACGTGGTACGCGGCCAGGCGCGCTCGATCCCGTGCGCGTGTTGAAGTTTCACGAAAAGCCGGACGCACGCACCGCCAGGAAATATCTTGCGGCCGAGCGCTTCTTCTGGAACGCGGGCATGTTTTTCTGGCGCGCTGAGGTGCTGCTGGAAGCCCTTCGCCGTTACTTACCCAAAACCGCGACGCTGCTCGCTTCCCTGCCCCGTTTCTCCGACAAGAGTTTCACTTCAGCGCTCAACCAAACCTTTCCGCTCTGTGAAAACATCTCCGTCGATTATGCCGTGCTCGAGCGCGTAGCAAACGTTGAAGGACTGGCTTGCGATGACATCGGGTGGAACGATGTTGGAAGCTGGAACGCGGTATACGAGTTATTGCCACGAGACCGCGACGGCAATGCAGCGCGATCTCTCATCGTCTCGGCGGACAGCCGCGGGAATTACATTGACGCCGGAAAGAAGCTGGTGGCCCTACTGGGCGCCAACAACCTCATTGTGGTCGACACTCCCGATGCGCTCTTGATTGCGGACCGCAATCGGGCACAGCAGGTTGGCGACATCGTAAAGTTGCTGGAAAAGAACAAACGTGAAGATTTACTGTGACGGCTGCGCGGCGAAGATGCTCTCCAGTATTTTGATAGCCGCGTCCACTTCCTTTTCTGTAACGATGTAGGGCGGCAGGAATCGCAGCACGGTATCGTGTGTGCAGTTGATCAGCAGGCCCCGAGCTTGGGCATCCAGCACCATTTGTTTGCCCGGCACGCTCATATCCACGCCGACCATCAGGCCCCGGCCCCGCACCTCGCGCAGGAACGGGTACTTGCGCGCCAGGTCTTCAAGACGCCCGCGAAAGTAATCGCCGACGCGGCGTATCGATGGCATGAGTTCATCCAGAATGTCGAAGAATTCCAGCGCGACCCGGCACGCCAGTGCGCTTCCTCCAAAGGTGGAGCCATGCATCCCTGGGCCGATGGCTTCCGCGGCTTTTTCATTGGCCACGATTACGCCAAGCGGCAGTCCGCAAGCCAGCGGCTTCGCCGCAACCATGACGTCCGGCAGCACTACCGGATTGGCCAGCTGATAACCGAACCACGTGCCCGGTCGTCCCACCCCGCACTGAATCTCGTCGAAAATCAGAAGCGCGTTGTAGCGGTCCGCCAGCTCGCGTGCTTTTCGGCCATATTCATCGGAAATCGGAAAGATGCCGCCCTCGCCCTGAATCCACTCGATCACGATGCCCGCTGTGCGCTGGCTGAATGCCTGCTCGAGTGCCGCCAAATCGTTCGGCGGTAGAAATTTCACGCCCGGTAGCAGCGGTTCGAAGTCGTGGCGGTACTTCGGCTGGCCGGTGACAGAGAGCGCGCCCAGAGTCCTGCCATGAAATGAGTTTTCGAGCGCGAGAATCTCGAATTTTTCGGCGCTGATCTTGGTGCCATGGGCACGCACCATCTTGAGCGCGCCTTCCATGGCTTCGGTCCCGCTGTTGGCGAAAAACGAGCGCTGCAGCCCGCTCACCTCGGCCAGCTTTTTTGCCAGTGCTCCCTGAAAGCGGTGATAGTAGAGGTTCGAGGAGTGGATCAGCAGGCCGGCCTGCTCGCGGATCACGTCCACGATGCGGGGGTGCGCGTGGCCCAGCGCGTTGACGCCGATTCCGGCAATGAAATCCAGATAACATTTGCCATCCACGTCGTAGACGTAGCAGCCTTCGCCGCGGTCGAGAACCAACGGATAGCGCGCGTAGTTTTGAAGGAGGAACTCGCGCTCCAGGTCCATCACCTGCTGGGCGTCGGAGACATCGGGGGCACTACCGGGGGTCGAGGTAGCGGAACTCATCTGTCCATCATACAATCTCATCCAATGGGCAAAACAGCATTCTTGTTTCCGGGGCAAGGTTCGCAGTACGTGGGCATGGGCCGGACACTCGCGGAAGCATATCCGGCGGCGCGGCTGGTTTTCGAAACGGCCGATCAAGCGCTGGGGTTCGCGATAGCGCGGCTTTGTATCGAGGGCAGTGAAGAAGAATTGAAACTCACTGAAAACACGCAACCCGCTCTTCTCACCGTATCTATTGCCGCGTTCACGGTGCTGCGTGAACAGGGAGTGCGTCCCGACTACGTTGCAGGCCATAGCCTCGGGGAATACTCCGCGCTGGTAGCGGCTGGATCATTGCGGTTCACCGACGCGTTACGCCTGGTTCGAAAGCGGGGCCGCGTTATGCAGGAGGCTGTTCCGCCGGGACAAGGCGCCATGGCCGCGCTGCTCAAGCTTCCCGCGGGCCGGCTCGACGAGATTTTGCAGCAAGCCGCTCAAGGCGAAGTCGTCAGCGCGGCAAATCTGAACGCGCCCGATCAAGTGGTGATTGCCGGACACGCCGGGGCGGTGAACCGAGCCATGGAGCTTGCCAAGGCAGCCGGTGCGCGGCGCGCGGTGCCACTGTCCGTCAGTGCTCCCTTCCACTGCTCTCTGATGAAACCGGCTCAGGCCCGCATGGCGGCGGAGCTTGCTGCCATCCCATTCGACGATCTCGACTGGCCTCTCATCAATAACTGGCAGGCGCAGGAAGTACGCACAGGCACGGAGGCCCGCCGCGGCCTCATCGAACAAATTCCAAGCACGGTGCGATGGGAGGAGTCCATCCGCTATCTCGCGACACAAGGCGTCGACCGCTTCTTCGAAGTCGGGCCCGGCGGCGTGCTGACCGGACTGCTGCGCAGTATCGATCCTGCGTTACAGGGGATCAAGTTCGGTGAGGCCGCCGACGTAGAGAAGCTCCACATCGCCGCCGCAACGCATTAGAACGTCAGTCCGATGAGGAACTCGGCCTGATTCTGTCCCGACCGCAGCACGCCGCCCAAATCATCCAGATTCGCCGCACCCCAGTGCGTGAAACGGATTTCGGGTGAAAGCCGAACTAGACGCAAATTGAGTTCCACTCCGGCGCCCAGCACCACACCCTTGTTTATTCCCGATGCGTTCGTCTTGGTCGATCCCAGAGAGTTGGGAATCTGCACGATCTGCTTGAACCCGCTCCAGTGATCGAACGCAAAACCGGCGTCAAGGAAAGGCCTGAGGATCACCCCAGGAGTCTTGTATTTCACGAGCAGTGGAAACTCCCAGGCGTTTGCAGCCGTGCCATTCACGATCACATCAACGAGGTTGCTTGAAGCATCGTAGTGGAACCTCCGATAGAGTGCGTCGAACTCCACTCCGAAGCCCGCCGGAAAATGCACCTCGATGGTCGGCCCAAGAATGAAGGGCGTGGCACTGGACCGGAACGTGGCGCCCGGGTTATCTACAGCGTGGTAGAAATCGGTAAGAGGAGCGCCGCCCTTTACTCCGTAGGCCAGTTGCGCAAATGCCCCGGTCGATGCCATCAACCAAATCAGCACGAGTTTCATAGCTTTTCCTACGGCGCAACGTGCCGTTGGGTTCCCAAGCAACGGGGGTTTTCTTCACAGGGGAAGTGGCTGAGCGGTAGATCCGAGTGGCCGGACACGGCGCAGGATCACGAAAGGCCATGCTCCAGCAGCTCGATCAGCTTCCTTTCGTCGATCACTTCCACACCTAACTCAAGAGCTTTGTCGAGTTTCGACCCTGGGTCTTCGCCGGCGACCACAAAATTGGTCTTCTTGCTCACGGCAGTGCCGACTTTTCCACCCGCCGCTTCGATGCGTTTCCGCGCTTCTTCGCGGCTCAAGCCGGTCAGCGCACCAGTGAGTACGAACGTGAGGCCTGCCAGTGGACCACCGGGTCTGCGCCGCGTTCTGTATTCGAACTGCAAGCCGGCGGATTTCAACCGCTCCACAAGGTCCTGGTTCCGGGGCTCGCGGAAGAACTGGTAGATGCTCTCGGCCACCTTCGGCCCAACTTCTTCGGCCTTTTGTAGCTCGTCGGGTTGCGCCGCGGAAATCTTGTCAAGGTCACCGAACTCATCGGCCAGGAAAATGGCCGTGCGCTCGCCGACGAAGCGGATGCCTAATGCGTTGATCACGCGTGGAAGAGGATTTTGCTTGGATCTTTCGATGTTCCGGACGACGTTCGCGGCGGACTTTTTGCCCATACGATCGAGGGCCGCCAGCTTGTCCACATTCAGGTCGTAGATATCCGCAACGCTGGCGACAATTCTGCGATCCACGAGCTGGTCTACGAGCGCGTCACCCAGGCCGTCGATATTCATGACTCCCCGGGACGCGAAATGGAGGATAGACTCCTTCAAACGTGCCGGGCAATTGGTGTTGATGCAGCGGCTGGCAGACTCGCCCTCTTCGCGCACCACCTTGCCGCCGCATACCGGACAATGTTTCGGGATTTGAAAGGGCCGGCGATACGAACCCTGCGTGTGCACGCGCACGACTTTCGGAATCACATCACCCGAGCGTTCGATCACCACCGAATCGCCGATTTGCAAACCGAGCCGCGCGATTTCGTCTTCATTGTGGAGTGTGGCGCGCGATACCGTGACACCACCCACCTCCACTGGCGTGAGACGTGCGACTGGAGTCAAGGCTCCCGTCCGGCCGACCTGCACGTCGATACTCTCTACCGTCGTGACGGCCTGCCGTGCGGCATATTTGAAGGCAATGGCCCAGCGTGGCGCCTTTGCCGTGAACCCGAGCCGGTTTTGTTGCTCGAGCGAATCCACTTTGACCACCACGCCGTCGATCTCGTATGGCAGGTCGTCGCGCTTCGACTCCCACTCTTTGCAGAAGGCTAGCAACTCTTCCAGGTTCCGACAGAGCCTGCGTCTGGCGTTCACTTTGAACCCCATCTGGCTAAGCGCTTCGAGCGATTCCCAGTGGCTGGCGTAATACGGCCGCCCGTCCACCAGCAGGAAGTAGGTGTAGAACTCCAAGCGGCGCGAAGCCGTGATCGAAGGATCGAGCACGCGCAGCGAGCCTGCCGCGGCGTTGCGCGGGTTGGCAAAACGCGAAAGCCCGCGCTCATCTCGCTCCTGATTGAGCCTCTCGAATGCGCGCCTCAACATGACGGCCTCGCCCCGTACCTCGAAATGATCGAGCGTCGATGAAGTGCGCAGAGGCAGTGACCGGATGGTGCGGGCATTTTCCGTGACATCCTCTCCAACGAGCCCATCGCCGCGCGTCACAGCCTGAACGAACCGGTGTTCCGCATAATGTGCGGCCATGGAAAGACCGTCGAGCTTCAGCTCAGCCACATACCGGTACGGCTCATTCCCCAGCAACTCGCGAACACGGGCGTCAAATGCGCGCAGCTCATGTTCGTTCAGCGCATTATCCAGGCTCAGCATGGCGGCGCTGTGCTTCACCTTGACGAATCCCGCGCGAGGCTTCCCGCCCACCCGCTGCGTGGGCGAATCGGGTGTGGCCAGCTCGGGATGCTGTGATTCAAGATCCCGAAGCCGGTTCATCAGCGCATCGTATTCCGCGTCGCTGACCTCCGGCTGGTCGAGCACATAGTACAGATATTCGTGACGGCGGAGGGTGTTCCTTAGCTCTTCCACTTCGTCAACGAGTTTCGCCTTCATGCGATTCCATTATAATGATCCGAGCAAAGGCGCATATGCGCCTCTGACTAGCGCGCCACGAGTTCCCCTATCAGCACTCATCCCACAGCTCTAATCTACAACCCCGTTGCGGGACGGCTTCGCGGAAAGGGTGGCCACCGGCTGGAACGCGCGGCCAAAATCCTCGCCGACGCCGGCTACGTCATCTCGATGATACCCACAACCGGGCCGGGTACTGCCGGAGAGATCGCTCGCACGGCCATCGAGCAGGGAGCGGAGTTGATCCTGGCCGCCGGTGGCGACGGTACCATCAACGAAGCCTTGGATGGAATGGTCAACTCCTCCGTTCCCCTGGGCGTCCTGCCCGCTGGCACAGCCAACGTCCTCGCCACCGAACTTGGATTGGGGCGTAATCTCGAACGGACCGCCAAATTGATCCCGCAGTACATCGCCCGCCGCATTGCCATCGGGCGGCTCGACTGCGGCTCCGGACCTCGGCACTTCCTTTCCATGGCGGGCATAGGCTTTGACGCGCATATCGTTTACAATCTCAACGCGCGCCTGAAAAGCCGCCTGGGCAAAGGCGCCTACTGGATCAGTGGTCTTGGCCAGGCGTTCAGGCGATTCCCGGAGTTCGAAATAGAGATCGACGGCGGAACACGTGAGATGTGCTCGTTTGCGCTCGTCAGCCGGGTGCGCAACTATGGCGGCGATTTCGAAATCGCACACCGCGCCAGCCTGCTCGATGAGCGGTTCGAAGTGGTCGTCTTCCGCGGCCGATCTTCTCTGCCCTACCTCAAGTACGTGTTAGGCATGATCAGCGGCCGGCTGGCGGGTATGGGAGGAGTTTCGTTCACCATGGCCCGCAACGTCCGTATGTTTCATCCGGCCGACCCGCGTGTCTACATCCAGGTGGATGGCGAGTACGCCGGCCGTCTGCCTGCGTCAATCGGTCTCGTGCCCGACGCAGTGACGCTGCTGATTCCACCGGCTTATCTGCGTCGGGCCACGCAAGGATGCCCGGCAAAAGTCGGCTGACTCCGCCGCCCACGGGGTAGAATGAAGCTTCAGGTACCCGCTCATGCTTTATTCCCGCTCTGCTGAATACGCCATCCGTGCTTCCGTACACTTGGCGCAGGTTCCCGATGGGAAATACGCGATGGTGAAACAGATTGCCGCCGAAGAGGAGATTCCGGCCCACTTCCTCGCTAAGATCCTGCAGCAGCTCGCCCGCAAGGGCTTGCTGCGCTCCAGCAAGGGGCCGACGGGAGGATTTTCGCTGCGTGTTCCAGCCGAGGAGATACGGATGCTGGATATTGTCGAGGCGCTCGACGGTCTCGCGGACTACGAGAAGTGCGCCAGCGGCTTGGCCGAGTGCTCCGATGATATGCCATGCCCGCTGCACGATTCGTGGAAAACGCTGCGTTCGCGTATCATGGATTATTTGGGGCGGAATACTATTGCGGATCTGGCGAAGGCGCTCGATCAGAAGCGGCGAATGCTCGACAAACAACGCCGGACCAAACGCGCCCCGGTCAAGAAATAGAACTAAGTCTTTTCAAAAAAGCTAAGGAGAGCCATCAGATGGGTGAGTCCGTTCTGGTTCCCATGGTAGTCGAGCAGACTTCCAGAGGTGAGCGTGCATACGATATCTATTCACGCCTGCTAAAAGAAAACATCATATTCTTGGGTACGCCGATTGATGATGCGGTTTCGAATCTAATCATCGCGCAATTGTTGTTTCTTGAGGCTGAAGACCCCGAGCGGGACATCTCGATCTATATCAATTCGCCCGGCGGTTCCATCACGGCCGGTCTGGCGATCCTGGACACCATGCGATTCGTGCGTCCGGACATCGTAACGTTCTGCGTGGGCCAAGCCGCGTCCATGGCGGCGGTCCTGCTGGCGGCCGGCAGCAAGGGCAAGCGCTTCAGCCTGCCCAATTCGCGGATCATGATTCATCAGCCATCCATGCACGGACTGGCGGGCCAGGCAGCCGACATCGACATCTACGCCAAGGAAATCCTGCGCATGCGCGAGACGCTGAACCAAATCCTGGCCGAATTTACCGGGCAACCGGTCGAGCGTATCGCGCGCGACGTGGATCGTGACTACATCATGAGCGCGGAGCAGGGCGTGGAGTACGGCATGATCGACAAAGTCGTGACCAGCCGCGACCTTACTCCCGTGCCTGTCTCTAAGTAGCCCGGTATCTGCGGCACATGCGGCTTGCCAACAAGGTTGCCATCATCACCGGCGTGGGTGCGGGCATCGGAGAGGCCATCGCCATTCGTTTTGCCGAAGAGGGCGCCAAGCTGGTTCTCAATGACATTAGCCAGCGCGCCGGAGAATCAACCCTGAAGAAAGTGAAGGACCTGGGCGCCGAGGCGGTTCTTGCGGTTGCTGACATTTCGCAAGAGGCGGGCGCCCGCAAGATCTCCGAGACGGCGGTCGCGACCTTTGGCGGAATCGACATTCTCATCAACAACGCCGCCGACTTTACACAGAAGAACGTGGAGCAGGCGGAAGTCGCGGACTGGCAGAAGGTGCTGGGTGTAAACGTGATCGGCACCGCGCTCGTTTCCAAACACGCTATCCCGCATATGCGCTCCAGAGGCGGAGGGGCGATCGTCAACATGGCATCCATGAGCGGCATCATCGCGCAGCCGGACTTCGCCACCTACAACGCGAGCAAAGGCGCCGTGCTCACCATGACCAAGTGCATGGCGCTCGATTTCGCCCCGTACAAAATTCGGGTCAATAGTATCTGCCCCGGTTGCATCCTCACCAGCGCATCCTACCGCGAGATCGAACGCCTGGGTCTCACCTTTGAGCAGTGGCGCGATCGCGTGGCTCCTCTACACATGCTCAATCGCCTGGGTGAGCCGCGTGAAGTCGCCAACGCCGCCTTGTTCCTCGCGTCGGACGAGTCCAGCTTTATTACCGGCACGCACTTGATGGTGGACGGAGGATATACGGGGAAGTAAGGTGGCACAGGCATTCCTGCCTGTGCGTGTTTTCACTCAAGAAGTAGTGCGCCAGGCCACCTATCGCCGCGTAATTTCTCGAAACCTGTCGTAAGCGCGCTCCCACTCAGCCGACGCGTTCGGTATGAACGTTTCGAGCCCAACCGACCTCCGCACGATTCTCCGCACTTCAGCCAGCCCGGCGAGTTGGCCTGCGCCCATCGCCTGAATCAGAATATTGCCCATCGCCGTAGCCTCCGACGGCCCCGCGATCACCATGCGGCCCGTAGCATCGGCGACAAACTGGTTCAGCACGCGATTACGCGACCCTCCGCCCACAATATGAATGGTTTCGAGCTTCCTGCCGAGCAGCGTTTCCAAGCTCTCGAGAACCTCCCGGTAGCGCAGCGCAAGGCTTTCGAAAATCGTACGCGCGATGGCTGCGGCTGAATCTGGTGGCCGCTGCCCGGTCGATTCGCAATACGCGCGAATTTTCTCTGGCATGTCGCCCGGCTCCAGAAACGCATCAGGATCGATAACCCATGAAAACGGTGGCGCAGCGGCGGCCATAGTGGCCAGGCCTTCGTAGCTGTACTCACAACCCGTCGACGTCCAGGAACGCCGGCATTCCTGAAGCAGCCACAGGCCCGCGATATTTCTTAACAACCGCGTCTTGCCGCCAGCGCCCATTTCATTCGTGAGGTTGAGGCCGAGGGACCGCCCATCGATCACCGGCGCGTCAAGCTCCACTCCCATCAGCGACCACGTCCCGGAACTGATGTAGCACCAGCTATCGCCATCCGCGGGAACCGCCGCCACCGCCGAGGCCGTATCGTGGCAGCCAGTAGCGTACACGGATGTTTCGCCAAGTCCGCTGGCATCGGCGACCGCCGGCAATAGTGAGCCCAACCTTGTTCCGGGTTGCACAATTTCAGGCAGGATACCTTTCGGCAAATCGAGCCGGTCAAGAAGCTCCGTTGCCCAACCGCCAATGCACGGATTGAAAATTTGCGATGTGCTGGCAATGGTTGCCTCGGATTTCGCGACGCCCGTGAGCCAATAGCTGAACAGGTCCGGCATCATGAGCAGCGTGCGTGCGCTTGCCAGCGCCGGCGATCCCGCCAGCCGCATCGCGTAAAGCTGATAGAGCGTATTGATCTGCATCAGCTGGATGCCTGTTTGTGCGAAGATTTCCTCACGCGGGACGACTTTGAACGCTGCTTCCAGCATGCCGTTGGTGCGCGCGTCGCGATAGTGGCGGGGATTCTCTATCAATGCGCCATCCGCCCCCAACAGTGCAAAATCCACGCCCCAGGTGTCGACGCCGATGCCATCCAGCCTCAGCTGCCTTTCCCGGCCGGCGATGGCCATGCCCTGCTGAATTTCGTGCCAAAGCCGCGGCGTGTCCCAGTAGAGAGAAGAAAGAACGCGCACCGGCGTGTTCGGAAATCGGTGCAGTTCTTCCAGCGTGAGCCGTTCTGATTCGAGGGTGCCGAGAATCGCGCGGCCGCT